>NZ_JBVJUY010000004.1:229106-304066 GCF_055604165.1 Streptomyces sp. NPDC037242
TTGTTTTTCCAACCCCCACACCACCCCCCCCCCCCCCCCCACCACCGCCCCCCCCCCCCCCCCCTTCCCCCCCCCCCCCCCCCCCCCCCCTCCCCCCTCCCCCCCCACCCCTCCCCCCCCCCCCCCCCCCCCCGCTACTTCGTCGGCTTCTTTCCGGTGATGCCGAGGTGGACGAGCAGCGCCAGGTTCGGCTTGAGCTCGGCCTGCTTGACGCCCCAGGTCTGGAAGCCCTTCTGGTGCGAGGCGACCGCGGCCAGCATCGCGACCAGCGAACCGGCCATCGCCGCCGGGCTGAGGTCCTTGTCGACCTTGCCCTTGGCCTGGAGCTCCTTCATCGACTCCGTGAGGGAGTTGGTGACGGAGTTCAGGATCTTCATGCGGATCTTGTAGAAGCGCTTGTCGCCCTCGGCCGCGCCGAGGTCGACGACCCGCAGGATCGCGTCGTTGCGCCGCCAGAAGTCCAGGAATCCCTCGACGAGTTCCTCCGCCGCCGTCCAGCCGGACTTGCCGACCCAGGAACGGCCTTCGACGAGCGACGTCAACTGCGCGCCCTCGTTGGCCATTTCTTCGGCGATCTCCAGGACGGCGCCCTCGACGTCCGGGAAGTACTGGTAGAAGGTCGCGGGCGAGGTTCCGGCCTTGCGGGCGACGTCGATCACCTTGACGTCGCGGTACGGCGAGGAGCTGAGCATCTCGCTGAGGCAGTCGAGCAGCTTCTGCCGCGTCGCCTGACCGCGCCGGCCGGCAACGCGGCCGTCGACGGTGCGTACTTGTCCTGTCATGCCGTCAGCTTACCGAGGGGTGATCCGGGCGCGATTCGGCCGCCTGCAAATGGGGTTACGGGGTGCCTGGCCTGGGCTCCGAGCCGTCACGTAGCGTCGTGAGGTTCCCTTTCGGCCGTGCGGGCGCCCCTGGCGCGCCGCCCCGTTCCCGGCGGTATCCCCCGAATAGTCTTATCAACAGGCTGTGGACAAGTATTCGGTCGGATCATGGCTGGGGGAGGATGGCGGGAGGGGACGCACCCCCGCACAACGGAAGGAAACGGGCTCATGGCCGCATTCGCGGAAGGCGCACCCTGCTGGGTGGATGCCTCGCTTCCCGACGTCGAGGCGGGCAAGCGCTTCTACGGTGAGCTCTTCGGGTGGACCTTCTCCGACAGCGCGGGACCCGAGTACGGCCACTACACGCAGGCCTACAGCCGCGGCCGCAACGTCGCCGCCCTCGCCCCCAAGCCCGACGGCCGGATGCCCACCGTATGGGGGATCTACCTCTACACCTCCGACGCCTACGCCTGCGCCCAGCGCATCCGCGCCGCCGGCGGCCAGATGGTGATGGACCCGATGCCCGTGGGCCCGTACGGGACGGCCGCGATGGCCGCCGACCCCGGCGGGGCCGTCTTCGGCCTCTGGCAGCCCGGCACCCACCACGGCTTCGACGCCCAGCAGGAGCCGTACACGTACTGCTGGACCGAGGTCTACACGCGGGCCCGCGACGCCGTGGACGTCTTCTACGCCAAGGTCTTCGGCTACGTCCCGCAGGACCAGGACGACGCCGGCGTCGAATACCGCGTCTGGTCCCCGCCCGGCAGCGCGCCCGGCCCGGACAGCGCCGTCATGGGCCGCAGCCTGATCACCGACGCCTTCCCCGACATCATGCCCGCGCACTTCCTGGCGTATTTCGCGGTACCCGACTGCGACCAGTCCGTCGCGATGGTCCAGCGGCTCGGCGGGCGGGTCACCGCGGATCCCTTCGACACCCCCTACGGCCGGATCGCGGTCGTCGCGGACAATCAGGGGGCGGTCTTCGGACTGCTGTCGGAGCCGCGCACCAGGCCGTCGGCGTAGCCGGTGCGGTGGCCGGGTCCGCATTCGGATCCGTAGTCGGGCCCGTTGACGGGGCCGGACCAGGCGCGGGCCTGACAGAATCGGGTTGGCACGACCCCGGGCGGGGCCCGGAGTGAGACGCTGCACCGGCCGACCGCCGCGTGCCGGCGCGTGTGCCGGTTGCGTGCTTGTTGAGGGAGCGGGCCCGGCAAGGGTCCGTACGGGGAGGTGTGGAGGCGAGTGGTGGAGCAGCTGACGCAGCACGACCCGAGACGGATCGGCCCCTTCGAGGTGCTGGGACGGCTCGGCGCCGGCGGCATGGGGCTGGTCTATCTCGCACGGTCGGGGTCCGGACGCCGGGTCGCGATCAAGACGGTGCGCACCGAGCTCGCCGAGGACCAGCTGTTCCGCGTGCGCTTCACCCGCGAGGTGGAAGCGGCGCGCGCCGTGTCCGGCTTCTACACCGCGGCCGTGGTCGACGCCGACCCGCGGGCCGCCGTGCCGTGGCTGGCGACCGCGTACGTACCGGCGCCCTCCCTGGAGGAGATCGTCAACGAGTGCGGGCCCATGCCCGCCCAGGCCGTACGGTGGCTCGCGGCCGGCATCGCCGAGGCGCTGCAGTCCATCCACGGGGCGGGCCTGGTCCACCGCGACCTGAAGCCGTCGAACGTGCTCGTCGTCGAGGACGGCCCGCGCGTGATCGACTTCGGCATCGCGAGCGGGGTCTCCAACACCCGCCTGACCATGACGAACGTCGCCGTCGGCACCCCCGCCTACATGTCGCCCGAGCAGGCGAAGGACTCCCGCAGCGTCAAGGGCGCCAGCGACGTCTTCTCGCTCGGCTCGACGCTGGTCTTCGCCGCGACCGGGCACCCGCCGTACCACGGGGCCAATCCGGTGGAGACGGTGTTCATGCTGCTGCGCGAGGGGCCCAACCTGGAGGGGCTCCCGGACGAGCTGCGGCCGCTGATCGACTCCTGCATGCAGATGGACGCCACCCTGCGCCCGACGCCGGCCGACCTTCAGGCGCAGCTCGCCCCGCACCTGTTCGACGGCGGCGACGACAGCGGCACCGCCTCGGCGTGGCTGCCCGCGCGGGCCGTCGCGATGATCGAGACCCGGCGGGCCGGCCAGCGCGCGACGGCCGCGCCGGTCCCGGCGCCCGGCCGCCCCGCCGGGCGCGCCGCCGAGGCCGCCACGCACCGCCGTGAGCCGCGCGGCGGGGCCGACCCGTGGGTCGACCCGCGCACCGGCCAGGCCGTCCCGCAGCGCCCCGAGCGGCCGCCGCTGACCCCCGCGCCGTCCGGTGAGCCCGTACGCCTCGGCGGGTCCCCGGTGCCGATCGGGCCCGGGCCGCGCGCGACGGCGGCGGCGCCCGCCGCGGCGGCGGATTCGGCGACCGGCTGGGTGCGCCCGCCGGGCGGTTCCGCCGCGGCCGCCGTGGCCGCCGTGGCCGCCCCGTCGTCCGTACCGGCGATCCCGAACCCGAACCCCGGGCCGGCCCCGGACAGCGGGCGCTGGCGGCCGTGGCGCTTCCGGATGTCCAACGAGGTCTGGGGCACCCCGACCGTCGCCGGAGACCTGCTGTACGTCACCTCCTTCGAGGTGCACGCCCTGGACGTGGCGAGCGGCCGGCGCCAGTTCAAGACCCGGGACGTCGCCTGGTCCATGGCCGTCGCGGACGGCCGGATCCACGCCTCCGACGGGCCCTCCCTCTACGCACTCGACGCCACCGACGGCTCCGAGCGGTGGCGGCTGTCCACCGACGCCTGGGTGTACGCCCTGCGCGCCGACCGGGGCACCGTCGTCACCGCCACGCGCGGGGGCGGCGTACAGGGCTGGGAGGCGTCCAACGGCCAGAAGCTGTGGGAGCTGACCGGCGCGCAGACCGACTTCGAGACCGCCGAGGGCGCCCCGGTCCTGGCGGACGGCACCGTGTACGTGTGGCAGGACGCGCGGCTGCGCGCCCTGGACGCCCGCAGCGGCCGCGAGTCCTGGTCGTACCCGGTCGGCGACGCGGCCTCCTGCGGCAACGTCCCGGTGCGGGTCACCCCGGCTCCGGACGGCAACGTCTACGTCGCGGCCGGCACCCGCGTCCTGTCCGTCGACCGGGCCTCGGGCCGGGTCCGCTGGCACTTCGAGGCCCCGGCCGTGTTCCTGGCGGCCCCGGCCTTCGCCCCGGGGGCGGCGGTCACGGGCGGCGGGGTCTACCTCGCCGACTACCTCGGCACCGTGTACGCCCTGGACGCGGCCACCGGCAAGGACCGCTGGCGCATCGCTACGGAGCCCCGCCCGTCCGCGGACCCGGTGCTGGTCGCGAACGGCAACGTCCACCTGGGCGCGGGCAGCGCCCTGTACACGCTCGACGCGGTCACCGGCACCCCGAAGTGGCGCTTCGCCGCGGGCGGGGAGATCACCGGCCCGCCGGCGGTCGCGGACGGCCGCGTGCACTTCGGCTCCGCCGACCACTGCCTGTACACGCTGGACGCGGCGGGCGGCCAGCTCCGCTGGAAGCTGGCCACGGGCGGCGAGATCACCGGCGCCCCGGTGGCCGAGGCGGGCGTGGTCTACGCGTGCAGCAAGGACCGCTGCGTCTACGCCCTGGACGCGGCGAAGGGCACGGGCACCCGCACAGCCGGCTGACCCGGGGCTCGGCCCCGGGGGTCAGCTCTCCTCGGCGAAGAGTTCCTCGGCGTGACCGACGGTGAAGGCGAGGTCGATCCAGCGCCCGAGGGTGTCCAGATCGCCGCAGGCGGTGACGCGGTCCCGGATCCCGTCCGAGACGGCGATCCCCCGGTTCTGCAGCCCCCGCAGCACGAGCAGTGCCCGCTCCTCGCTCCTACCTTCGGTCCTGCCCTTGGCTTCGCCTTCCAGGTAGGTCTCCTCGATGAGGGTGCCCCGGCCGGGGAAGTGCGCGGCATCAGTGCCTCCAGATGTCTCTTGCCAGGCTGTTGCCCAGGCGGATTTCGAGCGGCCCAGCCGAGCCGGAACGGCCCGGCTGCCCAGTCGGCGGTGGTCTTGTCCTGGCAGACGACGAGGAGTGGAGCGGGACATGCGTGCTTCGCGGTCAGCTACGACCTGTGCCTCGATCGCCAGCAGCCCGTTTGGACATGCGCCGCAGGCATATGCGGACGGCTCACCCGATCAAGTTCTCGGGGGGTTCCGGCGCCTCGCCGGGGCCCTCCGGGTCGCGTGTCGCACCGGGAGTGACAGGATGGACCCCATGAGCAACGTCTACTTCGACATCAGCATCAACGGCGAGGCCGCCGGCCGCATCGAGTTCAAGCTCTTCGACGACGTCGTCCCGAAGACCACTCAGAACTTCCGTGAGCTCGCCACCGGCGTGCACGGCTTCGGCTACGCGGGCTCGCCGTTCCACCGCGTCATCCCGCAGTTCATGCTGCAGGGTGGCGACTTCACCAACCAGAACGGCACCGGCGGCAAGAGCATCTACGGCGAGAAGTTCGCCGACGAGAACTTCCAGCTGAAGCACGACCGCCCGTTCCTGCTGTCGATGGCGAACGCCGGCCGCAACACCAACGGCTCGCAGTTCTTCATCACCACCATCCCGACCCCGTGGCTCGACGGCAAGCACGTCGTCTTCGGCGAGGTCGTCTCCGGTTCGGACCTGGTCACCAAGATCGAGGGCCTGGGCTCCCAGTCCGGCGCCACCCGCGCCAAGATCGAGATCGCGTCCTCGGGCGTCGTCGAGGCCTGATCCCCATCGCCTGCCCGGCCGGCCGGCCCCGCCCCCATCAGGGGGCCGGGGCCGCCGCCATGTCCGGGGGCGTGACGGCCGTCGTACCGGGCACGGAAGGGGCTCCAGACGGCGGCCGCCGCTGTGGTGAGGCCCATCAGCGAGCCGAGCGCGCTGCGGATCGTGCCCGGCCCTGCGGGGTAGGTCTCGATCCCGACGCTACGCCCGGCCCCCGGCGCCCGCACGCCGGGCGGAGTCCGGCGCAGCAGCTCGAAGCTCCGGAGGCCCCCCGGGGCCGAGGGGTGCGTCGGGAGGCGGTCGCTACGCCCGGCCCCCGGCACGCGCACGCCGGGCGGTCAGCAGGGCCTCGTTCACGCGCGGTACTCGGCGACCAGCGGC
The DNA here is from genome assembly GCF_055604165.1 of Streptomyces sp. NPDC037242. Classification (NCBI taxonomy): domain Bacteria; kingdom Bacillati; phylum Actinomycetota; class Actinomycetes; order Kitasatosporales; family Streptomycetaceae; genus Streptomyces; species Streptomyces sp. NPDC037242. Next base: position 235,026 of record NZ_JBVJUY010000004.1, read on the forward strand.
GGTTCGGCCAGCAGGGCGGCCGTACGGGACAGGGCACGAGCCAGGTGTGGTGAGGCCAGGTGGGCCTGCCAGGACGGCTCGTCCGCCCACTCCTCCAGGACCACCCAGGACCCCGGGGCGACCGGGTCCTCGTACGGGCGGTAGGAGATGTTGCCCGGCTCCGCCCTGGTGGGCGCGACCAGGGCGAGCGCCTGGGCGCGCACCTCGGCCCCGCGCCCCGGCAGGGCCCGCAGGCGCGCTATCGCCGTGACGGACGCCGCCGGTACCCCCGTCACCGGCGGCGCGGCCGTCACCTCGGCTCCGGACGCGCCGCTCATCGCGCGGCCGCCGCCTCGACCTTGGTCCGCAGGGCGGTGAGCAGGTCCTGGACCAGGGCGATCGTGGTCTCGTCGGTCAGGTTGCCGCTCTCGTCGAAGCGCTCGTGGGAGCGGAACACCTGCACCTCGGGCTTCACGACCACGTCGCTGTCGGTCCACACGAACACCTGCCGCAGCGCGAGCTGCGCCCGCACCGTGCCGAAGTTCGTCGGCGCCGCGCCCAGGATCGCGACGGGCTTGCGGTGCAGCGGCAGGCCCTCCTCGCGGGTCCAGTCGGTGCTGACCCAGTCGATGGCGTTCTTGAGGGTGCCGGGGATGGAGTAGTTGAACTCCGGGGTGGCGATCAGCAGCCCGTCCGCCTCCTCGACCCGCCGGCGCAGCTCGGCGACGGCGGCCGGGCGGTCCTGGGGGTTGTCGAGGTCCTGGTCGTACGGCGGGATCTCGCGCAGGCCGTCGTAGATCTCGATGTCCAGGCCGCCGGGCTGGTGCTTGCGGGCGGCGTGCAGCAGCGCGGTGTTGTGCGAGTCGGCGCGGAGGCTGCCGGAGATGGCGAAGATCTTGAACTCGGACATGGTGGTTCCCCCTGGAGCGTGGCGGTGAGTCGTGCTCTGGACATCGAAAACACTAAACCGTTCAGTTCAATCCCGCAACTACACCGTTTGGTTTAGCCGGCGCGCTAGGATGTCCCCATGAGCAAGACCGATGCCACCGATGCCTGTGACGCCTACGGAATCCCGGTGATCCCGGAAGCCGTCAGCTCCTCCCAGGCCAAGCGGCGCGCGATCACCGACGCCGCCTACGCCGAGTTCCTCGGCAGCGGCTACAGCGCCGCCTCCGTCGACGCCATCGCCTCGCGCGCCTGCGTCTCCAAGCCGACCGTGTACAAGCACTTCGGCAGCAAGGAGCGCCTCTTCCTCGCCGTCGTCGGCGGCGTCCTGAACCACGCGTACACCGACCTGGAGCCCTGCCCGGCCACCTTCGGCGGCGCCCCCGACCTGCGCGCCGCCATGATCGACGTGCAGTACGACTGGACGCGCGCGTTGCTCTCCGACGAGCTGATGTCGCTGCGCCGCCTGGTCATCGGCGAGGTCGAGCGCTTCCCGCAGCTCGGCCGGCTCTGGTACGAGCGCACCTACGCCGCCGCCAACGCCCCGCTCGTGGACGCCGTACGGGACCTCTGCGCGCGCGGGGTGCTCGACGTCCCGGACGTGGAGCTCGCCGTACGCCAGCTCGTCTCGGTGACCATGTCGATCCCACAGCTCGCCAAGACCTTCGACCCCGGATACGGGCCCGAGGACGCGGAACTGCGGGCCTGCGTGGCCGCGGGCGTCGACATGTTCCTGGCCCGCTACGGGGCCGCGGGCGCCTGATAGCGTGGCCCGCCGTCGCTCAGGGGAGGCATCGGGCCATGGTGGCTGGAAGACGGATCAGATTCACGGCGGTACTGGTGGGCGTGGTGCTCGCGCTCACCGGCTTCTCGTCCACCGGCGGCAGCAGCGGGAGCAGCGGCGGCAGCGGGAAGAGCAAGAGCAGCGGCGGCGGGGGCGGCTGCTCCAGCTCCAAGAAGACCAAGCGCACCACGAACAACAGCAACAGCAACAGCAACAGCACCAACACCACCACCGGCGGGAGCAAGGGCACCACCAAGGAGCCCGCCCGCGCCACGGTCGTCACCTGCGCCGGCCCGGGCCAGCCGCAGGCCGTCATCGAGGTCACCTCGCGCGTCGACACCGAGCGCACCTTCGACGTACCGCTGAACTTCGCGGGCGAGCGGGGCGCCAACCTCGAAAGCACCTCGGTCCGGGTCACCCTCAAGGGTCGCGAGGCCAAGACGGTCACCGTCCCGATGGCGGACGCGGCCAAGGCCGCCGAGATCCTGCGCTGCGAGATCGGCCGCATCCGCTGACGCCCCGGCGCCGGCCCGACCGCCGCCGCCCCGCCGCCCTCACCGCACCCGCGGCTCCACGGCACCCTCGCGCCGCCCGCCGAACAGCTCCGCCTGCCGCTCCGGAGGCAGGTTCCCCAGCGCGATCAGCGCCGGGGCCTGCGCCAGCGCCTGCTGCAGCGCGGCCTGCTTGGCCGACCACAGGGCCCGTACGGTGCCCTGTACGGCCTCCGTCGGGAACCCGGCCAGGGTCCGCGCCGCCCGCAGCGCCGCCGGGAGCAGTTCCGCGGGCGCGGCCAGCTCCGAGACCAGGCCGATCTCGTACGCCCGCCGCGCGGAGAGCCGTTCCGCCGTGCCCATCAGGGACATCCGGGCGGCCTCGCCGAAGGGCATCCGCTGCGCCATGTAGACCGCCTCGTATGCGCTGACCATGCCGTACGTCGTGTGCGGGTCGAAGAACGTCGCCGTCTCCGAGGACACGATGAACTCGCACTCGCCCAGCAGGTAGAAGGCCCCGCCGCACGCCATGCCGTTGACGGCGGCGATCACCGGCTTCCACAGGTCGCACGCCTTCGGGCCGATGGCGATCAGCGGATCGTCCACCGAGTACGGGGACGCCGGCTGCGGGACCTCCACCCCCCGGTCGATGCCCGTGCAGAACGCGGCCGTGCCCGCCCCGGTGAGGACCACCGCCCGTACGTCCTCCTCGTGGCGCAGCTCCCGCCACACCGCGCCGAGTTCCGCCGCCGTCGCCAGGTCGATCGCGTTGTGCCTGCGCTCCCGGTCCAGGGTCACGAGGGCGACCCCGGTCTCCTTGTCCCGCTCGACCCGCAGCGTCACGGCTTCTCCAGGATCCAGCGCGGCACGGTGACCCCGCCGAGCTCGGTGAAGACCACCTGGACCCGTGCGCCGATGCGCAGCCGGGCCGGGTCGAGGGAGTCGATCGGGGCGTCCGCCGAGGTGACGAGGTTGCCGGCCAGGCGGATGTGCGGCGCCTCGGCGAGCTCGACGAGGACGACGTTGTACGGGGCCCGCGCGGCGTACGCGGGGAGCAGCGGCGGGTGCGGCTGTACGTACGACCAGACGCGGCCCCGGCCGCTCATCGGGCGCCACTCGGAGTCGAAGGACTGGCAGTGCGGGCAGCACGGGCGCGGCGGGAAGCGGAGTCGGCCGCAGGCGGTGCAGGCCTGGACGCGCAGTTCGCCCCGGGCGGCGTACTCCCAGAAGGGGGCGCCGTCCTCGTCGGGCACGGGGAGGAGCAGCCCCTCGGCGGCAGCGGAGGCAGCGGAGGCAGCGGAGGCAGCGGAGGCGGCAGTGGCGTCGGCGTCCGCGGTGGCAGCGTCGGCAGCGGTGTCGGCGGTCATGATCGGCTCCTCAGGCTCTCAGCAGGATCGCGGACGTCGGGACACCCTCACCCGCCGTCACCAGGCAGGTCGCGGCGTCCGGTACCTGGGCGGTGGAGATGCCGCGCAGCTGCTTGACGCCCTCGTTGATCAGGTTGAAGCCGTGCACGTAGGCCTCGCTGAGTCCGCCGCCTCCGGTGTTGATGGGCAGCCGGCCGCCCATCTCCAGCGCCCCGCCCTCGGTGAAGGCGGCGCCCTCGCCGCGCCCGCAGAAGCCGTAGCCCTCCAGGGACAGCGGGATCAGGGGGGTGAAGGCGTCGTAGATCTGGGCCACGTCCACGTCCTGGGGCCCGAAGTCGGCCTGTTTCCACAGGTGTCGGGCGGCGGTCCAGGCGGGTCCGGACAGCGGGTCGTCGTTCCAGTAGTTGACCATGCCGTGGTGCTGGGCGGGCAGGCCCTGGGCGGCGGAGTGGACGTAGACGGGCTTCTGGCGGCAGTCCCGGGCCCGCTCGGCGCTCACGATCACGCAGGCGAGCGCGCCGTCGGTCTCCAGGCAGTTGTCGAAGAGGCAGAGCGGGTCGCTGATCATGCGGGAGGTCATGTACATCTCGCGCGTCAGCGGGCGGTCGTACATCATCGCGGCCGGGTTCTCGTTGGCCCGGTTGCGGCAGGCCATCGCGACGTTGAAGAGGTGCTCGCGGGTGGCCCCGTACTCGTGCATGTAGCGCCGGGCCAGCATGGCGATCTCGTCCGCGGGGCGCAGCAGCCCGAAGGGGCGGGTCCACTGTCCGGGGGTGGGGAGCTGGACGGCGGTGTTCTTCCAGGGGCGCGGGCCGGAGCCGCGCTTGCGCGAGCGCCAGGCGACGCCGACCGTGGCCTGGCCGGTGGCGACGGCGGCCGCGAGGTGGCCGACGGTGGCGCAGGAACCGCCGCCGCCGTAGCCGATCTTGGAGAAGAAGGTGACGTCGCCGGCGCCGATGGCCTTGGCGACCTCGACCTCGTCGGTCTCCTCCATCGTGTAGGAGGAGAAGGCATCGACCTCGGACGGCGCTATGCCGGCGTCGGCGAGTGCCGCCAGAATGGCTCGACAGGCCAACTCCTTCTCGGACTGCGGCAGTTGTTTGGCAAAGGGGGTCTGCCCGATGCCGACTATCGCCGTAGCGTCCTTGAGCGTTGCCGCCATCGCCACCTCCGGGGTGCACCAGTACTGACAGCCGCGAAGGCTACAGCTAATCTGACGGATAGTCAGCTACTGGTGTCGCAGGAGTGGGGAGGGACGACGAGCGATGGACGATGGTGAGCGCGAGGGCGGCCACGAGGACGACCGCGGCGGCGAGCGCGGCGGCGACCACGAGGACGTACGGGGCGATCTGCGCTGGGGCAGCATCGGCGGCCTGGTGCGCGCGGCCGCCGATCGGTACGCCGGGCACGAGGCCGTCGTGGACGGGCGCGTCCGCATCAGCTACGCGCAGCTCGGCGAGCGCGTCGAGCACGCCGCGGCCGCCTGCATCGCCGCCGGGGTCGAGCCGGGCGACCGGGTCGCCGTCTGGGCGCCCAACACCCTGGAGTGGATCGTCTCCGCGCTCGGAGCCGTCTCGGCGGGCGCCGTACTCGTCCCCCTCAACACCCGTTTCAAGGGCACCGAAGCCGCCTACGTCCTGCGGCGCAGCCGCGCCAAACTGCTCTTCATCACCGGCACCTTCCTGGGCACCTCCTACGTCGCCTCCCTGCGCCGGGCCGCCGCCGAGGGCCGGGGCTCCGGCCCGCTGCCGGGCCTGGAGCACCTGGAGCAGGTCGTCGTCCTCGCCGAGGACGCCCCCGATTCCTTCCGCACCTGGAAGGACTTCCTGGCCGGCGGGGACACGGTCACGGCCGCCTCGGTCCGCGAGCGCATCGAAGCGGTACGCCCCGACGCCCCCTCCGACATCATCTACACCTCCGGCACCACGGGCAGCCCCAAGGGCGCCGTCATCACCCACGCCCAGTCCCTGCGCTGCTACGACGTGTGGAGCGAGCTCGCCGGACTGCGCGAGGGCGACCGCTACCTGATCGTGAACCCCTTCTTCCACACCTTCGGCTACAAGGCCGGGATCATCGCCTGCCTGATGCGCGGGGCCACCATGGTCCCCCAGCCCGTCTTCAACGTCGACACCGTCCTCGCCAACGTCGCCGCCGAGCGGATCTCCGTACTCCCCGGCCCGCCCACCCTGCACCAGTCCCTCCTCGACCACCCCCAGCGCGACCACCACGACCTCTCCGCGCTGCGCCTGGTCGTCACGGGCGCGGCCGTGGTCCCGCTGCGGCTCGTCGAGCGGCTGCGCGGCGAACTGCGCATCGCCACCGTCCTGACCGCCTACGGTCTCTCCGAGGCCAGCGGCATCGTCACCATGTGCCGCCGCGGCGACCCGGCGCAGACCATCGCCTCCACCTCGGGACGGGCCATCCCCGGCACCGAGGTGCGGGTCGCCGGCGCCGACGGCCTCGCGCTGCCCGCGGGGGAGGCGGGCGAGGTGTGGGTGCGCGGCCACAACGTCATGCAGGGCTACTTCGAGGAGCCGGCCGAGACCGCCGAGGCCATCACCGCCGAGGGCTGGCTGCGCACCGGCGACGTCGGGGTCCTCGACGCCGCGGGAAATCTGCGCATCACCGACCGGATCAAGGACATGTTCATCGTCGGCGGCTTCAACGCCTACCCGGCCGAGATCGAGCAACTCCTCGGCCTGCACCCGGACATCGCCGACATCGCCGTGGTCGGGGTCCCCGACCCCCGGCTGGGCGAGGTCGGCAAGGCCTACGCCGTCCGGCGCCCCGGCTCGCTGCTCACTGCTGACGACCTGATCGCGTGGTCGCGGCGGGAGATGGCCAACTACAAGGTGCCGCGCGAGGTGGAGTTCGTCGCCGAACTCCCGCGCAACGCCGGCGGCAAGGTGCTCAAGCGGGAGCTGCGGGCGCGCTAGTGCCTGACGCGGCACCAGCGGCAGTCACTGCGCCCGCCGCGCCAGTACGAGCCGCCAGCGCGGCACCGCGTCGGGGCGGCGCCCGAAGTGCTCCAGCGGGACGGTCTCCACCGTGAAGCCGGCCGCCCGCAGGTCCGCGCGGACGCCGCCCAGCGGGAAGGTCCGGTAGTACATGACGAAGGGCGGCCGCCACACGGCGTTGCGCACCCGCATCGCCGCGTCGAAGCCCGCGGTCACCCACCAGGCCGGGTGCCGCGGCGGGATCGGGGCGCCGATGGGGAAGGCGAAGACCCCGCCCGGCCGCAGGGCGCCGTGCACCCCGGCGAAGACGGCGGGCCGCTCGGCCGGGAGGAAGTGCCCGAAGGCCCCGAAGCTCACGGCCAGGTCGTACGAGCCGCCGAGTGCGGGCGGCAGGGCCCGCGCGTCCGCCCGTAGGAAATCGACCCGCTCGTCCGCGTCCGCGTGCGCGCGCCGGGCCTCGGCCAGCATGCCCGCGCTCAGGTCCACCCCCGTCACCCGGCCCCGGCACAGCCGGCGGAGCATTCCGATGCCCGCGCCCGTGCCGCAGCACAGGTCCAGCCCGGCATCGAAGGAGCCTTCGTGCTGCGCGAGGGTCTCCTCGACGGCGTCGAGCATCCGGTCCGGGGTGCGGAAGGGGGTGTGGTCGAACTTGGGGGCCAGCAGGTCGTAGCCCCGCTCGATCGAGGAGAGGGCCTGTACGGCCAGTTCGCGGAGGGTGGGCCCCTGTGACCCCTGTGAGGTGAACACGGGCCCAGCCTAGCTTTCTGGTCCTTTCGGCCGACCACAAATGGGGCACTCCGTCACGTAGAGTAGAAAAAGTAATTTTGCCAACCTTTGGGGTTTTCGTGACAGGTGCCATACGGAACGAGGTACCGGGCCGACGCATGGACCGGAGCTCCGCAGCCGGCAGCGCCCTCGAAAAGACCCTGCGGATCACCGAGGCGCTGGCCGAGCCAGGCGGGCCGCACCGGCTCGCGGGACTCGCGGCGGCCGCCGGAGTGCCCAAGTCCAGCACCTACCGGATCCTGTCGTCCCTCATCGAGCAGGGCTACGCCGTCACCGACGGCGAGGGCAGCTACGGCATCGGCCTACGGCTGCGCACCCTGGCCGCGGAGATCGGCGCCGAGCGGCCCGAGGGCATCGTCGAGCTGCTGCAGTTCCTCCAGCGGGGCACCGGCCAGGCCGTCCAGCTGGCGCTGCGCAGCGGTGACGCGCTCACCTGCGTACGGAAGATCGAGAGCGACCAGCGCTTCCGCACCGCCTCGCGCGTCGGCGTGCGGATCCCCTTGCACTCCACCGCCGTCGGCAAGGCCGTCCTCGCGCACCTCGCGCCCGCCGAGGCCGACGCGGTCGTGCGGACCGCCGGAATGCCGGCCCTGACCCCGCGCACCCTCACCGACCGGGAAGCGCTCGCCGAGGAACTGGGTACGGTCCGGGCCCGCGGCTACGCGGTGGACGACGAGGAGAACGAGCCCTCGGTGCGCTGCGTTGCCGCGGCCGTCTTCGACCGGGCCGGGGTGCCGGTGGGCGCGGTCGGCCTGACCACGGTCACCTTCCTGACCACCCGCGCGGAGCTGGAGCGCTTCACCCCGGCGCTGCTCGAAGCCGCCCGGGGCGTGGAGCGGCTGCTCCGGCTCGGCTGACACCCGCGCATCCGGTCGGCCGGAAACGCGCATACGGCGGCCGCGGTGGCTCCCCCTCCGGGCCACCGCGACCGCCGTTCCCCCGTTGCCCCCCGTTGGTCCCCCGTGACCCCCGGTCCCCCCGTGGTAGGCCTTGCGTCCTACGGACGCGGACCGGACGCGTGGTTGTCCAGCGTCACGATGTCCTCGTCCGAGGCGTGGTTGTCGAGCGGTTTGGTCTCGATGCCCGACGCGTGGTTGTCCAGCGGCTTGATCGGCGCACCGGAAGCGTGGTTGTCCAGCGGCTTGATGTCGCCGTCGTTCGGCAGGATGTTCTCGTTCGTCGTCATCGGATCTCCTGATGGATGGGTCGGGCCCGTTCGGCGATTCCCCCGCGGACCGCCGAACGGGTGGTCCTCCAGCCGACTCCCGCGCCCCCCGACACGCCGAGTCGATGAACTACATACTGGCCCGCGGCGATAAACGAACGATGAACGCCTCGTTCAGCATGCCGGGGCACAGCTCAGGCGGCGATCTCGGCCGCCAACAAGGCCTGGACTTCCCGCAGTTCGGACGATCCGAGCTGCGTGAAAACGACCTCCGCGTCCCGCCAGCACACCCGCGCCCGGTCCCGCTGGCCGAGCCGCCGCAGCGCCTTGCCCAGCACCGTCAGCACGGTGGCCCGGCGCCACTCGCCGCCGATGCCGCGCAGCGCGATGGCCTGCTCGGCGTGCGAGGCGGCCAACGTGGGCCTGCGCGCCGCCAGATGGGCCTCCGCGAGCCGGAAGTGGGTCACGCCCTCCCACAGCGGCTGCCGGTTCTCGTGGAACAGCGACAGCGCCTCGGTGAGCTGCGACAGCGCCTCGGCGAGGCGGCCCGCCTGGGTGAGGGCGATGCCGAGGGCGTAGCGGCCGTTGGCCAGGCGCAGGGTCAGGCCCATCCGGTCGTAGATGGCGATGCCCTGCTGGGCCAGCTCTATGGCGCTGGTCAGGCGGCCCAGCTCCACGTGGATGCGGGAGAGGTTGCACAGCGCGCTGGCCTCGCCGACGTTGTTGCCGTCGGCCCGGAAGTTCTCGATGGCCTCCAGGAGGTACCGCTCGCCGTCGGCGTGCCGGCCCTCGTACAGGGCGATGATCCCGCGGTCGTTGGGCGCCCAGCAGCTGGGCAGCGGGTCGCCGGCGGTACGGGCCAGCGAGGTGGCCCGGCGGGCCTCGTCGTCGGCCTCGGCGAAGCGGCCGGCGACCAGGTGGACGTTGGTCAGGGTGGTGCGGGCCCGGCCCTCGGCGCGCGGGTCCTCGGCGGCGTGCGCGGCGTCGCGCAGGGCCGTGGCGGCCGATTCGTACTGCTTGGAGTTGGCGCCCGACTCGGCGAGGTCCTTGGCCGCCCACAGCAGGTCGACGGCTCGGCGCAGCACCTGCGTGTCCCCGCCGGCGGCCTTCCCGCCGGCGCGTACGGAGGCCTGCCGGACGCACGCGAGCAGCGGGTCGGCCTCGGCGTAGAGCCAGTCCTGGGCGGCCCGCGGGTCGGCGAAGACCAGCCCGGGGTAGTGGGTGGCGGACAGGTGCGCGACGAGGCGGTCGCCGGGGCGCTCCAGCCCGTACACGCCGGAGGCGGTGGCGAGGTAGAAGTCCAGCAGCCGGTCGAGGGCGGCGTCGCGCTCGCTGGGCGGCTGCTCGTCGCGCTCGGCGCATGCACGCGCGTAGAGCCGTACGAGGTCGTGGAAGCGGTAGCGCCCGGGCGCGGCGGACTCCAGGAGGGAGCAGTCGACTAAAGCCTCCAGGAGGTCTTCGGTGTCGTGCTCGGGCAGGTCGATGACGGCGGCCGCGGCGGCCAGGGAGATGTCGGGGCCGTCGGCGAGGCCGAGGAGGCGGAACGCGCGCTGCTGGGCGGGCTCCAGCTGGCCGTAGCCGAGCTCGAAGGTGGCCTTGACGGCGAGGTCTCCGGCCTGGAGCTCGTCGAGGCGGCGGCGCTCGTCGCCGAGTTTGGCGGCGAGTACGGACACGGTCCAGGTCCGGCGGGCGGCGAGCCGGGACGCGGCGATGCGGATGGCGAGCGGCAGGAAGCCGCAGGCGCCGACGACGTCGAGGGCGGCCTGGCGTTCGGCGCCGACCCGCTCGGCGCCGACGATGCGGGTGAACAGCTGAAGGGCCTCCTCGGGGCTCATCACGTCGAGGTCGACGAGATGGGCCCCGGCGAGGCCCGCCATGCGGACCCGGCTGGTGACGAGGGCGGCGCAGCCCTCGGTGCCCGGCAGCAGCGGGCGGACCTGGGCGGCGTCGCGGGCGTTGTCGAGCAGGACCAGGACGCGGCGGCCGTCGAGGGTGGAGCGGTAGAGGGCGGCGCGCTCGGCGGGGGAGTCGGGGATGGAGCTGTCGGGGGTGCCCAGGGCGCGCAGGAAGGAGCCGAGGACGGCCTCGGGTTCGGCGGGGCGCGGCTCGGTGCCCTGGAGGTCGACGTAGAGCTGTCCGTCGGGGAAGTGCCGGCGGGCGGCGTGCGCGACGTGCACGGCGAGGGTGGTCTTGCCGACGCCGCCGATGCCGGCGAGGGCGGAGACGGCCATGACCTGGCCGTCGGCTCCGGCGAGGATCTCGCCCAGTTCGGCCACGAAGCTGGTGCGGCCCGTGAAGTCGGGGACGGTGGCAGGCAATTGGGCGGGCCTTACCTGGATGGGGGCGGCGGCCGGCGCAGGGTCCTCGGCGTGGGCGAGTTCGGCGTCGGCGCGCAGGATGCGCTGTTGGAGGGTGGAGAGTTCGGGGCGCGGGTCGACGCCGAGTTCGTCGGCGAGGAGCCTGCGGGTGTCGGCGTAGACGGCGAGGGCCTCGGCCTGGCGGCCGCTGCGGTAGAGGGCCAGCATCAGCAGCTCGCGCAGCCGCTCGCGCAGCGGCTGGGCGGCGGTGAGGGCGGTGAGTTCGGATACGGCCTCGGCGTGGTGGCCGAGCTCCAGGTCGAGGTCGAGGCGGCTCTCCAGGAGCTGGAGGCGCCACTCGTCGAGGCGGGTGCGCTCGGTCTCGGCGTGCGGGCCGGGGACTCCGGCGAGGGGCTCGCCGTCCCAGACGTCGAGGGCGCGGGCGAGCAGCGTACGGGCGAGCGCGCGGTCGCCGGCGCCACGGGCCTGCTCGGCGTCGGTGGCGAGGCTGCGGGCGATGCCCAGGTCGAGGGCTTCCTCGCGGGGCAGGCGGATGGCGTAGCCGCCGGACTCGCTGACGAGCAGCCCCGGGTCGAGGACCTTGCGCAGGCGGGAGGCGTAGGTGCGGATGGTGGCGAGGGCCTGCTGCGGCGGGTCCTCGCCCCAGATCGCGTCGATGAGCTCGGGCGCGGTGGCGGTACGGCCGCCGCGGAGCAGGAGGACGGCGAGCAGGGCGCGCTGCTGGGGGGTTCCGGAGGGCAGGAGCTCGGCGCCGCGCCAGGCGCGGATGGGGCCGAGGACGGCGAACCGGGAGCCTCCGGGGGCGGGTTCGGCGATCTGGTGCGCTTCGGAGGTTTCGGTGGGGGGTGAGGGAGGAGTGGTTTCGGGGACGGACTCCGCAACAGGCCGTTCCGCAGGTGCACTCGGGGCCGTGGCCTCGGGACGTCGGGGGCTCCGGGCCGCCTCGGGGTGGTTCCGCTGGTGCGGGATGGCCGGTATGCCGTCCATCTGGTGTCCCCCCTGCCTTCCGTAGGTGTAAGGGTCAGTCTGCCCTGTCTTGCTCGTACCCGTCAGCCCGTGGTGGACCGATCGCGGAGCGATCACCGTACAACTAGCTGACGGTTCGTCAGATTGACGCTACCGTGAGGACATGGAGACCTTCCCGAAGATCATCTCGGTGGACGACCACACGGTTGAGCCCCCCCACGTCTGGCGGGACCGGCTCCCGTCCAAGTACCACGACATCGGCCCCCGCGTCGTCCGCGCCCCCCTGAAGGAAATGACCTTCCTCGGCGGCAAGTTCGCCCCCGTCATGGGAGCCAAGGGCGACGACGGCCCGATCGGCGACTGGTGGGTGTACGAGGACCTGCACCGGCCCCTCACCCGCCTCGACACCGCCGTCGGATACGACCGCGACGAGATCAAACTGGAAGTCATCACCTACGAGCAGATGCGCCCGGGGTCCTTCTCGGTTCCCGACCGCCTCGCGGACATGGACGTCAACCACGTCCAGTCGGCCCTCTGCTTCCCGACCTTCCCCCGCTTCTGCGGCCAGACCTTCACCGAGGCCAAGGACCGCGAGCTCGGTCTGCTCGGGGTGCGGGCGTACAACGACTGGATGGTGGAGGAGTGGTGCGGCCCCGAAGCCCGCGGCCGGCTCATCCCGCTCACCCTGATCCCGCTCTGGGACGCCCGGCTGGCCGCCGCCGAGGTCCGCCGCAACGCGGCACGCGGCGTACGCGCGGTCGCCTTCTCGGAGATACCCCCGCACCTGGGCCTCCCCTCCATCCACACCGACGAGTGGGACCCCTTCCTGGAGGCGTGCAACGAGACCGGCACGGTCATCGCCATGCACATCGGCTCCTCGTCGCGGATGCCGTCCACCTCCGCGGACGCCCCGCCGGCCGTCGGCTCGACCATCACCTTCGCCAACTGCTGCTTCTCGATGGTCGACTGGCTGATGAGCGGCAAGTTCGAACGCTTCCCGAACCTGCGGATCATGTACGCGGAGGGCCAGATCGGCTGGATCCCGTACATCCTGGAGCGCGCGAACGTGGTCTGGGAGGAGAACCGCGGCTGGGGCGGCGTCGCCGACAAGGTGCTGCGCCCGCCGTCGGAGCTGTTCGCGGAACACGTCTTCGGCTGCTTCTTCGACGACGCCTTCGGGCTGAAGAACCTGGACTCCATCGGCGTGGGCAACGTCCTCTACGAGACGGACTACCCGCACTCGGACTCCACCTGGCCCAAGTCCCGGGAGGTCGGGGAGTCCCAGATGGGCCACCTCGCGCCGGACGTCGTGGACCGCATCGTGCGCGGCAACGCCATCGACCTGCTGGGCCTGACCCCGGAAGGCCTGTGGCCGGGGGCGTGAGCGCGGGCGCCGCGCGGTGGGCGGTGGATGGCGGATGGCGGATGGCGGACAGCCCCGGGCCGGCACGCTCCGGCCGGGGCTGTCCGCCGTAGGTCCTGGCCTGCGGCTCAGCCGAGCAGGCGTCGCCACCAGGGGCGGTCGAGGACGAGCGGCGCCGGAGGCATCTCGGGGACGGGGACGGGGGTGGGCCGACCGCCGGTCCAGTTCTGCTGCCCTTGCGCCAGCCCGCTGTGCCAGCGCTCGGCCCAGCGGGGGTCGAGCGCGTGGAGGAGGGAGGCCTGGCGCGCCAGTTCACGCCCCCTCCGGTCCTCCGGCTCCTGGGGACGGCGGGCGACCCAGGCGTGGGCGGCGCGGCCCGTGGCGGCCTCGAAGGCCCAGTAGAGGAACTCGTCGGGGTCGCGGGTCTGCCGCTCGGAGAGCAACTCCCCGCGCTCGAAGCGGCGCTGGCCCAGCGTGCCGTCCGGGTCGGCCGACAGGAGTCCGGCCACGCCTTCGAGGTACTTGAAGCCGGGGGTCTCGGACGGCGTCAACCCGATGATCGCGCCGAGCCGTGCGATCTCGGCCTCCAGTGCCGCCCGCGTCGGCTTCGTGTCCATGCTCGGGAGCGTAGTCCCGGGAACTGATTATCGTCAATCTGACGTAAACGGAGTGTCCGAGACGGCCTGGGCGGCAGCCCGGAGCGCCGCCGGGCGGACGTGGGTCAGGAGCAGCTCCAGGAAGCGCTCCGGGCAGCGGAACGAGGCGAAGTGGCCCGCCCCCTCGATCAGCGCGAAGTGCTTGACCGGCGCCTCGACCTCGTCGAAGAAGGCCTTGGCGGCCGCCGCCGGGGTCAGGACGTCGTGCTCGCCCTGGAAGACGAAGAAGGGGATCTCGAACCGGGTCCCGTCGGCCCGGTCGTCGAACCCGGCCGTCCCCTCGGTCGCCCGCTCCGAGAAGGACTGCCCCTTGAAGCAGTCCCGCAGGTCGCGCAGTGAGTGCAGCGGCGACAGCCACATCGAGCCCAGGACCACCTTCTTGAGCGTCTCCAGCGTCAGCGGGTCGCTCTGCGCGCTCAGCCTGGCGTACGTCGCCCGCTGCTCGGCGGTCCACGCGTACGGGTCCGGGCCGATCGCCTCGACCTGCGCGAGCCGCTTGGTCCTCCCGGTGGCGCGCAGCCGCTCCAGCAGCGCCTCGTGGGCGGCGGTGTCGCGGCCGGCGGTCTGGATGTTCTGGTCGGTGCCGACGTAGGCGGAGTACAGGTGGGGGTGGCTGCGGGCCAGGCGCAGCCCGAAGACGCTGCCGTAGGAGTTGGCCACCAGTACGACGCGGTCCGCGCCCAGCCGCGCCAGCGCGTGGCGGGTGACCTCCAGGGCGTCCGCCGTGAGCCGGTCGAAGGAGACCTCGCCCTGGCCCTGCGCGCCGCCGCGGCCGAAGGTCTTGCCGGCGCCGCGCATGTCCCAGCGGACGATCGTGAAGTGCCGCTCCCAGGCGCGGGTCCGGGTGGCGTGGACGGAGTTGGGGGCTCCGGGGCCGCCGTGGATCTCGACGATGACGGGGTTGGCCCGGTCCTCGCCGCGGACCGAGATCCACTGGTCGATGCCGCCGATCTGTACGAAGCCCTGCTCGTCGATGCCGCGGGGGGAGTCGATGCGCAGTGCCTCGGCGCCGCGGGCGCGGCGTACGGCGCGGTGCGCGAGGAGGCCGGCGGGCGCGGCGGCCAGGGCGGTGAGCGTGGCGGCGGCGGTGACGAGTGCGGCGGCGAGCATTGTGTCCCCCGTAAACTGTTTCCGATGTATGCGGAGGAGTGTGGGGCGGGCGGGCGGCGGTGTCAACACCCTTGGGCGGCAGGCGTAGAGGTCGCGGGCGGCCGCGGTCGGGCCGCGACCGGACCGCGACCGGACCGCCCCTTGCGGCAGAAGTGGCGGCAGGGCATGCTTCGCCAGAGCAAAGCTGGGAGGGGTGTCTGTGGTGGACAAGCGGACCGTGGCGACAGCGGTGTTGTGCGCGGTGGCGGCGCTGGGTGCGTCCGCGGTCATGACGAAGGTGGTGCCCGCTTCGGACGGCGCGGCCTCCGCGCAGGTGGAGGCGGCGCCCCCGACGGCATCCTCGACCTCCCGGTCGTCGCAGTCGCAAGCGCCGAAGCAGCCGCAACTGTCCACCTCGCCGAGCCCCCGCGCGAACGGGCCCGTCCCCGAGGAGAGTGGGGTCACGCGCATCGCCGGGGCGCTGTTCGAGGGCACTGTGGAGGGCGATCACTTCTGCACGGCCACCGTCGTGCACAGCCCCGGGCGGAACCTGATCGTCACCGCCGGGCACTGCCTGCTCGACGGGCGGACCGCCGGCGCGGGCGCGATCTTCGCACCCGCGTACGCCGACGGGCGGGCCCCGTACGGCACCTGGAAGATCGAGGAGGTCTACGAGGACCCCCGCTGGGCCGAAGGCACCGACGACGACTACGACCTCGCCTTCGCCCGCCTCGCCCCCGACGCCTCGGGCCGCAACATCGAGGACGTCACCGGCGCCGCCGCCCTGGACACCACGGGCCGCACCGGCGAGGAGGTCACGGTGACGGGCTACCCGGCGGACCGCAAGGTCCCGCGCACCTGCACGGGCCTCGCGGTCCGCGAGAGCACGACGGAACAGCGCTTCGACTGCGCGGACTTCCCGGGCGGCACGAGCGGCAGCGCGTGGATCGCCAAGGACGGCCGGATCATCGGCATCCTGACGGGCGGCGACACGGACGACGTCTCCACGAGCACGCTCCTGGGCGAGTACGCGGCAGCGCTGTACGCCCGCGCGACGGGAGTGACGGGAGTGACGGGCGTGACGGGCGCCCCGGGCGCGAAGCGCTGACGGCCCGGCCCACCGTCAGCGGAGCAGGCCCAGGTGGACCGGCTCGGCGGGGATGTCGGCGAGGAGCTCCGCGAGGCGCGGGGGCCACAGCGGCTCGCCGAGCGCGGCGAGCGCCTGGGCCGGCACCCAGCGCCAATGCGCGTCGGGGGACTCGGTGACGGGCTCCCGGTGCGGGCCGTCGGTGACGTAGATGTGCTCGTGCTGACGCACGGGGATGCCCTGGTGCGTGAAGTCGTGCTCCCAGGTGCAGAGCAGCCGCCGGGGCTCCAGGTCGGTCCACCCGGTCTCCTCGCGCAACTCCCGCCGCACACAGTCCTCGGGGCTCTCCCCGGGATCGATCCCACCACCCGGCGGCAGCCAGTGAATGCCGACCTCGACGTTGTCGGCCCGGAACAGAAACACCGCCCCGTCGGGGGAGCGAACGACAATTCGTGCTGCCTGACGTGGAGTTCTCATCGAGTCAGGTTACGCCGGGGGGTGGGGGGCGGGGCGGGGGTTAGGGGGATGGGGTGGCGGGAGGACTGCTCGTAGGGCGGGTCGGGACAGCAGTCCCGCAAAGCCCCTGTCCCGACCCGCCCCTCACACCCCCACCGCCCCCCGGGAGCCCCCTCACCCCGCCTGCAGCGCCAGCGTCGGGGACAGGCGGGCCGCGCGGACCGCTGGGTAGAGGCCTGCCACCGTGCCGATGGCCAGGGTGGCGGCGAAGCCGCCTGTGACCGCCCAGAGGGGGACCACCCAGGGGAGGTCGCCGGCGTGGGCGTAGATGCCGGTGGCCGCGCCGCCGAGGGCGATGCCCGCCAGGCCGCCCAGGCCGGACAGGAGCAGGGACTCGGTGACGAACTGGATGCGGATCTGGCCCTTCGTCGCGCCCAGCGACCGCCGCAGGCCGATCTCGTGGCGGCGTTCCAGCACCGAGATGATCATGGTGTTGGCCACGCCGACCCCGCCCACCAGCAGGGCGATGCCGCCCAGGCCCAGGAGCAGGGTGCTGAAGGCACCCTCGGTGGCGGCCTTCGCCTGGAGCGCCGCCGAGGGGTCGGTGACCGAGACCGTGCCCGGCGACTGCGGGTTGGCCGTCTTGCCCATGAGCGCCCGGACTTCGGCGACCCGGTCGTCGGTGGAGCGCTCGTAGACCGCCGTCGGGTGGCCGTCGAAGCCCAGCAGCTCCTGCGCCGCGTACCACCCGATCAGCGCGGAGCGCTCGATCTCGGGGGCGAGCGGGATGGGGTCGAGGATGCCGATGACCGTGAAGTACTGGCCGGCGATGAAGACTTGCCGCCCCGGCTCGGTGATGCCGAGGCGTTCGGCGGTGACGTGGCCGAGCACGACCGACGGGTAGCGGCCGGTGGCGTCGTTGAGCCAGGTGCCGCTGCGCATCCGCGCGCGGAGGGTCCCCAGCAGGTCGTCCTTGGCGGCCTTCAGGGCGATGCCGCCGGTCTCCTCCTTCGGGATGTTCTCGCTGCGCCGCACGGCCTCCGGTACGTCGCCCGTCGTGCCGACTGACTCGACCCCGTCGATACGGGCGATCATGCCCGGGGCCTCCTTCGGCAGCTTGGTGTCCTGGCCCGAGAACATCGACTGACCCGGGGTCGCGACCAGCATGTTCGTGCCCAGCTTGTCGAGTTCGCGCAGCAGCTTGGCCTGGCTGGAGGACGAGATGCCGACCACCGCGATCATCGTCGCGATGCCGATCGCGATCCCGAGGGCGGACAGGAACACCCGCATGGGGCGGGAGCGCAGCCCGGCCGACCCCACGTGGAAGACGTCCCGGGGCCGCAGCCGGGGCGGTGTCAGCTTGCGGGCACGGGTACCCGTACCGGCGCGCCTCACGCGACACCCGCCCCGGTCGCCGTCGCCGCGTTCCACACGTCCGCGACGATCTCGCCGTCGCGGATGCGCACCTGCCGGGGCAGGCTGGCGGCGATCTCGTTGTCGTGGGTGATCACGGCGATGGTGGCTCCGTCCCGGTTCAGCTCGTGGAGCAGCTCCATGACCGATTCGCCGGACGCCGTGTCCAGGGCGCCCGTCGGCTCGTCGGCGAGCAGCAGGTCGGGCTCGCCCGCCACCGCCCGGGCGATGGCCACGCGCTGCTTCTGGCCGCCGGAGAGTTCGTGCGGCCGGTGGTCCATGCGGTCGCCGAGGCCGACCCGTTCCAGGGCCCGCTCGGCCCGGCGGCCGCGCTCGGCCCGGGAGAGGCCGGAGTACAGCAGTCCTTCGGCGACGTTCGCCTTGGCGCTGATGCCCGGTACGAGGTGGAAGGACTGGAACACGAAGCCGACGTGGCGTGAGCGCAGGGCCGACAGGGCCCGGTCGGAGAGGGTCGCGATGTCGTACCCGGCGATGGCGACCCGTCCGGCGGTCGGGCGGTCCAGGGTGCCGACGATGTGCAGCAGGGTGGACTTGCCGGAGCCGGACGGGCCGACGATGGCGAGGAGTTCGCCGCTCATGACGGTCAGGTCCACCCCGCGCAGGGCGTGGACCGGGCCGGGGTACTCCTTGGTGACGTCGGTCAGTTCGACGACCGGGCGGGCGTGCGTGTTCATGATTTCGGGACCCCTACCTGCATTCCCTCCTTGAGGGAGTCCCCCTTCACCTCGACCCGGCCCTTGCCGAACATGCCGAGTTCGACCTTGACCTCGCGCACCTTGCCGTCCTCGACGACCTGGACGCCGAAGCCTCCGCCGGAGAGTGCGAGCAGTGCGTTGACCGGTACGGAGAGCACGCCCTTGCGGGTCTCGCCGGTCAGGTTCACCGACACCGGGGCCTGGTCCGGGCCCTTGGCGTCGGAGGCGTTGTCGAGGGTGACGGTGACGTCGACCTTCGGCTTCTTGTCGCCGCCCCCGCCCCCGGGGCCGCCCGTGCCCTGGCCGTCGGGGTTGGCGGTGCTGCCGATCGACTCGATCTTGCCCGTGGCCGTGCCCCCGCCGGGCAGGGTCACGGTGACCTGGTCGCCGACCTTCGCCGCGCCCGCCTTGGCCACCTCCAGTTGGAAGCGGACCATGCGCTCGGTCCCGGTCAGGGTCATCACGGGTTTGCCCGCGCCGGCGTCGTCGCCGACGGCCATGTCGTTCTTCTGCACCCGCTGCGGACCGGACGCGAAGGCGATGTCGTCCTTGCCGACCTCGCCCGTCTCCTTCATGCCGTGCGACTTCTGCCAGCGCTTGACGGCGGTGGCCGTGCCCGCCGTGAAGGTGCCGTCCGACGCGTCGAGGCCGGTGCCGAAGCCGAGGGCCAGCAGGTTGGCCTTCAGCTGCTTGACGTCGTCGCCCTTGTCCCCGGACTTCATGGCCCGGTAGACGGGGGTGCTGCCGTACATGAGGCGTACCGGTTTGCCGTTGACCTCGTACAGCTTGCCGTCCCGCTCGATCGCCGTGCCCGCGCCGGCGGCCCAGGTCAGTACGGCGGATCCGCCGCCCCCGGAGCCCGGGGCCCCGGAGCCCGCGCCCGGGGAGCCCGCGCCGCCGCTGCCGCTGCCGCTGCCGCCGCTCGTACCGTCTCCCGTGCCGCTGCCGCCGGCCGCGCTGAGCTTGCGCTCCTTCGCGTACCCGAGGGTGCCCTCGACCTTGAGGCCGGAGCTCAGGTCGCCGCGGGTGACCGGTGCCGTCCCGGGCGGCAGGCCGTCCGTACGCTGCTGCCGCGACCCGTCGCCGTCGCCGCTGCCCTGGGGCTGGGCGACGACCGCGTACCCGCCGCCCGTGACGGCGAGGACGACCGCCAGCGAGCCCAGCAGCCACTTCCCGCGCTTGTTCACTCGGAGCCGCACTGGTTCATCGCGTCCATGAAGGCCTGCTTGTCCACGCCCTCGGGTATCTGCATGGCGCTCATGGCGTTGCCGTTGAACTCCGGGTCCGGCACGTCGAAGCCCTTGCCCCGCATGCACTTGGCCGTCTTCAGCGCCTTGTCCTTGGTCTCCTGCGAGGGCCCGGCACCCGAGCCCGGGGCCTCCAGCCCGCACTTCTCGAAGGCCTTCTTGACCGCCTCGGAGTCGGCGCCCCCGCCGAGGGTCATGCCCCGCGGGTCCTGGCCGGGCTCCGGGTCGGGGGCGTCGATCCCGTTGTCGCGCAGGCACTTGCGCACCTTCAGGGCCTTGTCGGCGTCCGCGCCGCCGCCCCCGCCCGCACCGCCGCTCGCGGCGTTCGAGGAGGCCCCGTCCTTCTTGCCGTCCTTGCCGTCCTTGCCGTCGGAGGAGCCGGAGCCTCCGGTGCACGCCGTCACGAAGAGGGTCAGCCCGGTCAGTACCGCGGCCGTGGTCATCGTCATGGATCGCTTCATGCGGCCGAGCCTGCGCGAAGTGCGGGTTTCGCTTCCCTAACGGCTCACGCTTACAACGGCGAAATGCCCTTCTCGGGTAAAGAGGACGGCATGCGAGTTCTGGTGGTGGAGGACGAGGAGTTCCTCCGGGAGATGATCGCCGAGGGTCTGCGCCGCGACGCGCTCGCCGTCGACGAGGCGAGCGACGGCCTGGAGGCCTTGCGGCGCCTGCGCCTGGGCGCGTACGACGTCCTCGTCCTGGACCGCGACCTGCCCGGCCTGCACGGCGACGAAGTCTGCCGGCAGGTGGTGCGCGAGCGGCTGCTGACGCGGGTGCTGATGCTGACCGCGTCCGGGACCGTACGGGACCGCGTGGAGGGCCTGGGCCTGGGCGCGGACGACTACCTCACCAAGCCCTTCGCCTACGACGAGCTCCTCGCCCGCGTCCTGGCGCTCGGGCGGCGCGCCCAGCCGGCCCTGCCCCCCGTCCTGGAGGGCGCGGGCGTCGCCGTCGACACCGCGCGCCGGACCGCGACCCGGGAGGGGCGCCGGCTCGCGCTGTCCCGCAAGGAGTTCGCGGTGCTGGAGGCGCTGCTGCGCGCCGAGGGGGCGGTGCTCAGCAGCGACGACCTGATCGAGCAGGTGTGGGAGGAGGACACCTCGTACAGCACCAATGCGGTACGGGTCACCCTGAGCAAGCTGCGTGCCAAGCTGGGCGAGCCGCCGCTGATCGAGACGGTGTCCGGCGCCGGCTACCGGATCGGTGCTCCGCAATGAGAGCGGTGCTCCGATCCGAGCGCGCCCGTCTCACCGCCCTCTACGGCTCCCTGCTCCTCCTCGCCGGCGGCGGCCTGATCGCACTGATCAACGTCCTGCTCCGCAACGGCCTCTACACCCGCATCAGCGGCGCCGTCATGACCACCCGCATCATCCCCGACGCCGACGGGAAATACCCTCCCTACATCGAGGGCGGCCGCACACCCGTCCCCGCCCAGAAGCTCCCCGGGGTCGAGGCGGGGTCGCCGACCCCGACCCCCGAGCAGATGGCGCAGTGGAAGGCCACCCGCAATCTCAGCTCCGCCGTCGAGCAGGCCACCCTCCACGAGCTGCTCGTCGTCTCCCTCCTCGCCCTCGCCGCCTTCGCGCTGCTGTCCATCTGGCTCGCCTGGTGGATGGCCGGCCGCGTGCTGCGCCCCGTCGGCGTGATCACCGAGACCGCCCGCCGCCTCTCCGCCGCGAACCTCCACGAACGCATCGACCTCAAGGCCCCGCCCGGCGAACTGAAGCGGCTGGCCGACACCTTCGACGGGATGCTCGGCCGGATGGAGGACCTGGTCGGCGCGCAGCGCCGGTTCGCCGCCAACGCCGCCCACGAGCTGCGCACCCCGCTCGCCGTCCAGCGCGCGGCCGCCGAGATCGGCCTCGCCGGGGATCCGCCGCCGGAGAAGGTGGCCCGTATCCGCTCCAAGCTGATCGGCGTCGCCGACTCCAGCCAGCACCTCATCGAGTCCCTGCTGCTGCTCGCCGTGTCCGAGGAGGGCCTGGAGAGCGCCGGACCGGTGGACCTCGCGGCCGTCGCGGAGGCGGAACTGGCCGCGGTCGGGGAGGAGGCCGACGGAGCGGGCCTCACCGTCGTACGCGACCTCTCGCCCCTGACCGTGACGGGCGACGCGACCCTGCTCGGCCACCTGGTGCGCAATCTGCTCGCCAATGCCGTACGTCACAACCGCGCGGGCGGCCGGATCACCCTGGAAGCCTCCGCCGACGGGCAACGGCACGGGCAACTGGCGGTGTCCAACACCGGCCCGGTGATAGCGCCGCAGGACGTTCCCGGCCTCCTGGAGCCCTTCCGCCGCCGCGCCGAGCGGCAGCACACCGCAGGTGAGGGCGCCGGGTTGGGGCTCTCCATCGTCGCCTCGATCGCCCGCGCGCACGGCGCCGAGCTCTTCGCCGAGGCCAATGCGGAACCGGAGGGCGGGCTCACGGTTCGGGTCCGGTTCCCCACGCCGGGCGCCTCCGGGGCCTGACGCAGTGCCGGAGCGGAAGATCGACGGTGTAGTACGGTCGGGTCAATGAGCAAGCACGCCCGAGCCCGTTCCCGTTCCAGGCGCCCGCGTTCGCTGGCCATCGGCGCCACCCTCGGCCTGCTGACCTTCGGTGCGAGCTGGGCGTACGCCGTGTACGAGAAGCCCGGCGCGGACCCCCGGCAGGCACTGGCCGCCGACGACCGCCCGCCCGCCCAGGACCGCGCCGCGCGCGGGGAGCACCGGGAGGCGCTCCAGGGGCTGCCCGACCTCAGCGAGCGGACCCGGGCGCAGATCCCCGCGAACTCCCGCCAGCTCGTCCTCGTGACGGGCGCGGCGAAGGACTCCTCGCACTCCACCGTCACCCTGTACACGCGCCCGGCGGCCGGCGCGGACTGGGCCAAGGCGGAGAGCTGGCCGGCGCGCAACGGTGCGAAGGGCTGGTCCACGGAGCGCACGTACGGGGATCTGACCTCCCCGCAGGGCGTGTTCGCGCTGACGGACGCGGGCGGGCGCCTGGCGAAGCCGTCGGGCACCAAGCTGCCGTACGACCGCAGCAGCTCCTTCGTCGCGTCGGGCCGCGGTGTGGAGGGGGAGTCGCTGGCGGGTTCCTTCGACTACGTCGTCGCGATCGACTTCAACCGCAAGCCCGGGACCTCGCCGCTGGATCCGACCAAGCCGGACGGCGAGCGCAAGGGCGGCAACATCTGGCTCCACGTGGACCACGACGGGCCTTCGCAGGGCTGCGTGGGCATCCCGAAGGAGGCCATGAAGAAGGTGCTGGAGACCCTCGACCCGGCCGCGAAGCCGGTCATCGCGATGGGGCCGGCGGGATTCTGAGGGACGACTGCGGCCCGTCGGCCGACCGGTCCCGGCCCTGGTCCCCGCCCCGGTCCCGCAGCAGCAGGGCGATGTAGGCGAGGTCGAAGACGCTGCACAGGATGCCCAGTCCGAGGATGAACGGCGCGTCCTCGATCACCCCGAAGAGGATCGTCGGGGCGAGCGTTCCCAGCCATTTGGCGACGGCGATGACCAGCGACTGGCCGCGGGGGCCGCGCCGGGCGGCGTAGAGGGAGATGAACAGCCCCGACATCAGCAGGTTCTGCAGGAAGGCGGAGTACCGGGTCGCGTCGTGGGTGCCGAAGTGGGCGAGGAAGAGCCACTGCACGGCGAAGGCGGTGGCGAAGACGAGGACGCTCCAGGCGGCGAACAGCGGCCGGGTCACGGTGTCCGGGAGCTCCGCGCGCCCGAACCGCAGATAGGTGTACACGATGACGACGTCGGCGAGTGCCCACACCAGGTTGACGACGCCCTGCGCGGACACCCCGCCGAGGAACTCGTTCACGGCGTAGGTCGACTCCCACGCGAAGTTCAGCGCGAGCGCCGCGACGGGCATCGCGTAGGTCCGCTCGCGCAGCCCGACGCGGATGGCCTCGACGTACACGACGGTCCACGCGATCCCGCTGACCAGGGTCAGTATCAGATCCACGCGCGGCACCCTAGGCCCTTGCGGCGTGCTCCCGCCAGCCTCCGGCCGTCAGATCCTGACGACCCGGACCCGGTTCCCGCACAGTGCGGACAGGTCCTCGGGATCCGAGGTCAGCAGGGTGGCGGGACCGGGCTGGGCGAGGGCGGTCGCCGCCACGATGGCGTCCAGCGCGTACTTGTGGCCGTGCTGCCCGGCGGCGGCGAGCAGTCTGCTCGCGTGCCGTGCGATGGCCTCGCCCGGCGGGATCACGTTGACCCGGGAGACCGCGTAGTCGAACCGGGCCTGCTTCACCCGGGGGTCGCGCGCCTCGACGAGGGTGACCGAGCTGATCACCACCCGGACGTCTTCGGCCTCCGCGGCCGCCAGCCACTCCAGCAGGCCGGAGTCCTGGAGGACGAGCCGGGAGAGCCCCTCGCAGTCGAGGACCAGCGTCCCGCTCACGCGGCGTCCGACGAAGCTGCCGCTTCGCCGCGCAGGATCGTCCGCTTGGCCTCGACGGCTGCCGGGTCGGCGGGCCCGTTCACTGCTTCGGAGTCCTCGATCAGCTCGCGGAGCCGGTCACGCTCCAGCTGCCGCTGAATGAGCGTTTCGATGTATGCGGACATACCGCGCTTTCCGGTGCGCGCCTTGAGCGCGGCGATCGTCCCCTCGTGGAGGGAGACGGACACGGGCCGGGTCGGGCCCTCGCCGGGTGTGGGCTGGTCGGTCATGGACCCATCGTAACAAAAGTAATGTTATTCGGCTCGACCTTCCCCGCCGGGTTCGACCGGCGACTTCACCCCGCACCTATTGCCTGACGGACCGTCAGCTACGACGATGGCCCCCGGCGTCGATATGACGAATCGGCAGACGAGGACGAGGCGGGGACGGCATGGCTCGCGTGTTTCCGGAAGGTCGGCTGGTCTACGGGATGCAGCTCCCGATCCAGTCGCAGAGCACCATCTACGCCGAGCCCTGGGAGGCATCGGCCGGCGCGGCCGATCTCGCCGAGATCGCGCGGGCCGCCGACCGGGCGGGCTTCGGGTACGTCGCCACCTGCGACCACGTGGCCATCCCGCGCCGGCTCGCCGGCCCCATGAGCACCGTCTGGTACGACCCGGTCGCCACCCTGGCCTTCCTGGCCGGGGTCACCGAGCGCGTACGGCTGCTGAGCCACGTCGCGATCCTCGGCCTGCGCCACCCGCTGCTCAGCGCCAAGCAGTACGCCACCGTCGACCACCTCTCCGGCGGCCGGCTGATCCTCGGCGTCGGCGCCGGGCACGTCCAGGAGGAGTTCGAGGCCCTCGGCGCGGACTTCGAGCGCCGCGGGGCCGTTCTCGACGAGACCCTCGACGCCTTGCGCGCGGCCCTCGGGCCGGAGGAGTACCCGGAGTTCGAGGGCGAGCGGTTCTCCTTCAAGGACCTCGGCCAGCTGCCCCGGCCGTCCCAGGAGCGGATCCCCGTCTGGGTCGGCGGCTCCTCGCCCGCGGCCGTGCGCCGCGCCGCGGTGCGCGGCGACGGCTGGCTCCCGCAGGGCGACCCGCGCGACAAGCTCCCGGGCCAGATCGCCCGTATCAAGGAGCTCCGCGCGGCCGCCGGGGTCGAGGGCCCCATCGAGTTCGGCGCGATCACCGAGGCGCTCTACGTCGGCGAGCCCGGCTGGGACACCGGACGGCGCACCCTCACCGGCAAGGCGGAGGCGCTCGCCGAGTCCCTGCGCGAGTACGCGGCCCTCGGCGTGGACCAGATCCAGGTGCGCTTCCGCAGCCGCGACCGCGCCGAACTCGTGGACCAGATCACCGCGTTCGGGGCCGAGGTGGCCCCGCTCCTCAACGACCAGTAGCGACACCCGAGAGCGACACGAGAGCCACACGATTAGGAGCATCGTCATGGGCAAGCTGGACGGCCGCGTCGTCATCATCACCGGCGCGGCGCGCGGCCAGGGCGAGCAGGAGGCCCGCCTCTTCGCCGCCGAGGGCGCCAAGGTGCTCCTCGGCGACGTACTGGACGAGCAGGGCGCGGCGGTCGCCAAGGAGATAGGCGAGGACCGCGCCCGGTACGTACGGATGGACGTGAGCCGGGAGGAGGACTGGGCGGCCGCCGTCGCGGCGGCGAAGGAGGCCTTCGGCCGGGTCGACGGCCTGGTCAACAACGCGGGCATCCTGCGCTTCAACGAGCTCACCTCGACCCCGCTGGAGGAGTTCCGCCAGGTGGTCGAGGTCAACCAGGTCGGGGCCTTCCTCGGCATCAAGGCCGTGGCCCCCGAGATCGAGGCGGCCGGCGGCGGCACGATCGTGAACACCTCCTCGTACACGGGCCTGACGGGGATGGCGTATGTCGGCGCGTACGCCGCGACCAAGGCGGCCATCCTCGGGCTGACCCGGGTGGCGGCGCTGGAGCTGGCGGCCAAGGGCATCCGGGTCAACGCGATGTGCCCGGGCGCCGTGGACACGCCGATGGCCAACCCGGGGCTGCTGGACCCGGCGAACATGACCGACGAGGCCAGGGACGCGATG
Organism: Streptomyces sp. NPDC037242; assembly: GCF_055604165.1. Classification (NCBI taxonomy): domain Bacteria; kingdom Bacillati; phylum Actinomycetota; class Actinomycetes; order Kitasatosporales; family Streptomycetaceae; genus Streptomyces; species Streptomyces sp. NPDC037242. The sequence goes on from NZ_JBVJUY010000004.1 coordinate 261,259, forward strand.
GCCGAGCTCTACCGGCGGGTCGTGCCGATGGGGCGGGTCGGGGAGCCGGAGGAGATCGCGAGGCTCGCGCTGTTCCTGACCGGCGAGGACTCCTCTTACATCACCGGCCAGCCGTTCGTCATCGACGGCGGCTGGATGGCGGGCGTCAGCGTCATGTAGGCAGTCGGCGGGCAGCCGGCAGCCGTATCTGATGGAGTGTCAGGTATTGACGCTCGCGCCCTCGCGATGGAACAGTCGTGGCATCGAATCTGACGCAACGTCAGAAACCAAAGGACGGTGAACCCCCTTGGAATTCGGGCTCTTTGTGCAGGGATACGTGCCTGAGGCGCGGTCCAAGGTCGACCCCGAGGCAGAGCACAAGGCGCTGATCGAGGAGACCGAGTACGTCATCCAGGCGGACAAGTCCGGCTTCAAGTACGCCTGGGCCTCCGAGCACCACTTCCTGGAGGAGTACTCGCACCTGTCGGCGAACGAGGTGTTCCTCGGGTACCTCGCCCACGCCACCGAGCGCATCCACCTTGGCTCCGGCATCTTCAACCCGCTCGCCCCGGTGAACCACCCGGTCAAGGTGGCAGAGAAGGTCACCATGCTCGACCACCTCTCCAAGGGCCGCTTCGAGTTCGGCACCGGCCGCGGCGCCGGCAGCCACGAGATCCTCGGCTTCCTCCCCGGCATCGAGGACATGAACGGCACGAAGGAGATCTGGGAGGAGACCATCGCGGAGTTCCCCAAGATGTTCCTCCAGGAGGAGTACGAGGGGTTCCAGGGCAAGCACTGGTCCCTGCCCCCGCGGAAGATCTTCCCCAAGCCGTACGGGAAGGCCCACCCGGCCATGTGGTACGCCGCGGGCTCGCCCGCCTCGTACGCGATGGCGGCGAAGAAGGGCCTCGGCGTGCTGGGCTTCAGCGTGCAGAAGGTCTCCGACATGGCCTGGGTGCTGGACCAGTACAAGACGGCCGTCCAGGAGGCGAAGGCCATCGGCGCCTTCGTCAACGACAACGTCATGGTCACCTCGACCGCGATCTGCGCCGAGACCCACGACAAGGCCGTCGAGATAGCGGTCAACGCGAACATGAACCGCTTCCAGTCGCTGGTCTTCCGCTACCACGACACCTTCCCGCGGCCCGAGGCGATCCCGCAGTGGCCCGAGACGCTGCCGGAGTACAACGCGGAGATCATCGAGCTGCTGATCGCCGAGGAACTGCTGATCTGCGGCGACCCGGACGAGGTCCGCGCGCAGTGCAAGCGCTGGGAGGAGGCGGGCGCCGACCAGCTCTCCTTCGGCCTGCCGACCGGGGTGTCCCCGGAGGACACCATGACCACGATCAAGCTCATCGGCGAGCACGTGATCCCGCACATCGACACGGACCCGGTCCACCGCACCACCCGCTTCCGCGAGGCCGCGGGCTCCTGAGGGACGGGGGCGGCGTCTTCCCGGACCGCCGCCCCGAACCGGCCCCGGCCGGAGGTCAGGGCCGCGGCCGGCCCGACCCCCGGCCGGGGCCCTCGGGTGCGGCCCCCGGGGTGCATCCCCGTATCGAGCTCCGGGACACGGACTGCAAGGCGAACACCGGCAGAAGGGACGTCATGCTCGACCACCTGATCAAGGGCGCGACCGTCGTCGACGGCACCGGCGCCCCCGCCCGCGTCGCGGACGTCGGCATACGCGACGGCCGGATCGTCGTCATCGCCGCACCGGGATCGGTCACCGAACCCGCCACCACCAGCGAGGACGCCACCGGCCTCGTCCTCACCCCCGGCTTCGTGGACCCGCACACGCACTACGACGCCCAGCTGTTCTGGGACCCGTACGCGACCCCCTCCATGAACCACGGCGTGACCACCGTCGCGGGCGGCAACTGCGGCTTCACCCTGGCCCCCCTCAACCCGGCCCGCCCCGAGGACGCCGACTACACGCGACGCATGATGAGCAAGGTCGAGGGCATGGCCCTCAAGGCCCTCGAAGAGGGCGTCGACTGGACCTGGTCCACCTTCGGCGAGTACCTCGACGCACTCGACGGCCGCATCGCCGTCAACGCCGGCTTCATGGTCGGCCACTGCGCCCTGCGCCGGCACGTGATGGGCGAGGACGCCGTCGGCGGCCAGCCCACCCCCGAGCAGCTCCAGCAGATGCTCGACCTCTTCCACGACGCCATGAACGCCGGGGCCTGGGGCCTGTCCACCACCCAGTCCTCCACGCACTCCGACGGAGCCGGCGCCCCCGTCGCCTCCCGCCACGCCAAGCCCGACGAGCTCCTCGCCCTCTCCAGAGCCGTCGCCGAACACGAGGGCACCCAGCTCGAAGCCATCGTCGCGGGCTGCCTCGACCAGTTCTCCGACGAGGAGATCGACCTCTTCGTCGAGATGAGCGCGGCCGCCGGCCGCCCGCTGAACTGGAACGTCCTCACCATCGACGCCGCCGTCCCCGAACGCGTCCCGCGCCAGCTCGTCCCGAGCGAGCGCGCCCGCAAGGCCGGCGGCCGGATCGTGGCGCTGACGATGCCGATCCTGACCCCGATGAACATGTCGCTCGGCACCTTCTGCGCGCTCAACCTCATCCCCGGCTGGGGCGAGATCCTCGGCCTGCCCGTCGCGGAGCGGATCGAGAGGCTGCGCGACCCGGACGTACGGGCCGAGATGCTGCGCCGCGCCGACAGCAAGGAGGCCGGGGTCTTCCGGCGCCTGGCCAACTTCGGGCGCTACGTCATCGGTGACACGTACAGCAAGGAGAACGAGGGCCTGTCGGGCCGCGTCGTCAACGACATCGCGGCCGAGCGCGGCCAGGACGCCTTCCAGTGCCTGGTCGAGATCTGCGCCAACGACGAGCTGCGCACGGTGCTGTGGCCCATGCCGACCGACAACGACCCGGCGAGCTGGGCCCTGCGCCAGGAGACCTGGCAGCACGAGGACGTCATGCTCGGCGGCTCCGACGCGGGCGCGCACCTGGACCGCATGTGCGGGGCCCCGTACACGACCCGGTTCCTCGGGGACTGCCTGCGCGGCCGCAAGCTGGTGCCGCTGGAGCAGGCGGTACGGATGCTCACCGACGACCCGGCGCGGCTGTTCGGCCTGCGCGAGCGCGGCCGGATCGCCGAGGGGTACCACGCCGATCTGGTCCTCTTCGACCCCGAGCGGATCGAGGCGGGACCCGCCACGCTCGTGCACGACCTGCCCGGCGACAGCCCGCGGCTGGACGCGCGGGCGATCGGCATCGTGTCGGTGCGGGTCAACGGCGTGGAGACCATCCGCGACGACGAGATCACGGGGGCGGTCCCCGGGATCGTGCTCCGCTCCGGCCGGGACACGAGGACGGTGAGTACGCGTTGACCGCACAACGGCTCTACATCGGCGGCGAGTGGGTCGAGCCCGAGGGCGGCCACTACGAGGTGCTCAACCCGGCGGACGAATCGGTGGTCGGCCTGGCACCCGAGGCCTCGCGCGGCCAGGTCGAGCAGGCGGCCCGCGCGGCGGCCGGGGCCTTCGAGAGCTGGTCCCGTACGACGCCCGAGGCGCGGGCGGCGATCCTGGACCGGGCCGCCGACATCATCCAGCGGGAGTACGAGCCCTGGTCGGCCCTGGCCCAGGCGGAGACGGGCGCGCCCACCGGGATCGCCCGCGGCATGCAGGTCGGCGTCGGGGTGACCCGCTTCCGGCGGTACGCGAGGGGCGCCCTGGAACCGGTCGAGCGGGGCCTGCCCCCGCAGGTCACCGAGGCGGGGCCGATGGGCGCGGCGAGCGTCCTGGGCGCGCTGGAGGTGCGCCAGCCGGTCGGGGTCGTCACCTGCATCACCTCGTACAACAACCCGTGGGCGAACCCGGCGGGCAAGGTGGCCCCGGCCCTGGCGATGGGCAACACGGTGGTGGTCAAGCCGGCCCCGCAGGACCCGCTGTCGGTGTTCAAGATGGCCGAGGCGCTCGCGGAGGCGGGCGTCCCGGCGGGCGTGGTGAACGTGGTGAACGGGCAGTCGGTGGAGGTCGGCGAGGCCGCGGTCGATTCCCCGTACGTGGACATGGTGTCCTTCACCGGTTCCACGGGCGTCGGCCAGCGCATCGCCGAGGTCTGCGGGCGGACCATGAAGCGGCAGCTGATGGAGCTGGGCGGCAAGGGCGCGGCGGTCGTCTTCGAGGACGCCGACCTGGACGCGGCGGTCATGGGGATCGGCACCACCTTCTCCTTCTACTCCGGGCAGATCTGTACGGCCCCGACCCGGGTGATCGCCCACCGCGCGATCTATGACCAGCTGATCGAGAAGCTGACCGGCTACCTGGCCTTCATGAAGGTCGGCGACCCGGCGGAGCGCGGCACGGTGGTGGGCCCGGTGATCTCGGCGGCGCACCGCGACCGGGTGGAGTCGTACGTCGAGCTGGGCCGCAAGGAGGGTGCGCGCATCGCGTACGGCGGCGAGCGCCCGGTGGTGGGCGCGGGCGGCAAGGGCTTCTACGTGGCGCCGACCCTGCTGGTCGACTGCACGAGCGACATGCGGGTGGTCCGGGAGGAGATCTTCGGCCCGGTCGTCGTGGTGGTCCCCTTCGGCGGGGACGGCGGCGGCGGCGGTGCGGAGGCGGCGGAGGAGGAGGCGGTCCGGCTGGCCAACGACAGCGATTTCGGCCTGATCAGCTACGTGTGGTCCGGGAATTCGGCGCGCGCGTTCCGGGTGGCCCGGCGGCTGCGGTCGGGCGGGGTCGGCGTCAACACGATCGGCCGGAACATGGAGGCGCCGTTCGGCGGCTTCAAGCGGTCGGGCGTGGGCCGGGACGTGGGCTCGTACGCCCTGCACGCGTACAGCGAGACGCAGTCGATCGTCTGGACGGGCTGATCCGGACGGGCTGATCCGGACGGGCTGAGGCGGAAGGCGAGGAGGGGGTGGGGCCGCGGCTCCACCCCCCTCCTCATTTCCGGATCAGTCCTTGAAGTAGTCGGTCAGCACGCAGCCGCTGACCAGCGCCTTCTCCTTCACGTATCCGCTGGGCGGGGCGAAGTTCGGGTTGCAGTTCAGGATGAGGAGCCCACCCGGCTTGGTCATGGCCGCGATGGCGTTGCCGCTGGTGGCGATGACCGCGAAGTCCTGGCCGACGGCGAACCCGCCGTTGATGCCCTTCTTCGGGTTCTCCTTGAGTGCGGCATCGATCGACGCCTTGTAGGCGGCCTGGAAGGCCTTCGCATCCTTGATCATGAAGATCCGGGTGCCCTTGCCGCAGTCCCCGCGTTCGGTCACGGACCACTTGGCGTCGTACTTGGCGTCCCCGTCCCAGTACTCGTAGTCGGTCTTGTCCGTGGAGACCGAGGTGCACTTCGTGTACCCGTTGACGTAGCGGGCGGCCGCGGCCATGGTCGCCGCCTTGGGCAGCTGCTGGAAGGCGGTCCCGTTCTTGGGGGCGTTCCCGTTGACCCCGCCGTTCTTGGTGGGGTTCTCCAGGGTGCCCTCGTCGGGGCCGCCGTCGCCCCCGCCGGCACCGGCGGCGACGGGATCGCCGCCGAGGCCGCCGATCGCCTGTTCACCGCCGCTTCCGCAAGCGGTCAGGGGGAGGAGGGCCGTGACGGCGATGACTGTGGTGAGCAGTGACTTGATACGCACGGCCGGGACTCTAGGGCGATGATCATGTCCACGGCAAACCGGTGGAGGGGCGGCCCGGCGCAGGGGTGTGACGGCGATCACTCGGGAAATTCCAGAAGGCGCATAACGGGCAAGCCTGCGGTTTCCGCATGACGGAACCTCGTATCCAGGGCCTGTTTAACCGTGGACGGATGCCCGAGTGAACCTTGTATTGCGCGCTCGTGAACTGTCTCGATCGTGAGATTCCAAGGGATTTGAGCCTGTGGACTTCCGGACTTAAGTCCTCCAGATGTGGAAACCGCAGCATCTAACGTCCTGACCCATGACACAGCTGGACGTTCGGCCCCAGGCCGGAGACACGGTAAGCGGCGTCGCGGAGGGCAGCGGCAGCGACCGCGACGTACGCGGCAAGGGTCTGGGCAAGGGCTCCGTCGGCCTGATGGGAAGCGCCGTCATCGGCATCTCCACCGTCGCGCCCGTCTACTGCCTGACCTCCACCCTCGGCTCCACCGCCGGCGAGGTCGGCATGCAGATGCCGGCGATCTTCCTGGCCGGCTTCCTCCCGATGCTCCTGGTGGCCTTCGCCTACCGCGAGCTCAACAAGGCCATGCCGGACTGCGGCACCTCCTTCACCTGGACCGTCAAGGCCTTCGGCCCGCGGATCGGCTGGATGTGCGGCTGGGGTCTGGTGATCGCCACGATCATCGTGCTCTCCAACCTCGCGGGCGTCGCGACCTCCTACTTCTGGCTGCTGGCCGGGGAGATCACGAACAACCCCTCGATCGCGGCCCTGGACGACAACAAGCTCGTCCACATCGCCACCTGCCTCACCCTCATCGCCATCGCGACCGCCATCAGCTACCGCGGCATGACGGCCACCAAGGGCATCCAGTACGCCCTGGTCGGCCTGCAGCTCGTCGTGCTCGCGATCTTCATCGCCATGGCCTTCCAGAAGGCCTCCGCCGGCACCTTCGACACCGGCCTGGACTTCTCCTGGTCCTGGATGAACCCCTTCGCGGTCGAGTCCATGGCGGCCTTCACCGCCGGACTCTCGCTCTCGATCTTCATGTACTGGGGCTGGGACGCCTGCCTGGCCACCAACGAGGAGACCACCGGCTCCGCCAAGACCCCCGGCCGCGCCTCGCTCATCGCGATGGTCGTCCTGGTCGGCTCGTACCTGGCCACCGGCGTCGCAGCCCAGATGGCCGTCGGCTCCGGCGGCGAAGGCCTCGGCCTCGCCAACGAGGAGACCTCCGGCAACGTCTTCGCCGCCCTCGCCGGCCCGGTCATGGGCCCGATGCTCGGCATCCTGCTCTTCGTCGCCGTCCTGGCCTCCGCCGCCGCCTCCCTGCAGACCACCTTCATCCCGGTGGCCCGCACGGTCCTGGCCATGTCGACGTACGAGGCCCTGCCGCCCTCCTACGCCAAGGTCCACCCGCGGTTCAAGACCCCGGGCCGCGCCACGATCGTCGCGGGAGCCGCCACCGGCGCGTTCTACACGGTGATGACCCTGGTCAGCGAGAACGTCCTCACGGACACGATCTTCGCGCTCGGCCTGATGATCTGCTTCTACTACTCGCTGACGGCCTTCGCCTGCGCCTGGTACTTCCGCCGCGAGCTCGGCCGCTCCGCCCGCGACCTGTTCTTCAAGGGCGTCTTCCCCGTCCTGGGCGGCCTCCTCCTCGCCTCGGTCTTCTTCAAGACCCTGTACGACGCCTGGGACCCCTCCTACGGCTCCGGCTCGCACATCCCCGGCCTCGACGTCGGCAACGTCTTCGTCATCGGCGTCGGCCTCCTGGCCCTCGGCCTGGCCATCATGTTCGTCACGGAACGCCGCAGCCCGGCCTTCTTCCGCGGCGAGGTCCTGACGAAGTCCACCCCGTCCCTGGTGGTCGAGGACTGACCCGAACCCGCGCCATGCCGCTGTTGTGTCATCCCGAGGCCCCGGATCGATCCCCCCGATCCGGGGCCTCGGCGCGTTTCCGGCTGCAGGGGTGACCGGGCACACGGGGGCTCCGGGTCAGGGGCCGTCCGTCGCCCTGACCCGGGTGAACCTGTCATCGAACGTGCACACCTCGTCGAAGTCGATCGAGATGCAGAGGGAGGAACCACCCTTCAACACGTTCAGCATGATGCTGCAATCACCCTGGGGGACATCGTCAAAGGTGACTCCGATGGTCTCGCCCGACTGCGCGTCCGGAGACACGACCACCAGACCTCCAGGTTTCCCCTTGTCGACGTAGAAGCCCCAGTGCCCACGAGCTGCGCCGCCCGGACAGCCCCGAGCGAGTGAGGGATCAAGGTGCAGCCCCTGGGAACTGAACGTGTGGTCCGCCTCGAAGCCCAGCCGAGCCCCGCCTCCCGTGGTCCACTCGCCGACGATGCCCTCCGTCTCGGCAGTGCCTCGCCCTCCCGCACCGCCGCATGCCGACAGCAGCAGGACGACCGCCAGGGCGAACAGCCGACGACCGCGCACGTCTTCTCTCCAGATTCATACGGGGACTTGGGGCACAGACATCATCCCGCCCCGAACTTCGTCAGAACCGTTGGGGCCCTGAGCCGTGTCCATCGCGCTTTCCAAGGCCCGCACGACCGTCACTCCGGGCCCGGGGGGTGACCCCGGGGTGGGCGGGTCGTTGGGTGGGGCATGAACGCCATGAAGCGCAGCCTCGCCGCCCTGGTGCTTTCCGGGGGCGCCGCACTCGCACTGACTCCCGCCGTCGCGCACGCCGCGCACGCCTCGGACGAGCAGCCCGCCAAGGGGCAGCCGATCGTCGAGCGCGCCGCCGACATCGTCGACCACCCCGCGCAGACCGTCCAGGACGCGAAGACGGCCGTCGCCGTCACCACGTCCGCCGTCGGATCCGCCTCGAAGGCGACCGACTCCTCCCTCGCCGGCGCCGGTAGCGCCCTCGCCGCGGGTACGCCGAAGACCCCGAGCATCGGCTGACTCGGCTTCTGGTCAGCCCGTACGGGTCACCAGTACCAGCGGGATCTCCCGCTCCGTGGCCTCCCGGTACGCCGCGTATGAGGGCATCGCGGCCACCACCACCGGCCACAGCCGCTCCGCCTCCGCTGGGCTCGCGCGGCGCGCGGCCGCCGGGAAGGCCTCCCGGCCGACCTGGAGGGTCACCGCCGGGTCGGCCGCCAGGTTCAGGTACCAGGCCGGGTGCCGGTCGGCCCCCGCGTTCGACGCCGTCAGGACGTACGCATCCCCGTCGCGTACGTAGGCCAGCGCCGTCCGGCGGGGCAGGCCGGACCTCCGCCCCCGGGTCGTCAGCAGCAGGTCGCGGATGCCGGGGCGCGGCACCCCGCCGGTCTCCTCGAAGCGGCGGATGTGCTCGGCGACCCAGGGGTTCGGGCTGTCGCTCACGCCGCCGCCACCGCCGCTGCCCCCGTCACCCCGGCGTGCGCGGCGTGCACCGTCGGGGCGACGGCCTCGTCCAGCACCGCCCGGGCGAAGTCCGCGTGCGAGATCCGCCCGGCGGCGTGGGCGGGGGTGAAGTCGTAGCCCCCGGCCGGCTCCCCGGCCGGCTCCCCGGCGGCGAAGTCCCCGGCCGGGCTCAGTACCGCCCAGTCCAGCCCGGCCGGAGCCGAAGCCGCCGAAGCCGCCGTCGCCGAAGCCGCCCGCAGGGCCTCGGTGCCGGCCGCGTGGCCGACGTAGAACTCCCGCCACTCCTGCGGATACCCCGGGGTGTCCATCAGCAACGCCCCCGACCCGGTGGGCAGTACGGAAGCCAGCCCGACGGACACGAGCCGCCGGACCCCCGCCTCCGACAGCCCCGCCGCGAGGGCCCGCGCCGCCGCCGGGAAGAACTCCCCGGGGGCCGCCTGCGGGTCGTACACCGCCGCGACGGCCAGGTCGTGCCCCGCCGCCAGCCGCGCCACGTCCGCCGCCGAGGTCACCTCGCCCTCGGCCCGGCCCGCCACGGTCACCTCGTACCCCCGCGCCCGCGCCTCCGCGACCACGGCCCGCCCCACCCGGCCGCGCCCGCCGAACACGATGATGCGGGCCCTTGCTTGCTGCTCGTTCGTCGTCATGGGGGCGAGCGTAGGAGGGGGCCTGGTTACCGATCGGATACCGCCGTACCGTGGTGATCATGACGCAACAGCCCCTGGACCCGGAGATGTTCGACCCCGTCTGCCCCTCGCCCCTGGTCCCGTTCCGGATCGGCGACAAGTGGGCGACCCTGATCCTGCGCTGCCTCCAGGACGGCCCGCGCCGCTTCTCCGAACTGAAGGTCCCGCTGCGCGAGATCACCTCCAAGTCCCTCACGCAGTCCCTGCGCGGGCTGGAACAGGGCGGCTTCGTCAGCCGTACCGAGCACGAGGGCCCCGTACGTCGGGTCGAGTACGCCCTCACCCCGCTCGGCCGCGGCCTGCTCGGCCCGCTGGACGCGGCCTGCGAGTGGACGCGCGAACACTGGGACGAACTCCTCGACGCCCAGGAGGCGGCTGCGTCCGACGGGGGTGCTCGTTGAACAGCCCATGATCCTATGGCTGCTCAACCACCTCAGCACCTTCGCCATCGCCGTGCTCCTCGTCGGCGGTCTCACCTTCCTGGCGGTAGCCGGCAGCATCGCCGCCCGCCGCCGCTACCCGCACCTCGCCCGGGGCGAGCACAACGAGATGGTCGGAGTCGCGCTCGGCATGTTCGGCGCGATCTACGGCATCATCCTGGCCTTCGTCGTCGTCACGCTGTGGACGCAACTGGAGAACACCCAGACCATCGTCGCCACCGAGGCCACCGACCTGGCGCTCGTCGTGCGGAGCGCGGAAACCTTCCCTCCGGCCGACCGCGCACGGGTGGACCAGGCGGTCGGCGCGTACGCGCACGCCGTCGTCGAGGTGCAGTGGCCGCTGATGCGCGAGGGCAGGCCGAGCTACGAGGCCACCGCGCCCCAGACCCAGGCCCTGTACGCGGCCCTCCAGGCGTACGAGCCGGTCGGCACCCGCGCCGAGACCTTCTACGCCGAGGCCGTCAGCCGCCTCAACGACGTCGCCGCGCAACGCCGGGCCCGCATCTCGATGGCGGAGACCTCACTGCCCCTACTCCTGCAAGTCCTCGTCTATGGCGGGGCGTTCGTAATCCTGCCCCTCACCTTCCTGTTCGGGCTGCGCAGCCTGAGGATGCAACTGCTGTTCGTGTCGGCGGTGGCCGGGCTGATCGGCTTCAGCCTGCTGCTGGTGGTCGCGCTGGACCGCCCCTTCGCCGGGGACCTGAGCGTGAGCCCGGCACCGTACAAGGAGGCGGCCCTGTCGCAGTTCTGGCCCGCTGGCGCTTGAAGGCTCAGCCCCAGGTACGGGAGCAGAGCACGAGCTGATAGCCGTCCGGGTCCTCGACGGTGACCCCGTACTCGTCCCAGTACGGGTTGTGCGCGGCCACCCGGGTACCGCCGTGCTCGACGAGCCGCTGCACGAGCGCCTCGTCCGGCGCCTCGCCGAGGTACACCACGAACAGGTCCTCGACGGTGGGCGCGGGCACGACGGGCTTCTCGGGGTCCCGGGTCAGCTCGAAGTGCCAACCGCCCCCGGCGGGCCCGACCATGACGAGGTCGTGCTTGCCGGACACCCGCTCGGTGGTCCGCCACAACACGTCGAGCCCGAGCCCGTCGACGTAGAACCGCTCGACGGCATCAAGATCCCGAGACGGCCGGGCGACACGTATGTGCGTCTGCGCATTGATCACGAAAGAAAGCCTACGTACGACCACTGACACCCGGGCGTGGCGACGGCCGCCACCGTGATCACGATGACGGCCGTCCCGAACCCTCCAGGCGTCAGCTGGCTACTCCCAGGGGCGAGCCGAGGCCGGCAGCTATCCAGCGCTGGGGGTTGGTGTTGTTGCAGTCCCAGATCTGGAGTTGGGTGCCGTTGTCGGTGCGGCCGCTGGGAACGTCGAGGCAGCGGCCGGATTGCGGATTGTAGAAGCCGTTGGTGGCGGTGGGCAGCCACTGCTGGGCCGGGGTGTTGTTGCAGGTCCAGAGCTGGACGGGGGTGCCGTTGGCCGTGCCGGCGTTGCCGGTGTCCAGGCACTTGCCTACGACGCGGAGTTCGCCGTTCTCGCGGATCTCGAACTGCTGGGCGGCGCCGCCGTTGTTGTCGTTGCAGTCCCAGATCTGGATGCGGTTGCCGTCCGCGGTGCTGCCGGTGTTGTCGTCCGCGCACTTGGTCTCACTCAGCGCCGTCACCAGCTTGGTGCCGGTGGCGGAGGGCACGGTGGAGTGGTCGTAGACGGTGACGTTGCTGATGCGGCCGTCCAGCGGGATCGAGGGCTTGCCCTGGTACTGGTAGCGGCCCAGGACCAGCGGCCCGGTGGCCTTCCAGGTGGTCTTGGCGTGGTGGCCGGTGCCGGCGAGGGTGCCGTTGACGTAGAGGGCGATCAGGCCGGTGGCCTCGTCGTAGCTGGCGGTGAGCTGACTCCACACACCGAGCTGGGCCTTGGCGGCCTCGTTGAGGGTGCCGGTCTGGTCGTAGTCCCAGCCGTCGGTGTCCTGCCGTGCGAGGGCGAAGCGCCAGGTGCCGTTTCCGTCGTTCCAGAGCATGAAGCCGCTGCCGCGCTGGGCGTTCTGGCTCAGGACGACGCCGTCGTTCTTGTCGGCCTTGGCCCAGGCGGAGACGGTGAAGCTCTTGCTGGTGTCCAGGGCGGGCCCGGCGGTGGTGACGGCACTGCCGGTGCCATCCGCATTGAGGCTGCCGTTGAGGTCGATGACCTTGGTGGCGGTGCCGGCGACGGTGTCGTCGGCCCAGGTGGTGCCGGTGGTGCTGAGGGTGGCGTTGGTACGGCCGCGCAGGTCGGCGGCGGTGGTGCCGGTGCCTTCGTTGAGCTTCCAGTGGGAGGTGGAGATCCGGGCGTCGCCCATGGTGTTGGGGGCGGCGAAGCCGGTGACCTTGCCGGCGGTGGCGGTGCCGTTGCGGGTCGTCAGGCGGTGGCGGCTGTCGAGGGTCCACAGGTCGGGGACGTTGTCGGCGTTGGTGTCCCCGGAGGACCCGACGACGGGCTGCGTGGCGGCGCTCAGGCCGCTGCTGATCTTAATGCGCTTGGCGTGGTCGCCGAGGGCCGCGGGGTTCCCGGCCTCGTTGGCGTACTGGTAGAGGTCGCCGGTGGTGTTGTCACGGGCCCACAGGTCGGGCAGGCCGTCACCGGTGGCGTCGCCGGGGGCGATGAGGGTGAGGTTGTCCCAGCCGGAGGAGCTGAGGACGAGGGCGACTGGATCACGCAGGGATCCGACAGAGCCCGCACCCTGGAAGAGCACCAGCTGTGAGAGGCCCGTGCCGTTGCTCTCGACGGTGAGCAGATCGTTGCGGGGTGCGATGTCCGGCTCCGGCAGTGCGTCACCGACGGCGAGGATCTGCTTGACCAGGGTCCAGTTCGAGACGTATTCGGTGCCGCAGGGCTGGCCGGTCGTTGCGACGGTACAGGTGGCTGCGGACGGTCGTTTGACTGCCAGGGCCTTGCTGGCGTGGTAGTAGAGACCGCCGTTGGCTTCGAGGCCGCCCTGGGTGAGGGAGTTACGGTACAGCCGGAGCTGTCCGTCGCGGTAGGTCCACAGGTCGTCGATGCGGATGCCGTTGCCGCCGCGGTGGGTGGTCAGGGTTCCGTTCCCCCAGCCCTTGCCGCCGGGGCTGTTGGCAGCGTTAGAGGCGAGGACGCCGCCGGCGGCGGGGTCGGTGGCGGTGGGGTAGACGATGAGATCGCCGTTCTCGGCGGGCGCGATGAAGTCGACGCGCTCGTCCCCGGTGATGTCACCGAGGGTGGTCTTGGCGTTGGGGTTGTCGGGGACGTAGAAGGTGTACGTCTGGGGCTGGGAGCGGTTGCCGGCACGGTCTACGGACTGGACGCGTAGGACGTTGGTGCCCCAGGTGGTGGGGGTCAGCGGGATGGAGGCCGTGCCATCGGCCGCGGCATCGATACGGTTCGCGCCGCCGACAGGGATGGCCGAGTTGAACGCCCACTCGTAGTACAGGACCCCGCTGATGGTGTCGGTGGCCTTCATCTGGAAGGTGCCGGCCTGGCCGATGTGCTGGGTGGAGCCGGGCAGAGTGCCGGAGGGCGGGTATTCGGCGGAGGTGACGACGGGGACGGACGGCGGCTGGGTGTCCATGGTGAAGGTGCAGCCGGTGGCCCAGGTGGAGTCCATGTCGCCGTCATTGGAGGCGACTCGCCACGCGTAGCTGTGTCCGTCGAGGAGGTTGCTCGGGCGCGCGGACGCCCAGTGGTCCCCGGTGGCCTCGGCGACGCGGCCGCTGTCGTAGACGACGGCGCCGTTGGCGGTGTCGGCGACGTAGAACAGCGCGGATACGGGCTGGTTGTCGGGGTCGCCGATCGCGGCGTTGAGGCTCAGGCCGGCGTAGGTCGTGGCGCCGACCCAGCCGCAGCCGTTGCCGTTCGGATTCTTCGGCGCGGGAGTCATCGACAGCGACCAGGGCTCCTTGGGGGCCCGGTTGTACTCGATGTACAGGAACGGCAGGTTACCGCGGTCACGGGTGAACCGCTTGAAGGAGTTGTTGCCGCTGCTCTTCGACTCATCGGCGGCGAACAGTCCGAAGGTGAGGCTGCCGCGCCCGTGGTTGGCGGCCAGGTGGCCCCGTACGTCCCACTCGCCGCGGGTGGTGCCGGTGCAGTTGGAATTGCCGGCGCTGTTGATCTGGGCGGTGCCGATCGTTCCCCAGTCCGAGGGCTGGCTGTTCCAGGTGGTCCCGGAGCCGAGGTTGTCGGCGGCGTGCAGGGTCACGCCGTGGGTGTTGGCACAGCCGAAGTCGGCGGCATAGGACTGGGTCGCGAAGAGCGAGGCCTTCTTGATGCTCTTGTCACCCAGGTCGCCGGTTTCGAGCTGGACGTAATAGCGCTCCAGACCCGTGGGGGAACTCCAGCGCTGGTAGCCGACGCCCGGATCGTAGGTGCTGCTGTAGTCGTCGTAGTGGCTCGTGTCCCGGAAGGCCGGGGCCTCCTGGACCCAGGCCCAGTGCTGCGTGCCCTTGCTCATGGGCTGCCAGGCCGGGTCGATGAACACCGGATAGGCCGTGGCCGGGTCCGTGAGCAGGGCCTGGTCGGGAGTCAGAGCGATGCTGTCCTTGCCGAGGTCGGCCTGTACGGGGGCCGTCTTCGCGAAGTCACCCGGACCCTCGGCGTCGGAGACGGGCCTTTCCGCCTCCCCGGCTGTGGTGGGCGGCGCGTCCTCTGAGGTCATGGCCGCCTGCGAGAACATGACGATGGCGGAGGCCTTGGCCAGGGGCGCCTGGACCTCGGTGGTCGAGTCCCACATCGTGGGGGTGGGTGCCTGGAAGACCGTACGGCCCGAGGCGTCGGCGGCCTTCAGGTTGCCCTTCGGGTCGGCCGAGACGGTGACGCCCTGGCCCTTCAGCCCCATCGTCAGCTTCGCGAGTTTCGGATCGCGGGCAGCCTCGGCGGACTTGACGACCAGGACCTGCGAGATGCCTCCGCCCTCGTTGGCAGTGACCTTCAGGTCGGTGCCAGGGGCCACTTCGCGGTAGAGGGCACTGTCGCCTTCCAGAGCGGGTGCGGGCAGCGGTTCGGGCCAGGTCAGCGTGAGCTGCTTGCCGTCCTGCTCCAGCGTCGCGAGCGGGGCAGTGCCACCACCGGACAGCACCAGACCGCTGGACGTGGCCTTCGGCCGCAGCGTGCCGTCCCCGGCATTCACGAGGGTGGCATCCAGATCCACCCAGGCGCCGTCACGCTTGGTGCGCAGCGGCGCGACGCTACGGGTCAGGCCCAGCGTGCCGTTCGGATTGGCGACCACCGTGTCGGTCTCCGTGGTCGAGACCGAGACCGGAACCGGCTTCCCGGTCCGCTTCGCCTCCGCCAAAGCGGAATCCTCAGCACGCTCCCGATCACTGACCGCCCGCGCAGGCGGCGGCTGAACGCTCGGCGCTCCCGGCTTGTCCACCGCAAGAGCGCCGGGCGCGGTGCCAACGGCTGTCACGGACAGCGCCAACGCGACCAGTCCCGCCAACGCTGCCGGCCGGCCAGCCGGTCGCTTCCTACCTTGTGTGCCCCCCACGGCAAAACTCCCCAATGCGGTTGTGATTGCAACTCGGCGCGAACGCTAACAGCTCTCCCCGACAGGCCCCTCCAAGGCCTTTGTGAGCGGAGTTAAAAGTTTCGGCAGATTGTTCCGAAATGAGGCATCTCGCCGGTTGTGGTCGCCGATACGTCGCGCATGCTAATAGTTAAATTTCGGTCACTTTTTGAAGTCTCGCAGGTCAGGGATGGTCAACTTGTCTGAATTGCTCCGCGTGTTGCGAACTGTCAACGAGTTACGATCCACGCCAATTGATGACTCGGCGACCGTGGGGGGCATGCCGTGCAGGCACGACCTGAACTACGTTGGATGAGGAGACGATCGGCTATAAAACGCCGCATATTCGTCACCTCCACTGTTGTACTTTCGCTAATCGTGGGGACCGGGACGGCGGAGGCCGTCGCCTGGAAGCCCAAGGACCCGCGCCGCTGGTCACCGGGCGCGCTCAAGGAATCGGAATCGGTCCGCGGGAAGAGCGCCCCGAAGGCTGGAGCCCCCGTTCAACGCACCGGGGGGACTGCTGCGTGGGCCCCGAAGGACGTGTACTGGCCACAGGCCACGAGGGCCGAAGTGGATCTGGGCGCGTCCGCACCCGCCCCTTCGAACGGCTCGCTCTTCACTGCTCCCGCTCGCTCCGGGAGCCCGGCCGCACCGCCCGCCGACCCAAGGCGAGCTGGTGACGCACCCGTATGGATCGCCCCGTCCTCCGACAAGGGAGCGCCACAAAGCGGCAAGACCGCCGTACAACTCGTCGACCGGAAGGTCGCCGAGAAGGCCGGCGTCCAGGGGCTGCTGGCCTCTGTACGCCCCGCTGAAGGTGTGGCCAAGGGCGGTCCGGTCAAGGTGTCCGTGGACGTCTCGCACATCGCGGGCTCGTTCGGCGGCGACTGGCTCTCCCGCGCCCGCCTGGTCACCCTCCCCGAGTGCGCGCTGACCACTCCCGAGCGCGCGGAGTGCCGTACGCAAACCCCGCTGGCCACCGCCAAGGACGGTGACCGCCCAGGCCTGCTCAGCGCCGAGGTTCCTCTCGCGGCGGGCAGCGGCCTGCGCCTGAGCAGTGCTTCGGGAGCTGCGAGCGGGGCGACCGTGTTCGCTGCTGCGGCGGCTCCGGGCGGCTCGGCTGGTACGTACGCGGCCACCAGCCTGGCTCCTTCCGGGTCGTGGAGCAGTGGCGGCAGTACTGGCGGGTTCTCCTGGTCGTACCCGATCGCCGTGCCCGAGGGCTTGGGCGGCACCAAGCCGGGTATCTCGCTGTCCTACAGCTCCCAGGCGATTGATGGCCGCACGGCCGCGACGAACAACCAGTCCTCGTGGATCGGCGAGGGCTGGGACTACTCGCCCGGCTTCATCGAGCGTCGCTTCAAGCCGTGCGCCAAGGACGGTCAGACTGGATCCGGCGAGCAGTGCCTGGCCGGTGAGAACGCCACGATCTCGCTCGGAGGCAAGTCCTCGGCCCTGGTGAAGGACGACACGTCCGGTATCTGGCGGCTGGAGGGCGACGACGCCTCGAAGGTCGAGCGCCTGACGGGTGCGGCCAACGGCGACAACAACGGCGAGCACTGGAAGGTCACCACCCCAGACGGTACGCAGTACTACTTTGGAGTCGGCCGCAAGCCCGGCAGCTCCACCGCCCCGGCCACCAACTCCGCTTGGACCACACCCGTCTACGGGAACAACGCGGGCGAGGAGTGCAACCAGTCGACGTTCGACGCGTCCTGGTGCCAGCAGGCCTGGCGCTGGAACCTCGACTTCGTGGTCGACCCTCGCGGCGGCATGACGACCCACTGGTACGACACCGAGACCAACCACTACAAGCGTGGTGTCTCGGCGGCCAACCCGGCAGGCACGATCACCCCGTACATCCGGGGCGGCAACCTCACCAAGATCACCTACGGCTCGAAGGTGTCTGACGCGGACACGGTCAAGCCGACCGCCCAGGTCATCTTCGCCACCGACGAGCGCTGCCTGCCCGACGCGGGCTTCGACTGCGCGCCCGCCAAGCTCACGAAGGCCAATGCCGCCAAGTGGCCAGACGTCCCCTTCGACCAGAACTGCACTGCCACCGGCACTTGCGAGAACACCTCCGCCACCTTCTGGAGCACCAAGCGCCTCACCACGATCACCACACAGGTCCTGAGTGGCACAGGCAGCTATGAGAACGTCGACTCCTACGCACTCAAGCACCAGTTCCCCGACCCACAGGACGGAACGGCTCCGGCCCTGTGGCTCGCGTCGCTCACCCACACCGGATACGACGGCGCGACGAAGCTCGACACCCCGCCCGTCGTCTTCTACGGCAAATTGCTGAACAACCGCGTCGACTCCAGCGGCGACAACAGGCCCGCCCTGAACCGGCATCGCATCGTCCAGATCAAATCCGAGACGGGGAAGACCACCGACGTCGGCTATGCCGACGCGGAATGCACCCCCGGCGGCGGCCTGCCGTCGTCGCAGGACTCCAACACCAAGCGCTGCTACCCGGTGTACTGGAACCCGGACTTCAAGAGCCCTCTCGATCCGACGCTGGACTGGTTCCACAAGTACGTCGTCACCCGAGTCACCGAGATGGACCCCTTCGGCGGCTCCCCCCTCCGGGAGGTCCGCTACGAATACGTCGGCGCTGCCGCCTGGCACCGCGATGACGAGGAGCTGACCGAGGACAAGTTCAGGAGCTGGAACCAGTTCCGCGGCTACGAGCAGGTCATCACGCGGGCCGGCACGGCCCCCGACGTGGTGTCCAAGACGGCCAACTTCTACCTGCGCGGCATGGACGGCGACGTCAAGGCCGACGGCAGCAAGCAGTCCGTGACCTTCACGGGACTGGCCGGAAACACGATCCCGGACTCCAACCCATTGGCCGGCTCGCTCCGTGAAAGCCAGACCTTCACCGCTGACGGCGGTGAGGTCGTCTCCATTTCACAGTCCGAACCCTGGCTCTCCGCAGCCACCGCCACCCACAGCCGAGGCACCAAGCTCCCGGCCCTCACGGCACGGATGCAGCGCGGCGGCTCCAGTAGGGACAGGGCACTGCTCGCAGACAAGACCTGGCGAGAAACTTCTCAAACCGCAAAGTACGACGCCTACGGGATGCCGGAATCGGTCCAGGACCATGCGGACGGCCTGCCCGACACCTGCACCACTACCTCGTACGTGCGTAATACCGCTACCTGGATGCTCGACAAGGCCTCCGAGACGGTCCGGACCCAGGCCGCGTGTGGAATCGCCGCGACCGAGGCGAACACCCTCGCCCGCAACCGCATCTACTACGACAATCAGCCGTTCGGCACCCTTACAGGACCGGGCGAGGCCACCAGCACGGAGGGGCTGGACCGCTTCGAGTCCGGTCAGCCGAAGTACACCGTCACTGCCAACGTCGCCTATGACGCCTACGGCCGCACGACCACCATCACCGATGCCGCAGGGGCGAAGACGACAACGGCGTTCGAGCCTGCGGCACCGGCCCGCGCGACCACCCTCAAGGTGACCAACGCCAAGAACTGGACGACCACCTCGACGCTTCACGCGCTGCGTGGGCTGCCGGTCAAGACGGTCGACCAGAACAACCGCACCACTGAGATCACATACGACGCCCTCGGCCGTACCACGGCCGTCTGGCAGCCCGGCCGTACGCGCGACCAGAACGCCAGCAGCGTCTTCAGCTACGACCTCACACAGACCGGTACCACCTCAGTCACCAGTCAGGTGCTGCGCTCCGACGAGTCGTACGCCACCTCCATCAGCATCTTTGACGCGATGGGGCAGCAGATCCAGGTTCAGTCGGATACACAGAACGGCTGGGTAAACGCCCGTCTGATCACCGACACCACCTATGACACCCGAGGCCGCGCCTCCACAACCACCAACACGTACATCAACAAAGACTCCGACCCGGTGAAGACCCGGTTCATCGCCGACCAGGCCACGGTGCCCGGCCAGAACACCACGCTGTACGACGGCATGGGCCGCCCGGTTGCCGGCATCTTCTCGTCCAAGGCGAAGGAGCAGTGGCGCAGCACCACTGCCTACCCGGGCGCTGACCGCGTCGAGACCACTCCGCCCCGGGGCTCCTCCGCCACGAGCGAGATCACGGACGCCCGCGGCCGTAAGGTCGAGCAGCGCCAGTACAAGACCGGCACACCCACGGGCGACTTCGACTCCACCCGCTACGCGTACAACGCCACCGGAAAGCTGGAGCGGATCACCGATCCGGCCGGCAACACATGGACGTACGACTACGACCTCCACGGCCGGCAGATCAAGGCGGTGGACCCGGACAAGGGCACGTCGACGACGACGTATGACGTGGCTGACCGCCCCGTCTCCAGCGTCGATGCGCGTGGAACCTCGGTCTTCACCAGCTACGACATCCTGGGCCGGCCCACCTCTCGCAACCTGAACGCGGTCGACGGCCCGAAGCTGGCCACCTACGACTACGACACGCTGCTCCCGGGCCTGCCGACGGCTTCAACCCGATGGGTCGACGGCAAGGCGTGGCGCCAGGAGATCACCGGCTACGACATCGGCTACCGCTCCACGGGCGCCAAGCTGACGGTTCCGGCAGGTGAAGGGGCCCTCACCGGGACCTACGCCACGTCCACCTTCTACGACCCGATCACCGGGGCCGAGGACATCACTGATGTGCCCGCGGCCGGTGGCCTGCCGGCCGAGCGGCTCTTCACCGGACGCAACATCAACAGCCTGCCTGTCTCATACGGTTCGAAGAGCGTCGACTACGTCAACTTCACCGACTACGACGAGCTCGGCCAGGTGCAACGCACGACCTTCGGCGACATGCCGAAGCAGGTGAGCGTCACCAACATCCAGGACCCTGCCACCGGCCGCTTGCTGAGCACCGAGGTCAAGAAGCAGGACTCGAACACCGCGGTCGACATCACTGCCTACACCTACACACCGGCAGGCGACGTCACCTCGGTCACCAGCACCCAGGGCGCCGTACGTGACGCGCAGTGCTTCACGTACGACTACCAGCACCGCCTGATCGAGGCCTGGACCGACACGGGCACCACCACGACCCAGCCCGGACCTTCCGTACCCGGAATCGGCGGCTGCACCGCCACACTGCCGCAGCCCAGCACGGTGGGTGGTCCGGCTCCGTACTGGCAGTCGTTCACCTACGACGTCACCGGTAACCGCAAGACGCTCACCGATCACGACCCGACAGGGGACGCGTCCAAGACCAGCGTCACCACCAACACCTACCCGGCGCCGGGGTCTCCGCGCCCGCACACGCCGACGTCCACGAAGAAGCAGACCGGATCCGGCCCGGCCGTCTCCAAGGACCTCACCTACGACAACACGGGCAACACCCTCACCCGCCCCGACGCCGGCGGTGCCACCCAGACCCTGACCTGGACCCCTGAGGGCAACCTCGCCTCGGCCACCACGGGCACCGGTACTTCGACGTACCTCTACGACGCGTCGGGCAACCGCCTGCTCCGCAAGGACCCGGGCAAGACCACCTTGTACGTCGGCTCGGATGAACTGACCCTCGACACCACCGCCAACAAGGTCACTGGCACCCGCTACTACGCCACGCCCGGCGGCACCACGATCGTCCGTACCTCCGACGGCAAGCTCTCCTATATCGCGGCCGATCACCACAACACCGGAACCACCGCCATCGACGCCGCCACGCTCCAGGCTCAGCGCCGCGTGAGCAAGCCGTTCGGCGAGGACCGCGGTACCCGGCCGGCTGCCTGGCCGGGCGAGCGCGGCTTCGTCGGCGGCACCCAGGACAAGAGCACCGGCCTGAGCCACCTGGGAGCACGCGAGTACGACTCGGCTGCGGGCCGCTTCCTCTCCGTCGACCCTATGATGGCCGTAGACGACCCCCGCCAGCACAACGCCTACCAGTACGGCAACAACAGCCCCCTCACCGAATGGGATCCTACGGGCGAGGCACTGGAAGAATGTGCCAGCGGTATGTATGCCTGCGGAAATAATGGCACCAAGCCCACGGGCTATGGGCCGAGATATGAGTCGGTTGTCGCCGAGAATAAGGGCGTCATCGACCCGGCCTATACCCGGAATAAGAATCAATGCCGGCATGACCCAGACTGCAAGCCTTCCAAGAGCAGTAATTCCTCAACGAAAACTGCTCCGGTCAAGCCGAAATACGCCCTCGGCGCCCCACTGTCTTCGGATCAATTTGGCGCGATGAAGGGGCAAGGGTATGTAGGCTCCATGAATTACACCGAGGATGAGGCTAAGGCCTGGGCCGACTATAAAGATTGTATCGCCGGCGGAGATAGTAAAGAAGAGTGCGCGAGCAGGGGTAGTGGAAAAGAAGATGCAATGGCCTTCGAGGATTATATTGACGAGAATATGAGCACTATCTCTCTCTTCAATGAGGGGATGGGGGCGTCTGCTCTGGCGGCGGGTGCGGGGGGCGTCCTGTGCTCCACCGCGATTGTCACAGCGCCAGGCTGCGTGACGGCGTCGGTTGTCATATCGAGAGTGGCAATCGGCCTTAAAGTCGCCTCACGTGTCCCGATGGTTGTGAATGCGTGCGGTAGCTACTCTAAGGGCACAAAGGGGTGTGTGGAGCAGAGCCTCGGTATGCTCGGCGACATGTCAGGGCTCGTGACTGGTTTCGTGCTCCCAGAGACATTGGCTCGACCCATTACCAGTAGGCTTCTGAGTGCCTTCGGATTTAGAGGGATGTGGGCGTGAATCGATCACTATATAGACTCGCAATAACAGTGGTCATACTGGCTGTGGCGCTTGCCACGCCAGCTATTTATGCAGCCCAGTGGGTGATGGCCGGCAATCAATCAATTTCGGGGTTGGCTGCGGCTTTGATGGCCGTCCCGCTATTCGTCTGGTTTGCCTGGAGGTTCTCGTTCTCCCTTGGGGTTCGAGCGGGTGTGGACGGCTTGATCCTCCGTGAAGCCTTCCTGGCGATAGAAATTCCATGGGAGCAGGTATCCAAGGTGGAATGGCATCGCCTCAGAGTCGGATATAGCATGTGCGTATCGAAATCAGGGAGTGGGGGTCAGATGTACTACCCACAGGCTTTCCGATCCGTCTTCATTAGTGAAGCGATGAGGCGGCGTATCCTGGATTCCGTAAAGTTGGCGAAGGGGTCGCATCCGGTGGGCCCGGAAAGAGAAGTTGAATATCAACGAGTCAACTTTGCGCTCGAGCTTGCCTGTCTAGGGGCATTCCTCTTCTGCTTCGCTGTGGCAGTGGCGGGTAGCTGACATGCTGCTCCAGCAAAGCTGATTGTCTGGCGGCCTGTCGGATTGATCCGGCGGGCCGCCCCGGCCTTTCTACAGCCGACGTCGCGCCTCAATCAGTGGCGTTCCATCAGGAACTCGACCGCATGGCTCTTCTGTCAATCACCAGTGCCGGGTGTCCGCACCCCCGGCCTGCTCGACACAGCCAGGTGACGACCCGGTTATTCGAAGCAGCCCGAGTCTCCTTGAACCAGGCCTCCATGTACGTCAAGGCCTCCACCCGCGGCTACCGAGCACCCTCGTTTGTACGTGCCGTGCACGTATGCTGGATGGCCAGCTGTCACGCCGGCGCGTGGGGCAATCCGATTCTTCTCGGTTGACCCCGGTCGTCAGCAACAGCCCCGTCACAACCTTGGGACCCCCGCGGCATGTGCGCTGAAGTCGACTGCCCCACTCGTCCCGTGCCGTAGGTGTCCTGGGGCGGGTGGAGCTTCTGTTTCACGCGCCGCCGCAGCTCCGCTGGATGAGTGCTGTTCCGGCAGTGGGTCCGACGGACGCGGCCATGCGGAAGCCCGGCCTTCCGCAGTTGTCGATCCGCCAATGCGTACGGGGGCGTCTCTGGCGCGCGAGGCGTTCGTGGCAGCGCGAAGACGCCCCCTGCCTCAGACCTGGGTGGTGCCGGTGAGGAAGGTGGTCCAGGCTGTTGGGGTGATGGCGAGCTCGGGGCCGGATGTCAGTTTGGAGTCCCGGATGTGGACCGTGTCGGCGCAGGTGGCGACCTCTACGCAGTCGTCGCCGTCGCCGCTGCTGTACGTGGACTTGTGCCAGGAGAGGGCGACCTCGACGCAGCTGTCACCCTCGCTGCCGCTGTAGCTGCTCTTGAACCACCGCAACTCGGAGCTGTTCACAGGGATCCTCGCCTTCGCATCAACAGGCCCATGCTGTCCGCAGGATTGAGGGCCTGGATGCGAAGTTTGGCATACCGCTGGTGAAGGTCGCTGATGGCTCTGAGGTCGGAAATCACCTGGCCCGTCTTCTGTCCCTCGCTGTACCCCAGCCACTCGTGTTCCTCGGATTCGAGGAGCTGGAAGGGGCCGTCGAGGCCTGAGTGCTCTGGGCTGATCGTCGGCATGATCTGGAGGTCGACATTGGGCAGCCGTGCGCAGTCCAGCAGGTGGTCGATCAGCTCCCGCGTTACCTCCGGGCCGCCTGTCTGCCGCTCGATCACCGATTGCTCGATGATGAAGCTGAGGGTGACGTACGGCGTCTTGCGGAGCAGTGCCTGACGTTCCAGGCGCTGGACGACGCGGGCCTCCGCCTGCTCCGGAGTCGGCAGTGGCGGGACGCCGCGGATCTGGGCCCGGGCGTACGCCTCCGTCTGTAGGAGATCCGGGATCGACCGGCACTCGTACGTGTTCAGGGTGACGGCCTGCTCCTCCAGTTCGGCCCAGCGGCGGAACCACCGCGCCAGGCCGCGGCGGCGGTTGAGCCGTTTCGCCGCGATGCGGATGACTCCGAAGGAGTCCAGGACCTCCTCTGCCCGTTCCACGAACCTCGCCGACGGGTGGCGGCGGCCCTGTTCGACCGAGGCGATGTACTGGACCGAGTAGCTGACCAGCGGGGCCAGTTGCTCCTGGGTCAGGCCGGCGCGTTTGCGGCAGGCCTTGAGTGTCTCGCCGAAGTTCCGCAGGTCGCTGTCCGGCTCCACCTCGCCGTCGCTGCTGTCGTCGGCACTTGCCATGGTGGTCACCTCCCCGGACCAGGGTCACGGGGTGTGACCGCTACTGTCCAGAGAGTGTGCTCGTACAGATGAAAAGTAGCGGTTCGCGTCCTGTGAACCTCCCTGGATGGGCGGGAGGTTGCTGCCATGACCGCACTCCACGGGCCCGCCCCGGTCCTCGTACGCACGTTCACGCAGCGTTTCAGCTGCACCCGCCGCGGCGCCAGGCTCGCGCGGCAGTCGGTCATCGTGGAGCTGCACGACTGGGGGTTCCCGGAGTCCACCGTGCTGGCCGCCGACGCGGGGCTGGTCGTGGCCGAGCTCGCCTCGAATGCCATCAGCCACAGCCGGGTCCCCGGACGGGACTTCGAGCTCCGGATGGTGCTGCTCAAGGGGGTGCTGCGGCTGGAGGTGTTCGACGCGCGGCGCGACCGACGGCCCGTGGTGCGGCCGCACGCCTGCGGGGCACGGAACCGCCTGGTCGGCGAGACCGTCTGGGCGGAGCTCCCGAACCGCCGGTCAGGCGCGCCAGCGGGGTGCCTCGTCGTCCGGGGTGTCGGGGCTGGCGAAGTGGAACGGGACGCCGAGGTGTTCGGCCAGTGAGCGGCCGGCCTCGGCGGCCGCGGCCTCCCTGCCCATGTGGTGGTAGACGGTGGCCAGGTGGTGGTCGCCGGCCGGGTCGTCCGCGACCGCGAGCAGCTTCACGAACCAGTCGTGCTCGGTGTCCCCGTCCCAGACGGCCTCGACCGCCACCACCGTGGCCCGGATGCCGGAGGCGCGGGCTGCGAGGGAGTCCAGGTCGAGGGGGGAGTCGGGCGTACGGGCCACTCGCGCGCCGAAGTGCTCGTAGCGGCCGTGGACGATCTTCTGGGCCTCTATGAGGTCGATGCCCCGGGCGCGGCCGGTCTCCCAGACGATCCGGACCGCCTGGAAGCGGCTGTCCTGGAGGACGTAGCCGTCGACCTGGCCGCGGATCCCGGCCGGGAGGTCCTCCCACCGGGCGGCGGTCATGAGCGGGCCTCCGGGACGAAGACGCTGACCTGGTACGTGGTCGGGTGCGTCAGGCGGCCGCAGAAGGTGTCGATCCGCAGCCGCTCCGGGGCGAGCGTGCCACCTGCGGCCAGGCGGTGGACGTGGGCCCGGAACTCCGTCCTGTCCTGGGTGGCGAACAGCGCGTCCCAGCGCCCCGGGGTCTCGGCGAGGCGCCGGTGGGCCGCCTCCTGGCGTTGCTTGCGTTTGCGCTGTCCCGGCATGCGGCCATGTTCGAGCACTCCGGGTCCGCCCGTCGACGGGATTTCGTCCAGGCGGCGGCCGTGTCGCCGTCAGCGGGGCTGCCGTCGGACCGCTGGTCGCGGAGCAGCTCGGCCACTGCCTCAAGCAACACGATTCCCCCGACGCTTACGCTCTCGGCCTCATTCCCCGACGCGAGTTGGAGGACGGCGGTTTGTCGCAATGGGATATGACTTGATCATGCCGCGGAGTCGCCGTGTGCAGATCGGGACGACTTCCCGAGGACTTCGAAGGACATCGTGAGAAAAATATCCATGGGGGCGTCAGTCGCCTCCGCGGCCGCCCTGTTGGTGGCCTCCGCCGTCGCCCCGGGGACGGCAGAGGCCGCGGCGCAGCCGGCCGTCTG
This sequence comes from Streptomyces sp. NPDC037242, assembly GCF_055604165.1. NCBI lineage: Bacteria > Bacillati > Actinomycetota > Actinomycetes > Kitasatosporales > Streptomycetaceae > Streptomyces > Streptomyces sp. NPDC037242. Next base: position 287,412 of record NZ_JBVJUY010000004.1, read on the forward strand.
GGTGGCCAGCGGCGCCGACCACGTCTTCTCCTCATCGCCCGCACCCGAACGCCCGACGAACGCGGTCACGCTGTTCGCGGCGCGCAACGAGGTGCAGGCGGCGCAGATCGTCGTTCGCGCGGGGGAGACGCTGAGCGGCCTGTCGGTGCAGCCGGGCGACCTCGCGGGGCCGGGCGGAGCCGTGATTCCGGCCTCCCGGATCACCGTGAACCGCGAGTACGACCACCCGAACATCTCGAAGATCGAGAGCGGTCGCCAGCAGGAGCCGCCGGGCGGCGGCAACGCGTACTACGACGCCCTCGTCGGCAACGCGCCCCACAAGCTCGCCCCGAACACCACGCAGCCCTACCACTACAGCGTGGCGGTGCCCGCCGGCCAGGTGCCCGGTACCTACACCGGCAAGGCCACCGTGCAGAGTTCCGTCGGACTGGTGGACGTGCCCGTCTCCGTCAAGGTGTACGACGCCGAGGTGCCCCCGGCGAACCGCTCGACGTTCCGGATGAACAACTGGTTCACCTCGGTCGGCTGGGACTACAAGTGGACGGCGTCGTCCATACCCGACCAGTACGGGATCGCGGACTTCTCCCCCGAGTGGTGGACGCTCATGGGGAACTTCGCCAAGAACTACGCCAAGCACCGCAACAACGTCATCTACGCGGACTTCCAGGCCCTGTCGATCCCCGACACCAAGCTCGTGGACGGCAAGTACACCTTCACCTGGAACAACTTCGACCGCTTCGTCCAGCTCTTCCAGGACGCCGGCGCACTTCAGTACATCTACACCCCCACCCTCGTCGAGGACGCCGGCCGCAACCTCGAAACGCTCGTCCCCGACGGCAAGGGCGGGGTGAAGATGGGCTACCTGACCCCGGGCTCGCCCGAGGCCACCGCCTACGTCAACGCCGTGCTCCCCGCGCTGAAGGCCCACCTCGACTCCAAGTGCCTCGACGCCGGGCCGACCTGCGCGCCCGGCCGCCGCTGGAGCGACGTGTTCTACATGAGCGCCGTCGACGAGCCCTACAAGAAGGACGCGACCCAGGTCTCCGCCGCGCGCTGGCTCTACGAGCGCTACCACGCCTACTTCCCCCAGGGGCAGACCAACGAGGCCCACCACGAGGCCGTTCCCGCCCTGGACGACGTGCTCGGCACCACCACGCCGATCCTCGACGACCACTACGACGCGAACGCCGGCTACTACCAGAACCGGCGCCTCGCCGGGAAGGACCTCTGGCTCTACTACTGCATCGGCCCGCGGGACCGTCACCCGAACCGCTTCATCAGCTACCCGCTCTCCGACTCCCGCCTGACGCCGTGGATGGTCTCCGCGGTGGGCGGCAAGGGGTTCCTGCACTGGGGCTGGAACATCTGGACGCAGCCGACGGGCGACCCGCAGCGCTTCGACCACGTGGACACCTTCGACGGCTGGACCAACGGCGACCCGTTCCTGGTCCGCCCGAACAAGAACGCCCTCGACGTCTACGACAGCATGCGCAGCGAGGCCCTCCTGGCCGGCATCCAGGACTACGAGCTCCTGAAGCAGCTGGAGGCCGCCAAGCCGGTCCTGGCGCGGGCGCTGACCGCCTCCCTGATCACGAACACCACCGAGTTCAGCACCTCGGGCGCGGAGCTCGACCAGCGCCACAAGCAGATCCTGGACGCCCTCACCGGGCAGGGGCCGGACGCCTCGTACCCGTTCACCGAGGACTTCTCCGCGGGCAACGACGCCGAGTGGCGCCACACCCGGGGCTCCTGGTCGGTCACCGGTGACCAGGCCTACGTGCAGAGCAGCACCGCCGCCGACTGGGACACGGTCTCAGCGGTGGCCGGTCGCGCGTACGGGGACGTCGCCGCGTCCGTGGACGTCCGGATCACCGGTGTCAGCGCCAACGGCGGCACCACCAACTGGGCGGGTATGACCGTCCACAGCCAGAACCCCACCGACCGGCAGACCGGGTACCTGGTGGCGCTGCGCGACAACGGCGAGGTCTTCGTCAACCGCAGCGGCACCGACCTCGCCAAGGCGAAGGTGCCGGGCTACGCCTCCGGCCAGACGGTCACCCTGCGGACCATCACCCGGGGCTCCTCCCTCAAGGTGTACGCCGGAGCCACCGAGCTGATCTCGCTCACCGACACGGGCTACCCGGTCGGCAACGTCGGCCTCGCCACCGGCGGCGCCAGCGCCCGGTTCGACAACGTGCGGCTCAACCCCGGCGGCAACCCCGTCGAGGGCGCCGCGGTCACCGCGTCCAGCAGCTACGAGGCCGACGGCTGGAGCGCGAAGGCGCTCACCGACGGCCGCCGCTCCCTGCCGACCGGCACCGTCGGCTGGAGCAGCGTCGACAACCTGTCCGTCGACCACACCGAGTCCGTGACGGTGGACCTCGGGGCCGAGCGCCGCATCAGCCGCCTGGACCTCTTCGGGCGCGCCGACGGCGCCAACACCGGGCTCGGCTTCCCGGTCGACTTCACCGTCCAGGTGTCGAGGGACAACGCGACCTGGACCACCGTCGCCGACGAGCGCGACCGCCCCAGGCCGGACGCTTCCGCGCAGGCCTTCCCCTTCGCGCCGGCCGACGTGCGCTACGTCAAGGTCACCGGGACGAAGCTGCGCAAGGACCAGCACGGCAACTACCACCTGCAACTGGCGGAGATCGAGGCGGCCGGCGAGAACCTGGCCGCGAACCGGCCCGTGACCGCGTCGAGTTCCATCGAGGGCTCGGGATGGAAGCGCCGGGCGGCCACCGACGGCGCGCTGAACTCGGCGCAGGGCTACTCGCTGGGCTGGAGCAGCCAGAAGGCGGCCACGGCCGCGGCCAACGAGTGGATCACCGTCGACCTCCAGGGGGCGAGCCTGGTCAGCCAGGTCCGGCTCACGCCGCGCACCGACGGGGTGCACACGGGGCTCGGCTTCCCGGTGGACTTCACCGTCCAGGTCTCGACGGACAACGCCAACTGGACCACGGTCGTCGACAGGCGGGGCCAGTCGCGCCCCGGCGCCGAGACCCAGACCTTCTCCTTCGACGCGGCCGCCGCCCGCTACGTGAAGATCAGCGGCACCAGGCTGAGCACGGACCAGTTCGGCGAGCACTACATGCAGCTCGGCGAGATCGCCGTCGGCTGACGCCCGGATTCCCGGACTGACGCCCGGATCTCCCGCCGCCCCGGCATGCCCGACTCATTCGGGCATGCCGGGGCCTTCTGTTGGTTGGTACCTTTTTGGGAATCGCATATACGCCCAGCCTGGAGGTCGTCATGTCCCGGACGATGATCGACCTGGACGACGGGGCCCTGGCAGAGGCTGACCGCCGCCGCAGAGCCGCGGCGGTGGAGCGCATGCGCCAGATGGTGGCCGACGGCGAGATCGACTTCTTCGCGATCGAAGGCGGCGACGCCGACGGCGCACAAGAACCGGGAGGGCGATCGGCCCGGTGAGCGAGGGACGAAGTGGTCACCTCCGGGGTCGTGGGCCTGTGCGAACCGGTGCGCCAGGAGTTCCTGCGCGCCGTCGGGGGGCGCCCGGCCTACTACGAGGCCGACGGCCTGCTGCGGGAGACGTTCCCGTACTTCGTGGCCCGGGACTCCGTCTGGGAGGAGACCTCCGCCCTCCAGCAGAGGCTGGCGGACGAAGGCTGCCACCAGTGCGCCGGCCCCGTCGATCTGCTCGTCGCCGTGACCGCGCAGCATCGCAAGCTCACGGTCCTCCACCAGGACGCGGACTTCGAGACCATCGCCCGCATCACGGGGCAGCCCGTCCGCCGCATCGCGGACTGACTGCGGCACGGCACGGCGCTCAGGTCCGGCCCCTTCGGGGTCAGAGGTACTGGGCGAAGCCGTCCAGGACGCGCAGGACCTCCGGCTCGGCCTCGGACGGGAGTTGGAGGACGACCTCCTCGATGCCCAGGTCCGCGTAGTGGCTCATTTTGCCCGGGTTGGGCTGGACGGCGTACGGGACCACCTGGAGGGACTTGGGGTCGCGGCCCGCGGTCTCCCAGACCTGGCGCAGCACCGGGAGGGACTCCGTCAGGCCGCCTCCGCCGATGGGGAGCCAGCCGTCGGCGTGGTCGGCGATGGCGGCGAACAGCTTCGGGCCGGCCTGGCCGCCGATCAGGGTGCGCGGGCCGTGCAGCGGGCTGCCCGGGGCGAGCTCGCGCGGCGCCTGGACCGGCTTGGGGTACGCCGAGCTGGCCTGGACGGAGGAGAACTGCCCGACGTACGCGGTGGGCTCCGGGGCCCACAGCGCGCGCATCAACGCCATGCGGTCGCGCACGAGTTCGCGGCGGGTGCGCCACTCGACGCCGTGGTCGGCGGCCTCCTCGACGTTCCAGCCGTAGCCGATGCCGAGGGTGACCCGGCCGCCGGAGAGGTGGTCCAGGGTCGCGACCTGTTTGGCGAGGTCGATCGGGTCGTGCTGGGCGACCAGGGTGATGCCGGTGCCGAGGTGGAGCCGCTCGGTCACGGCGGAGGCCTGTCCGAGGGCCACGAAGGGGTCGAGGGTGCGCCCGTACATCTCGGGGAGTTCGCCGCCCATGGGCGCGGCGGTGTCGCGGGTGACCGGGATGTGGGTGTGCTCCGGGAGGTAGAGGCCGGAGAACCCCCGCTCCTCCAGGGCGCGGGCGAGGCGGACGGGGGAGACGGTGCGGTCGGTGAGGAAGATCGTCGTGGCGATCCGCATGTGGGCTGACACCTCCGTGGCGTGGGAGGGCCACGGTACGTCGTGGGGCCGCGAATGTTGAGGGGGCGTCAGCCCCGGGGGTAGCGGGCCAGCCAGCCCGGGGAGGAGACCGCCGGGCCGTGCAGGGCGGGGCCCTGGGTCATCTCCAGGGCGAAGTCGTCGGAGAGTTCCAGGATCGTCGCGCGGCCTTCGAGGTCGGCGAGCCAGCCCGCCGGGAGGGCGGTCTCGCCGTGCAGGGCGCCGAGCAGCGCCCCGCACAGCGCGCCGGTGGCGGTGGAGTCGCCGCCGTGGTTCACGGCGAGCCGCAGGCCGTGCGCGACGTCCTCGGCGACGAGGGCGCAGTACACGGCGACGGCCAGGGCGTCCTCGCCGTCGCGGCCGTCGCCGGGGGAGAGGGACTCGACCGCCTTCGGCGACGGGGCGCCCTGGGTGACGGCGGCCACCGCGCGCTGGAGGGCGTCGGTGACGGGCTGGTGGCCGGGCCGGGAGCCGAGCAGGCCCAGCGCGCGCTGGACGGCCGCGTCGAGGGAGTCGCCGCGGGTCAGGCCGTGCACGATGACGGCGAGCGCACCGGCGGAGAGGTACGCGGTGGGGTGGCCGTGGCTCTGCGCGGCGCACTCGACGGCGAGCTGGAGGACGAGGGCGGGCTCCCAGCCGACGAGCAGCCCGAAGGGCGCCGAGCGGACGGTGGCGGCGGCGTCCCGGGCGGTGGGGTTCTTGGGCTGCTCCAGGGTGCCGAGGGTCTCGTCGGCGAAGCCGGTCATGCAGGCGCGGTCGGGGCCGCGGCGGGCGTAGAGCCACTCCTCCTGCGCGAGCCAGCCGTTGTCCTTGCGGCGCTCGTCGGGGCCCCAGTCGTGCTGGGTGGCGGCCCAGCGCAGGTACGCGCGGTGGACGTCGGTCGGCGGGTGCCAGGCGCCGGTGTCCCGGCGCACGTGGGCCCGTATCAGCCCGTCCACGGTGAACAGGGCGAGCTGGGTGGAGGCGGTGACGCTGCCGCGGCGGCCGTAGGCGGGGGCGAGTTCGGTCAGCCCCGCCAGGCCGTGGGTCTCGCGGATGCCGTCGAGGGAGAGGCCGGCGACGGGTGCGCCCAGGGCGTCGCCGATGGCGGAGCCGAGGAGGGTGCCGCGGACGCGGCTGCGGAAGTCCTGCTGTTCGGCGCGGCCCCACAGGCCGGTGGTCACCGCGGTCCGGCCGCCGAGGGTGGCGCCGGCGCCGGGACCGCTGCTGGGGCCCAGTCCGGGTCTGTGCGCCGCGGGCGCACCGCCCGGGCCAGCTGACGGGCCGCCGTTGCCCGTGGTCGTTTCCGTCGCCGTGTCCATCGAGATCCCCCTGCCCAGCCCCGCTTGCTCTGGCGCGCACTGTAGTGGACAGGCTCGATCGAATCCGGAAGGAGTCGGTCGCGCGGACCGTAAGTGAGCGCAGAACGGCCGGAATGTGTTCGCGAATATGTACCCGGACCGGCGCGTACGTGCAGAGATCATCAGTGGCACGTTTTGCCACTTGCCTTCGAACCGGTTGGTTTCGGCCACACCGCGTTCATACGAAGTTCTCCGCCGGCCAACAGCCTCGACCCCATGAAGAAGGCACTGCTCGCCGCGACCACCGTCGCCTCCGCACTCACCCTTTCCCTGGTCGCGGCCCCCGCCGCCACCGCCTCCGGCTGGGACCTCCCCTGGGGCGGCGGCCACCACCGGTCCGCCATCCCCTTCACCGAGGCCACCGTCACCGCCGGCGCCGACGGCTCGTACACCCTGACGTGGACGGCCAAGGGCACCAAGCGGGTGCAGATCAAGGCCAACGGCAAGGTCGTCGCCAAGGGCGGAGCCCGGGGCCGGGCCGTCGTCACCGGCCTGCCCGCCGCCGACCGCCAGTGGTTCGACTTCAAGCCCGAGCACGGCGAGGGCCTGCGCCTCGCCGACCGCCTGGTCAAGCTGGACGGCGCCGTCAACTTCCGCGACGCCGGCGGCTACCGCACCACCGGCGGCCAGTGGGTCAAGATGGGCGAGATCTACCGCTCCGACGCCCTCAACAAGCTCACCGCGAACGACCTGGCCAAGCTCCAGCGCCTGCGCGTCAAGACCGTCTTCGACCTGCGCATGACCGACGAGCGCACCAAGGACGCCGACAAGGTCCCGGCCGGCGCCACCTACGTCGTCGCCGACGTGTTCGCCGGCTCGCCCGCCTTCCAGACCATGCCCAAGTCCCCCGACGAGGCCGTCAAGGCCATGGTCGACGCCGAGAAGACCATGGTCAGCGGCGAGGGCGGCAAGAAGGCGTACGCGCAGGTCTTCGAAGGCATACGCAACGACGCCGACCGCGACGTCCTGTTCCACTGCACCGCGGGCAAGGACCGCACCGGCTGGGCCGGCGCCGCCCTGCTGACCGCCCTCGGCGTCCCGAGCGAGACCGTCATGGCCGACTACCTGGCCAGCAACGACTACCGCAAGGCCGCCAACGACGCGATCCTCTCGCACCTGCCGGCCCCGCAGGCCGCCGTCTACAAGCCGCTGCTCGACGTCCGCCCCGAGTACCTGAACGCCGGGTTCGACGAGGTCAAAGCCAAGTACGGCACCTTCGACCGCTACCTGAAGGACGGCGTCGGCATCGACGCGCGCGAACTGAAGCAGCTCAAGCGGGACCTCCTCGTCGGCTGACGCGGAGCTCCCGCCCGAGCGTCAGTCAGTCCAGTACGGGAAGCAGCTCCGGCAGGTGCCCGTCCGACGCGGCAGCCGCCCGCTGCCGCTCCTCGGGCACCTCCCCGTACAGCGTCGTACGGGGCTTCGCGGGCCGGCCCGCCGCCTCGGCGATCGCGACCAGGTCCCGGACCGACTTGTACGAGCCGTAACCGGAGCCCGCCATCCGCGAGATGGTCTCCTCCATCAACGTGCCGCCCAGGTCGTTCGCCCCCGAGCGCAGCATCTCGGCCGCGCCCTCGGTGCCCAGCTTCACCCAGCTCGTCTGGATGTTGGTGATGTGCGGGTGCAGCAGGATCCGCGCCATCGCCATCACCGCCCGGTTGTCGCGCACCGTCGGGCCCGGCCGGGCGATGCCCGCCAGGTACACCGGCGCGTTGGTGTGGATGAACGGGAGCGTCACGAACTCCGTGAAACCACCGGTCTGCTGCTGGATCCGGGCCAGGGTGCGGAAGTGGCCGAGCCAGTGCCGCGGCTGGTCCACGTGCCCGTACATCATGGTGGAGGAGGAGCGGATCCCGAGCTCGTGCGCCGTCGTGATGACGTCGATCCAGTCCGCCGTCGGCAGCTTGCCCTTGGTGAGGACCCAGCGGACCTCGTCGTCCAGGATCTCCGCCGCCGTGCCCGGGATGGAGTCCAGCCCGGCCTCCTTGGCCGCCGTCAGCCAGTCCCGTACGGACATCCCCGTGCGGGTCGCGCCGTTGACGACCTCCATCGGCGAGAAGGCGTGCACGTGCATGCCCGGCACCCGCTTCTTCACCGCCCGCGCGATGTCGAAGTACGCCGTCCCCGGCAGGTCCGGGTGGATGCCGCCCTGCATGCACACCTCGACCGCGCCCACGTCCCACGCCTGGGCCGCACGGTCCGCGACCTGGTCCAGGGAGAGCGTGTACGCGTCCGCGTCGGTGCGGCGCTGCGCGAACGCGCAGAACCGGCACCCGGTGTAACAGACGTTGGTGAAGTTGATGTTGCGCGTGACGACGTACGTCACGTCGTCCCCGACCACCGACCTGCGCAGGTCGTCGGCGATCCGGCACAGCGCGTCCAGCGCCGGGCCGTCCGCGTGCAGCAGCGCGAGGGCCTGGTCGTCGGTGAGCTTCGTCGGATCGTCCGCCGCCTGGGCGAGGGCCGCCCGTACGTCGGTGTCGATGCGCTGCGGCACCATCCCGGGCGCCGCGGCCTCCCGCAGGGCCTCCCAGTCGCCGTAGACGTGGTCGAAGTCCGCGCGCCGGTCCCCGCTGCGGCCCTCGGTGTCGATGGCGGTGTGCAGGTCGGTGCGCCCGAAGGAGGCGAAGCCCTCGTCGGGCTCCTGCCAGGGGTGCCCCTCGACCGTCGCGGACTCGTTCGCGAGCCCGCTCTGCGGGTCGGCGAGGGCGCGCACGTGCGGGAGCAGCCGGGGGTCCAGCCAGGGCTCGCCGCGCTGGAGGAACTCCGGGTAGATCGTCAGGCGTTCGCGCAGCTCGAACCCGGCGGCCGAGGTGCGCGCCGCCAGCTCCTCGATGTGCGGCCAGGGGCGCTCGGGGTTCACGTGGTCGGGGGTGAGCGGCGAGACCCCGCCCCAGTCGTCGATGCCGGCGCCGACGATCAGCGCGTACTCGGCGTCCACCAGGTTCGGCGGGGCCTGGATGCGGGCCGACGGGCCGAGGATGTGACGGGCCACCGCGATGGCCGCCGCCAGCTCCTCCAGCTCCGCGTCGGGCATGGCGCGCATCGCGGTGTCGGGCTTGGCCCGGAAGTTCTGGACGATGACTTCCTGGATCCCGTGGTAGCTGCGCTGGATCCGGCGCAGCTCGAAGAACGCGTCCGCGCGCTCCTCGTAGGACTCGCCGATGCCGATCAGGACCCCCGTGGTGAAGGGGACGTTGGAGCGGCCGGCGTCCTCCAGGACGCGCAGCCGGACGGCCGGCTCCTTGTCGGGGGAGCCGTGGTGCGGGCCGCCGGGCTCGGACCACAGGCGGGTGGCGGTGGTCTCCAGCATCATGCCCATCGACGGGGCGACGGGCTTGAGGCGCTGGAGCTCGGACCAGGTCATGACGCCCGGGTTGAGGTGGGGGAGCAGGCCGGTCTCCTCCAGCACCCGGATGGCCATGGCGCGGACGTACGCGAGGGTGTCGTCGTAGCCGTGCGCGTCGAGCCACTCGCGAGCCTCCGGCCAGCGGTCCTCGGGCCGGTCTCCGAGCGTGAACAGGGCTTCCTTGCAGCCCATCGCCGCGCCCTTGCGGGCTATGTCGAGGACCTCGTCCGGGGACAGGTACATCCCGTGGCCGTCGCGGCGGAGCTTGCCCGGGACGGTGACGAAGGTGCAGTAGTGGCACTTGTCGCGGCACAGCCGGGTGAGCGGGATGAACACCTTGCGCGAGTACGTGATGACGCCGGGCCGGCCGGCGGCTTCGAGCCCGGCGTCCCGCACCCGCGCGGCGGAGGCGGTCAGGTCGGCCAGCGCCTCGCCGCGCGCCTGGAGCAGTACGGCCGCCTCGGTCGCGTCGAGCGCGACGCCGTCGCGGGCCCGCCGGAGCGCGCGGCGCATCGCGTTGTCGGTCGGAGCGTCACTCGGAGTGGTCATGGGCCGAGCATACGATCCGGTCGTACGGTCGGGGGGCGGCTGCGCGGGCTCACCGCATCAGCTCACCGGCGTTGACCAGGAGCGACTGGCCGGTTATCGCCCGCGCCCGGTCGGAGGCCAGGAACACGGCGGCGTCGGCGACGTCCCCGTCGGTGGCCAGGTCCGGCAGCGCCATCCGCTCGGTGAGGCGGGCGTGCACCTCGGCCTCGGGGACGCCTTCGGTGTGCGCGGTGAAGGTGACGAAGGCCTGCACGGGCGGCCCCCACATCCAGCCGGGCAGCACGGTGTTGACCCGGATCCGGTGGGGGCCGAGCTCGCGGGCCATCGAGTACATGGCGGAGGTCAGCGCCCCCTTGGAGGCGGCGTAGGCGGCCTGCTGGACCTCGTTGGGCGCGGCCACGGCCGACTGCGTCCCGATGATGACGACGGACCCGCCGCCTTCCTTGAGTGCGGGCAGGCAGGCGCGGGTCATCCGCAGCGTCCCGAGCAGGTTCACGTCGATGATCTGCTGCCAGGTCCCGAAGTCGGCGTCCTGGAGCCCGCCGAAGTAGGAGTCCCAGGCGGCGACGTGCACGACGGCGTCGACACCCCCGAACCGCTCCTGCGCCAGCGCGGCGAGGGCCTCGCACTGCGCCTCGTCGGTGACGTCGGTCGGGCGGTACGCGGTGTGGGTGCCGTCGGGGTCGATCTCGGCGGCGGATTTGGCGAGATTCGCCTCGGTCCGCGCCCCGAGCACGGCGTTGCCCCCGTCCCGCACCACGGCGGCGGCCACTTGGTGGCCCAGCCCGGCCCCGACTCCGGAGACGATGACGGTCTTCCCTCGCAGCAGCATGCGCGTGCCTCCCGGCCCCGGGCCTGTAAGTGACGGTGCGTCAGATTAAGCGTGTGGGGCCGAGGAGGGAAGGGGTGGACGGGACCGGACCAGGCGTCGGCGTAGGTCATTTCGGCGCGTCCGCGCTGTTCGGACCGGATGTGGGAAAGGTGCGTGACGGTGGGGCGAGCGGCGGTTCTTCTCGTGCTCAAAGACCAAAGAACCGGGGGAAAGAACCAGACCAAACCCCCTCCAGCCTCCCCGTTCGACCGCAGTCGCTCGGTCGAGTGAATCTACCCAACTCGACTGGATTTGCGTGGGGTTGGCTGGCATATGCTCGCCGCGACAACTCCAGACATGAGACGACCCCCGGCGGGACGGCAATCCCGGCCGAGGGTCTGATCCACGAGGAAGCGAACCCTTCCCGATGGCCTTTCAGAAGCTTAGCCGGGTCATGTCCGAACCGCCCCGTGCTGCGCGCGGAACCGCCCGATCCGGTGGCGTTTCCGGCGTCCGGCACGCCAATGTCCCCCTCACGGGCAACTTCACGATCGTGAGCAACCGGCTCACCCAGAGCGGGGAGTTGTCGCTCCTCGCGATCGGCGCCGCCGCCCACATCCAGTCGCTGCCCGAGGGCGCCCAGGTCAGCATCCGGGCCCTGGCCGACCGCTTCCCCGAGACCGAGTACCGCATCGGGCGGGCGCTGTGGGAGCTGGAGGCGGCGGGATTCCTGCGCCGCACGCGCCTGCGGACCGCCGGCGGCACGGTGGTCACCCGCACCGTGTCGTACAACTTCCCGCTGGCAGAAACCCCGCCGGACCCGAACCCGGAGCCGCCGCGGCCCGACCCGGAGCCGGACCGGGAGCCGCCGAACCCGGAACCCGAGCCGCCGAGCCCGGACTTCGAACCGCCCGTGCCGGAGCCAGAGCCGGAGCCCGCCCCCGAGCCGCCCGGTGAACCCGTACGGGATGCGCGGCCCTCCCCGGCAGCCCTGCGGGCAGCCGCGGAGCTGCTGGCCGGTCTGCGGTTCCGCGAGCCGCGCCTGCTGCTCTCCGAGCGGGACGTCGAGCGGCTCGCACCCGGGGTCGTGGAGTGGCTGGAGCGCGGGGCCGCGCCCGAAGCCGTACGGCGCGCCCTCACCGCGGACGTGCCCTTCGACCTGCGCAACCCGGCCGGACTGGTCGCGTACCGGCTGCGCGCCGCCATCCCGCCCCCGCTGCCCGAACGCCACCGGGGCCCCACCACCCCGCTGCCCCCCGACGTGACCATCCACCCCATGCAGACCTGCGACGGCTGCGAACGCGGCTTCCGCTCCCCGAATCGCGGCGACCGCTGCGCCGACTGCACGGCGTCCCGCGCGAAGGCGGCCTGAGATGGCGCCGCCGGTCACCCAGCAGCGCGCTGGGAGGATGGTCGGTAGGATGGGTGGTATGGGTGAGCCCACCGGCAAGTACTCGATCACGATGCCGCGCGACATCGCGGAAGCAGCACGCGCGCGCAGTGGCCCCTCCGGCCTGTCCGCCTATGTGGCTGCCGCCGTGGCCCGCCAGCTGGAACGCGACAACCTCAGCGAAGTCATTCGGGTCGCCGAGGCCGGGCACGGTCCCATTACCGACGAAGAGGTCGACGCCCTGCGAGAGCGGCTCCACCAGGCCCGCCTCGCGCAGGCGCCGGGCCGGTCGGGCGCCGCGTGACCCGCTCTTCCGCCGCGCCCGGAGGCACCCTGGTCCTCGACAGTGAAGGGTTGGCCAAGGCGGTCCTCCGTGATCGCACTCTCACCGCCTGGCTTGCCCTCGCGCGCGCCGACGATCTTCGCGTGATCACGTCGGCGGCCACGCTGGTGGAGGTCATGCACCCCCGGATCAACCGCCCGGCGCTGGAGTGGACCCTGTCCCGCCTGGTCGTCGAGCCGGTCACCGATGCCGTGGCGCGCAAGGCAGCGGCCCTGCTGGCCGAGGCCGGGCTGCACGGGCACAAGTACGCCATCGACGCCATGGTCGGCGCCACTGCGATCCTCGCCGAGGGGCCCGCGACCATCCTCACCTCGGACCCCGAGGATCTGACAGCGCTGTGCGCCGGGCGCGCAACCGTGATCAAGGTCTGACCGGGGCCTCAGGACCCGGCCACCGCCCCGCCCAGGCGGGCAAGGCCCTGCGTGATCTCCTCCGGGGTGTGGGTCGTGAACGAGAGCCGCAGCGTGCGCGCGTCCGGGCGGCCCGTGAAGAAGGGGGCGCCCGGCACGAAGGCCACCTCCCGGGCGATCGCCGAGCGCAGCAGGGCCGTCGCGTCGTGGCCCTCGGGCAGCCGGGCCCAGACGAACATGCCGCCCTGCGGACGGCTCCAGGCGGAGCCCGCCGGGAGGGCCCCGGGCAGGCCCGCCAGCAGCGCGTCGCGCCGCGAGCGGTACGCGGCGCACACCGTGTCCAGGTGCGCGGCCAGGTCCGCCTCGGCCAGGTAGTGCGCGGCCGCGAGCTGGTCCACCGTCGAGGTGTGCAGGTCCGCCGCCTGCTTCGCGACGACCGCCGCGCGCCGCAGCGCGGCCGGCGCCCGCAGCCAGCCCAGCCGCAGCCCCGGCGCCATGACCTTGGAGAAACTCCCGAGCAGCACCGTGCGGTCCTCGGCCCCCGGGTGCGCGGCGAGCCACGGGACGTGGGCGCCCTCGTAGCGCAGGTCCCCGTACGGGTCGTCCTCCACCAGCCACAGCCCGAGCCGCGCCGCGATCTCCGCGACCGCCGCGCGCCGGGGCCCGGGCAGGGTGCGGCCCGTCGGGTTCTGGAAGTTCGGGATCGTGTAGAGCAGCTTGGGCCGCTCCCGCGCGACGATCTCCGCCAGCGCGTCGGGGAGGATGCCCTCCTCGTCGCACGGCACCGCCACCACCCGCGCCCCGGCGAGCCCGAAGCACTGGAGCGCGGCCAGGTAGGTGGGGTTCTCCACCAGCACCACGTCCCCCGGTTCGACCAGGGTGCCCGCGAGCAGCGTCAGGCCCTGCTGGGAACCGGTGGTGATCAGTACGTCGTCCGGGTCCGTCGGCAGCCCGCGCGCCGCCGCCCGCTCGGCGACGGCCGCACGCAGCTCGGGGACGCCCTCGGTGGTGGAGTACTGGAGCGCCCGGCGCGCGGAGGTCGCGAAGGCGGCGTCGTACGCGGCCCGCAGCCCCTCGGCGTCGAACAGCTCGGGCGCGGGCAGCCCGCCGGCGAAGGAGATCACCCCGGGGCGTTCGGTGAGGGCGAGGATCTCGCGTACGGGGGAGCCCGCCACCGAGGCGGCGCGGGCGGCGAAGGCGGGCGGCGGCGAGGTGGTGGCGGCAGCGGCAGGCATGCGGGCTCCTCCGGGGTCGGGTGCGCGGGTGCGCGCATCCTAGCCACGGAAGGGTGTAGACAGCACCTATGTGTCACATCCTGAACTGCGCACGCGGTCTGTCGATCTGACGTGGCATCAGCTACACCGTTCCCATGACAGAAGACACCCGCGCCGAGGACTACGCCGCACTCGCCTCCGTCGGCCCCTACGGAGTCCGCCCCGGCCATGCGCTGATCACCATGGTCGAACCCCACCCGGGCCACGAATTCGCGTACAACCGCTGGTACGAGGACGACCACTACTACGCCGGGGCCATGGCCATGCCCTGGATGTACGCCGGCCGGCGCTGGGTGGCGACCCGCGAGCTCCAGGAGCTGCGCTACCCGGAGAAGTCGGCCGTCGCCCAGCCGGTCACCGCCGGGTGCTACATATCGACGTACTGGGTCACCGAGGGCCGCTACGACGAGCACATGAAGTGGACCGTCGGCATCAACAAGAGGCTCAACCGCGACGGCCGGGTCTACCAGGACCGTACGCACGTCTTCACGGCCTTCCAGGACCACGCGGCCACGGTCTACCGCGACGGGGCGGCCGGCCCCCGGGACTTCCACGCGCTCGACCACCCGTACGCCGGCCTGGTGGTCCAGGTCGTCGACGCCGACGGGCCCGAGCAGCGGGCCGAACTGCTGGAGTGGCTGCGCTCGCGGGCGCTGCCGAAGCGGCTCCAGGGCTCCCCGGCGGCGATGGCCACGGTGTTCCGGCCGACGCCGCTGCCGGGGGACCGGATGACGTACGTGAAGCAGGTGGAGGGGGTGGACACCCGCCTCACGCTGCTGTGGTTCCTTGAGGCCGACCCGCGGACCTGCTGGGACCGGTTCCAGGGGCTGGACGCGGAGGTCGCGGAGTCGGGGCTCGGGCGGGTGGAGCTGGTGGCGCCGTTCATCCCGACGGTGCCGGGGACGGACCGGTACGTCGACCAGCTCCGCTAGGCGGGGGGATCAGCGGACAGGGCCGAGCCCTCTCGGCCACGACGGCGAACCGGTCGAGAGGGCTCCATACGGTGGTGCGGAGGCGGTTGTTTCGCGGTCGTGCGCCGTGACGTTCAGACCAGGCGTCCCAGCCGGCCCTCGGTGACGTCCGCCACGAACGAGGTCCACGAGCCGGGCGCGAAGGTGAGGGACGGGCCGTCCTGCACCTTCGAGTCGCGGACCGCGATGGCCTCCATGACGGGGGACTTGACCTCGACGCAGGCGCCGTTTCCGCCGGAGTAGGAGGACTTGGTCCAGTTTTCCGTGGCGCCCTGACGAATAGCCATTTTTCTCTCCGGTTCAACGAGTAGTGCCGGTGGTGTTGTCGGCCATTTCGGCTTTCCTGGCTGACGTGATCGACGCTACCGGCACGGCCCGACGGGTGACGGGGTCATTCACCCGACCGAGTGGCATATTCCATTCAGGCCTTCTGCGGCCGGGGAGTGACGGTGTACCGTACGGGCCCCCCTCGCCACCTGCACCGATTCCTGCGGGTTTACTTGCCCTTGCCCGCATAGTGGTCGATGATCTCGCCGATGAACTGCCGGGTCTGCTCGACATTGAGGGCCTGGGCGCGCAGGTGCTCGTACATCACGCTGTACTTCTGGACGTCGTTGGCCTTCTCCAGGTACAAATCGCTCGTCACGCCCTCGATGTACACGACGGTCGAGTCCGAGGCGTCCGGGAATTCCAGAATCGCGTACTGGCCGTTCACGCCCGGATGCGCGCCCATCGAGAAGGGCATCACCTGCACGGTGATGTACGGCTCCTCGGAACGCTCTATCAAGTACTCCAACTGCCGGATCATCAGCTGGGGATCGCCCACGTGCCGGCGCAGCGCCGCCTCGTCGATGACCGCCCACAGGCGCAGCGGTCCGACCTCGGGGTTGTTGTTCTCGGTCTCGGACAGCCGTTTCTGGCGGTGCATCCGGACCTGGACGCGTTTGTCGACATCGGCCGGAGCCGTCTCGGGCAGCGCGCCGCGGATGAGGGCCTGGGCGTACTCCGGGGTCTGGAGCAGGCCGGGGACCATCTGGGGCTCGTACGTGCGCAGGCTGGCGGCATCCGTCTCCAGCCCGATGTAGACGCTGTACGGGATGTCGCCGAAGGCGTGCCACCAGCCCTGCTGGCGGGAGTCCTTGGCCATCTGCATGAGGGAGTCGACGAGCCGCCGGTCCTCGACCTCGTACACGTCGCACAGGTCGCGGACGTCGCGCTGGCTGATGGAACGCCGGCCGTTCTCCAGCCGGCTGATTTTCGACTGGGATACGAGGAGGCGCTCGGCCACCTGCTCGGCCGTCATGCCCTTGTCCTCGCGGAGCTTGCGCAACTCCATGCCCAGTCGGCGGCGTCGGACGGTGGGATTGACATTGGACGCCACGTGAACGGCACCTCCGCCTTCTTGTGTCTCTGTCTCTCTGCGTGCTTGGTGATGAGCAGATTGCCACCGAAGCGTGCGGCGCCGCCGGTAAAGCCGGGAAAACAGACGCGGGGGGGGGGGGGGGGGGGGGGGGGGGCCGGCCCCCCCCCCCCCCCCCCCGCCCCCCCCCCGGTCTTTCTGGGGCCCAATTTTGTTTTGTTGTCTTTT
>NZ_JBVJUY010000005.1:0-70714 GCF_055604165.1 Streptomyces sp. NPDC037242
CCGCGTCGATTCCCTCCTCCGCCTTGCGAGCGCACGCACCAGGCCCCGCCGGCCCCGCCCTTCGGGCGGCCGACGCCACTTTGACGACACTCCCTGGGGGGTGTCCGACGGATGTCCGCGACGCCGCGGACATCCGTCAGGCACCCCCCAGTGGCCAGCCGCGCATGGAGAACACGCCTTCGTCGCGGGCGCCGGCCGAGGCGTAGGTGGCCAGGGCCGCCTCGTTGTCGGTGTCGACGCCCACCCACATGCCGTAGCAGCCGCGGGCGCGGGCCTCGGCGGCCAGGGCCTCGGTCAGGGCGCGGCCGATCCCGCGCCGCCGGTAGCCCTCGTCCACGGAGAGCTCGTACAGGCACATCTCGGTGCCCTTGTCCGGGTGGCTCATCTCGATGCCGGAGACCATGCCGGCGGGCACGCCGTCCACGTACGCGATGAGCATCAGGTGCCCGGGCGCGGCGAGGAACCGCTGTGCCAGGTCCTCGCTGACGGGCCCGTCGAAAAGGCCCTCGGCGGCCCGGAGTTCGTCGGGTGCGGCGGCTCGGCGGATGTCCATGGCGGCCACCATAGCGGCGTGGCGGACATCCGTCAGACACCCTCTAGTCCGGGGCGTGGAGGGCGAGGGCCGCCGCGTAGCCGGGCGGGGCAGGCAGGTCGGTCAGGGTCCAGCCGGGGACCGCGGCCGGGGTGTGCGCGGAGCTCACGTACGGCTCCGCCAGGCCGAGCGCCAGGCCCGTGCCGACGGCCTTGAGGCAGGCCTCCTTGCGGCACCACACCCGGGCCATCGCCGACGGCCGCTGCGGCTCCGGGAGCGCGGTCAGTTCGGCGCTCTCCGCGGGGTGCAGGGTGGTCAGTACGTCGGCCACCGCGGCCGCGCTCGGAACCGCCTCCACGTCGACCCCGACCGGGACCCCGGCGAAGGCGAGGTAGGCAACGTCGTCGCTGTGCGAGAGGGAGAAGTGCGGGGCGCCGCCGGCCACGGCGGGCCGGCCGTGCGGGCCGCCGCAGCACGGGCACGTCTCGCGGACCAGCGCCACCTGTGCCGGGTCCAGCCCGAGGTAGCCGCCGAGCAGCACCCGGAGCGCCACGTGCGAGGCCATGTAGCGGCTCCGGTCGGCCTCCCGCACCATCCGCCCGGCCCGGTCGCGCTCGGCCTCGTCCAGCATCGGGAGCGCCTCGGCGACCCGGTGGCCGCCGACCACCTCCGAGGTGGTGTCCAGAGCCCAGACCACCACGTCCGCGCCGACCGGAAGCCCGGCGGTCCGCGGTGCGTCGCTGCCGAGGCGGTTCACGTAGGTACCCACCCGACGAGGGTAGACGAGGGCAGACGAGCAGGTCGGCGGGCCCTTCCCCGGGCGCGACCTATGCTTCCATCCCGACATCTACTTGATCGATCTGCTCATCCGACTTGGGGGAGTCCAGAATGCGAAGTGCCGTCGTCACACCCGCGGGTGACCGGATCCGGTGGGTCGAACTGCCCGGGGCCGGACCGGCCCGGGTCTACCTGCACGGACTCGGTTCCACCTCGCCCGCCTACTTCGCGGCGAGCGCCGTGCACCCGCTCCTCGCCGGGCGCCGGTCCCTGCTGGTCGACCTGCTGGGGCACGGGCACAGCGACCGTCCCGAGGACTTCTCGTACACGCTGGAAGCGCACGCCGACGCGCTCGCCTCCGCACTCGAACAGGCCGGAGCCGACGGCGCCGAGCTGATCGCGCACAGCATGGGCGGCGCCGTGGCCGTCGTACTGGCCGACCGGCACCCCCACCTCGTCTCCCGCCTGGTGCTGGTCGACGCGAACCTGGATCCGATCCCGCCCACCCCCGGTACGGCCGGCAGCAGCGGGCTCGCCACCTACACCGAGGAGGAGTTCCTGGCCGGCGGCTGGGCCGAGGTGCGCGACCGGGTCGGCGCGCACTGGTGGTCCACGATGCGGCTCGCGGGCCGGGTGGCCCTGCACCGCACCGCCGTCCACCTCGCCGCGGGCACGAAGCCCACGATGCGCGAGCTGCTGCTGGAGCTGAAGATCCCGCGCAGCTACCTGTTCCCGGCCGAGGACGGCCACTTCCCCGGCACCGAGGCGCTTGAGGCCTCCGGGGTGATGGTGCTCGCAATCCCCGACTGCGGCCACAACATCATGCTCGACAACCCCGACGGCTTCGCCCGCGCCGCCGCGGCAGCCCTCGCGAGCACCCCGGACCTGCCCCAGGCCTAGCGCTTAGCGACTACCCGTCTGCCGGGTCGCCGGGGCGCCGTCCTGCGTCTTGGCGCCCGGCGACGGGGTCCCGTCGGTCCAGGCGTAGACCCGCTTGCCGCGCACCGCGACCTGGTACTGGTAGAAGTCCCGGCACTCGGACCGCTCCTCGGCCCGGGTGTCGCGCGGCCACCACTTGGCGTCCAGCCCCGGCTTCGCCATCTTCTTCGGCGTGCCCGCCGAGCACTGCGGGCCGTCCAGCGGCGTCTCGCCCAGCTTGAACCGGATCAGCCGGGCTTCGCCGGTGGTCCGCGCGTGTATGCGCACATCGGTGGCGTCCTTGGGTATCCAGGACGGCAGAACCCACGCCTGATCCCCGCGCGTCGGAGCATCGGACGCGTTCTTGAAGCGCTTGCCCTTCTCCTTGAACACCGCGCCGTCGACCACGTCGCTCACAGGGTTGGGCGGCAGGTTGGGCAGCGCGAAGGCGGCGGTGGCGAGAGCTCCCACGGTGGCGGCGGCGATGACGAGGGGACGGCGGTTCATACCCGCAAGTGTTCGCGCCCGCGGCCGTTTGCGCGTCCCTCCCGAGTACGAACCTGCTCTCGACCCCAAGAGTGACAGCGACTCATACCTGAGTCCCGGCTCAGTCCGGGTCCGGCCGAGGCGGCATCGAGGCCCAGGCGCGCGCGGCGCTTATAGGCGCCGTGGGGATCGGCGATATGGCGGGCTCCGAGGGTGTGACCAGACGCCGCACCGGGAGTTGGCCGGGCGGCGGGCAATACCGCCCCGCGTAGTACTCCCGTACCGCCCCCCGTCGTACCGCCCCCCGCCCCGTCCTGGAGGAATGTCATGCGCCGTCGTCTCGCCCCCGTTCTCGCGTCCGCCGCCGCGGCCGGTGTGCTCGTCTTCGCGACCCCCGCGTCGGCGGCCCCCGCGGACAAGCCGCAGGTGCTGAGCAACTGGACCCAGACGAGCGCCGCCAGCTACAACTCCTGGGTCGCGGCCCGCGGCAACCAGGGCGCCTGGTCGGCGTACGGCTTCGACTGGTCGACCGACTACTGCACGACCTCCCCGGACAACCCGTTCGGCTTCCCCTTCCAGACGGCCTGCGCCCGCCACGACTTCGGCTACCGCAACTACAAGGCGGCAGGAGAGTTTTCGGCCACCAAGACCCGGCTGGACGACATGTTCTACTCAGACCTCAAGCGCGTCTGCTCGCAGTACTCGAGCGTGAAGAAGGCCTCCTGCGACAGCACGGCCTGGACCTACTACCAGGCCGTCAAGGCCTTCGGCGTCTCCCCCCAGGACGCCCCGACCGCGTGATCCACGCGCGTCACCCCGCTCCCGTCCCGCCCGACGCCCCCTGTCGGGCGGGACGGTCGTATGAGCCGCGTCCCCGCCCCGCCGCTTCGGCCGACCGGGTGAGTGCGGGCGAGTGGCACAGGGGCCGTCCGCGCCGCGCGGCCGACCGCTTACCCTGGCGCTACAACCCGCTCGGTAAGGTGCCCTGACCTGCACTGAAGCCCTCCGCGAAGGGAGGGCTCGGGGTGGTGGAGAAGAGTGCCCCCGGCAGGACTCGAACCTGCGGCCAAGTGCTTAGAAGGCACCTGCTCTATCCACTGAGCTACGGGGGCCGGAAGGTGGCCGTGGTGGCCTGGAGCCCCTTTGGTGGGGGTGGGACTGTGGTCCGTGCCGGGTCAAGGATAGGGCTCCGGTTGCCTTGTCCCGGTTGCTTCACCCGCGTGCCACGATGTGGAGGTTCGGTGAAGCGGTCCCGATAATCGCAGGCAGGTGCGATTCTCGCATCGCTTTTGCGCCGCGGCGCCCTGGGTGTTGTGCACTCGTTATGCCTGCGCCCCACTCGTCCGCCGTGCCCAGAATGTCCCACTGGAGTCGCGGTCGGCGCGCAGAGGACGTATAAGCTTCAAAAATGGTCCTAAATTGGGCATTCTTCGCATGTGGTGACCTTGGATGTTCGGCCTCAGCTGCTCGATGCCCTGTCCGCCCTGCGCGACCGGGTCGCGTCCGTGCGTCTGCCGCTGCCCCTGCCCGGCGCCCCCCGCGCCCGCCAGACCAGAGCCGAGCTGCTCGCGCAGCTCGACGACTACCTCGTACCCCGGCTGAAGGCGCCCGAGGCGCCGCTGCTCGCCGTTGTCGGCGGGTCCACCGGGGCCGGTAAGTCCACCCTCGTCAACTCCCTCGTCGGGCGGCAGGTCAGCGAAGCCGGGGTGCTGCGTCCGACCACGCGCACGCCGGTGCTCGTCTGCCATCCGGATGACCACCACTGGTTCGCCGGCATGAGGGTGCTCCCCGACCTGATGCGGGTCTGGGCCCCGCCGGGGGAGGAGGAGTGCGTTCCGGCCCCGAAGACGACCGCCCCCCGCGGCCCCCTGAACCACTCCACCCGCGAGCTGCGGATCGAGACCGTCTCCTCCCTGCCCCGCGGGCTCGCCATCCTCGACGCCCCCGACATCGACTCCCTCGTGGTCGAGAACCGGACACTCGCCGCCGAGCTCATCTGCGCCGCCGACGTCTGGGTCATGGTCACCACCGCCTCGCGGTACGCCGACGCCGTGCCCTGGCACTTGCTCCGCACCGCCAAGCAGTACAAGGCCACTCTGATCACCGTCCTCGACCGGGTTCCGCACCAGGTGCTCGCCGAGGTCTCACGGCAGTACGGGGCTCTGCTCACGCGGGCCGGGCTGGGCGAGGTGCCGCGGTTCACGGTTCCCGAGCTGCCCGAGTCGGCCGGCGGGGGCGGGCTGTTGCCGGCCAGCGCCGTCGCGCCGCTCGCCGCGTGGCTCGCCCACCACGTCCAGGACCCGGCCGCCCGGCAGTACGCCGTCGGGCGCACCGCGCTCGGGGCGCTGGACTCCCTCGCGCGGCGGATGCCCGAGCTCGCCTCGGCCGTCGCCGCCCAGCACGCTGCCGCCGTACGGCTGACTTCGGCCGTCGAGGACGCGTACAAGCGGGAGGGCAAGCGGGTGCGCAACCGCCTCGACCAGGGCGCCGTGCTCGCCGGCGACGCGCTGACCCGCTGGCGCGGCTACCCGCTCGACACCAGCGCGGACGAACTGCTCGACTCGCTGGCGGAGTCCCTGGCGGCGCTGCTCCAGTGCGCGGTCGCCGCCGCCGACGAGCGGATCGCCGAGGCCTGGCGGCGCGAGCCGGCCGCCGGGGCGGTGTCGCTGCCCGCGCCCGATCGCGAGGCGGCGGAACGTATCGGCATGGCCGTACGCCGCTGGCGGCGCGTGCTGGAGGAACTCGCCGAGGAGGAGGTCGCGCAGCTCGACAAGCAGCCCGCGCCCGACCCCGACGGTATCGCCGCCCTGCTGGTCGCCGCCCTGCTGGGCGGCAAGCGGGCCCGCCCGGCGGGGGAGAAGCTCGCCGAACGGATCGGCGCGCAGGCCGCCCTGCGGCTGCGCGACCGCGGCGGCGAGCTCGTCGGCGAGCACCTCGACCAGGTGCTGCGCGCCGAGCGCGACCGCCGGCTCGCCCCCCTGGAAGCGCTCGAAGTGACCCCGGAACCACAGTCCGAGCTGATCGCCGCGCTGTCGCTACTGCAGAAGGAGAGATGACGCCGTGACCGCCTTGACCGATCGCACCGACGACCGCTGGGACGACGGACTCATCGCACGCTCGCGCCCCCGGCCCACCGAAGACGACTGGCCCGGAACCGGCGACGACGAGGGCGACGACGCGCTCGTACGGGCGGTCTCCGGGGCGGGCGAAGACGGCGGCAAGGCCCCCGCTTCCCCGCTCAGCCCCGAGGGCCAGGCGCTGCGGGCGCGCCTGGACGCGCTGCGCCAGCTGGTCGGGCTGTCCCGGACCCGGATCCTCGACGGAAAGACCCTCGCCGAGGCCGGGCGGGTGCTGGACGAGGCGGCGGCGCGGCGCGGCCTGTCGGCGCAGCACACGGTCGTCGCCATCGCCGGAGCCACCGGAAGCGGCAAGTCCACCCTCTTCAATTCACTCGCCGGAGTGCAGATCTCCGAAACGGGGCTGCGCAGGCCCACGACCGCGGCGCCGATCGCGTGCAGCTGGTCGGACGGGGCCGCCGGCCTGCTCGACCGGCTGGAGATCCCCGGACGGCTGCGGCGCCGGCCCCGCGAGACCTCGGAGGCTGAGGCGCTGCGGGGGATGGTCCTGGTGGACCTGCCCGACCTGGACTCGGCCGTCGGCGCGCACCGGGACCACGTGGACCGGGTGCTGGCACTGGTCGACGCGGTGGTGTGGGTCGTGGACCCGGAGAAGTACGCCGACGCCGTGCTGCACGAGCGGTACCTGCGCCCCCTGGCCGGGCACGCGGAGGTGACCTTCGTCGTGCTGAACCAGGTGGACCGGCTGCCCGGCGAATCGGCGGACCTCGTACTGGACGACCTGCGCAGGCTGCTGGACGACGACGGGATCGCGCTCGGCGAGCACGGGGAGCCGGGGGCCACCGTGCTCGGACTGTCCGCCCTCACGGGTGAGGGCGTCGGGGAACTGCGCGAGATGCTCGGACAGTTCACCCAGGAGAAGGGCGCCGCGACCCGGCGGATCTGCGCCGATGTCGACCGGGCCGCCGCGCGCCTGCGGCCCCTCTACGTCGCCGACGGGCACCCGGGGCCGGAGATCGGGGAGGCCGCGCGCGCCGAGTTCGAGGACCGGCTCGCCGAGGCGGTCGGGGCGTATGCCGCCGGGCTCGCCGCCGAGCGGGCCTGGCGGCGCAATGCCGGAAAGGCGTGCGGGACCCCGTGGCTGCGGCTGTGGCGGTGGTACGAGAGCCGGCGCGCCCCGCGCACGCTGGCCGGGCTGGCCGCCCTGGCGGCGATCGGCGGCCGGGGCGCGGCCGTCGTGGAGGCGCCGGTGGAGGAGGAGGTGACGGCCCGCCAGCGCGTGGAGCAGGCCGTGCGGACGGTCGCCGACGAGGCGGCCACCGGCCTGCCCCAGCCCTGGGCCCAGGCGGTCCGCGAGACGGCGGTGCGCGGCGCCCACGGGCTTCCGGAGGCGCTGGACGAGATCGCGGTGACGCTCGGCGCGGCGGTCGCGGTGCCCAGCGCCAAGCCGCCGCGGCCCACGTGGTGGCCGGCGGCGGTGCTGGCGCAGGCGGCCATGACGCTGCTCCAGATCTACGGCGGGCTGTGGCTGGTCGGGCAGATCGTCGGGGTCCTGGAGCCCAGACTGCTGCCGCCGGTGCTGCTGATGGTCGCGGGCATCATCGGTGGGCCGCTGGTGGAGTGGGCCTGCTCGATCGCGGCCCGCGGTCCGGCGAGGCGCTACGGGCAGGACGCGGAGCGGCGGCTGAGGCAGGCGGCGGCAGGGTGCGGCCGGGCCCGGGTGCTGGAGCCGGTGGCGGCGGAGCTGCTGCGCTACCGCGAGGTGCGCGAGCAGTACGCGACGGTAGCCGCAGGGGGGATCAGGTTGTCCACAACCCGCCAGTAATCCACAGGCCCGAGCGGGATCCGGCGGCCTCGCCCAGCATGGTCGTACCTCGTGCGGATGGTCCGTTCGGGTACGGAACGCGGGCGTGGGGCGGGCTGATCGGAGCCGCGGCCCCGCCCGGGGAGGGCGGCCGGGATGAACGACACCCAGGTGACGCTGGTGGGTCACGTGGCAACGCAGATCGACTACAGGGAGACGCCGGCGGGACCGTCGGCGCGGTTCCGCTTCGCCGTGACACCGCGGTACTTCGACCGCCGCAAGGAGGTCTGGGCGGACGCGCCCACCAGCTTCTACACCGTGTGGGCGCGGCGCACCCTCGCCCTGAACCTCGCCGGTTCCGTGTCGGTCGGCGAACCGCTCGTGGTGCACGGGAGGCTGCGGGTGCGCGAGAACCCGCCCGACGAGGAGGGCAACCGATGGTTCTCGGCGGACATCGAGGCGACCGCCATCGGGCACGACCTCAACCGCGGGACGGCCGCCTTCCGGCGGATCGTCAAGGCGGACGCCCCTCTGATGGCCACTCAGAACGCGGCGGTGGTCTGAGTGTTCGAGGCGGATAGGATTCCCCGGTACTCACGGGCACCTGGGCCTTCGGCCCGAAGGGGAAGACTGTGTCGATTGCCGTTCCCGCATTCTCCGCTCCCGATTCCGCTCCTGGTCCGGCTCCGACTGCGGCTCCAGCCCCAGCTCCGGCTCTGGCTCCGGCTCATGGTCCAACTCCGGCCCCGGCTCAGGCTGCTGGGCCGGCTCGCGCGGCAGCTGCCGTACGGGCGGGCGTGCGGCGGCCGTTGGCGGTGGCGCTGCTCGCCGCGGCGCTCGCCGCCGCCCCGGGCGCCCAGGCGGCTGCCGACAGCGACCCGACGGCGCCCAGGGCGCCGGAGGGCGCGAGCGCCGTGCTGGACGGGCTGAAGACGTTCGGGCAGGCGGTCCTGCGCGGTGGCGACGGATCCGTGCGCCAGATCCCGGCCGGGCTGTACGAGATGCGCGTCGACGGCGGCGGGATGCTCCAGACGTACGGGGTCGGACTCGCGGGCAACGCGCAGCCCCAGGCCCGGTTCAACGAGAGCGGCTGGAGCGGAAGCCCGCTCGCGGGGAACGGGGAGGCGGGCCGGATCCGCTGGGTCCTGGAGCACTCCTATCCGCAGCTGAACGACCTGGCCGGGCTCGCCGAGGCGGCCGGTGCCGGGGCGCTCACCGCGGAGAGCGCGGCGGCCGGGACGCAGGTGGCGATCTGGCGGCTGGCGGACGGCGTGCAGGTCGAGGCCGCCGACCCGGCGGCCGAGAAGCTGGCCGACTACCTCCAGCGGGAGGCGGGCCGGATGCCGGAGCCGCCGGCTTCGCTGGGGCTGGACCCCGGGGACGTGTCGGGGCCGGTGGGCAGCCGGCTCGGGCCGGTCACCGTGCGGACGGGGGCGCAGAGCGTGAGCGTGACCCCCGACGCCGCGGCGGTGGCGATGGGGGTGCGGGTGGTGGACGCCGAGGGGCGGCCGGTCGACACCGCCGTCAACGGCAGCCGGCTGTACTTCGAGGTGCCCGCGGGCACCCCGGACGGCATGGCCTCGGTCACGGTCCACGGCGCGACCAGGGTGCCGGTCGGCCGGGTCTTCACCAGCGGGGTGCCGGCCCAGACCCAGATCGTGGCGGGCTCCAGCGCATCCGCCACGGCGGCGACGGCGACGGCGATGTGGCCCCGGTCCGCCGAGACACCGGTCGCCGCTCCGGCGGGCACGGCATCGGGCAGCGGCTCCGGCGCGGGCTCCAACACGAACGCCGGGACGGCGCTGACCACGCTGGGCTCGCTGTCCGCGCAGGGCTCGCCCGACAGCTCGGAGGAGCGCCTGGCCACCAGCGGCAGCTCGGCGGCCACGCCGTTCATCGCCTCCCTGGCGGTGGGTCTGGTGGTCCTGGGCGGTCTGGTGGTGCTCCTGCTGCGCAAGCGTCCGCTGGAGGAGGAGTCGGAGTAGTAGACCGGCTGCCCTGATTCCGGATCCGGGAGCGCGGGTAGGGACTGGAGATGGCTGGACAGGAGCTGACCTGGCGGGGCGCGGTCGCGCGGTGGGACCGGCAGTTGTTCGACGTGGTGGCCCGGCGGCACTGGCCCGGGGCGGACCGGGTGCTGCCCCGGCTCGGGCGGGCCGCGAACCACGGGGTGCTGTGGGGCGCGGCCGCGGCGGGCATCGCCGTCCTCGGCTCGGCCGGGGCGCGCAAGGCCGCCCTGCGCGGGGCGGCCTCGCTGGCACTGGCCTCCGCGACCATCAACACCGTCGGCAAGTGGTCCGTACGCCGGCCGCGGCCGCTGCTGGACGGCGTGCCCGTGGTGCGCCAGCCGGCGACGCCGCCCTGGACCACCTCCTTCCCGTCGGGGCACTCGGCGTCGGCGTTCGCCTTCACCACCGGGCTCGCGCTGGAGGCCCCGGCCTGGGGCGCCGCGGTGGCCCCGGCAGCCGCCGCTGTGGCCTTCTCCCGGGTCTACACCGGCGTGCACTACCCCTCCGACGTGCTCGCGGGCGCGGCGCTGGGGGTGGCCGCTGGGTTCGTCGTACGCCGCCTCGCGCGGGACGCCGTGGAGGCGCGGGTCGTCCCGGGCGACGAGCGGACGGCGGCCGGGGCTCCCGCGCTGCCCGACGGGCGCGGGCTCACGGTGGTGGTGAACACCGGGTCGGGGACCGCCGCGGCCGCGGGGCTCGACGTACTGCGGGAGCGGCTCCCCAAGGCCGAGGTGTTCGAGTGCGCGGGCCCGGAGCTGGTCGCCGGGCTGGCGGCGGCGGCCGCCCGCTCCACCGTGCTCGGGGTCTGCGGGGGCGACGGCACGGTCAACGCCGCCGCGACCGCCGCACTGCGGGCCGGGGTCCCGCTCGCGGTGTTCCCGGGCGGCACGCTCAACCACTTCGCGCTGGACCTCGGCCTCGCCGGAGCGGAGGACACCTGCCGCGCCGTGGCGGCCGGCCACGCCGTGCACGTCGGGGTGGGCCGCTTCACCCCGGGTCCGGAGGGCGGCCGCCCGGCGTACTTCCTGAACAACTTCAGCATCGGGGCGTACCCGGAGCTGCTGGGCCACCGGCTGCGGTGGGGACCCCGGATCGGCGGCGGGCCCGCCGCGCTGCTGGCGGCCTGGCGGGTGGTGCGGGCCCAGCGCCCCGTACAGCTGCGGCTGGCCGGGCGGCCCCGGAGCGTATGGCTCCTCTTCGCCGGCAACGGCACCTACCGGGGCACCGGACCCGCGCCTCGCTGGCGCGAGAGCCTGGGCGAGGGCCTGCTCGACGTCCGCCTGGTCCACGGCGGCGGCCGCCCCGGCCCCCGGCTGCTCGCCGCCGCCCTGGCGGGCCCGCTGACCCGTTCCCCCGTCCATGTGGCCACGCGCCTGCGCAGCCTGCGCGTCGGAGACATCCCGGCCGGCACCGCGCTCGCGTACGACGGCGAATACGCGAAGGCCCCCGCCGCGCTGGTCCTCGACGAGCTCCCGGACGCGCTGACGGTCTACCGCCCCCGCTGACCTGGGGATCGGACCCGGGGGTTCCACATCAATGGGGTGGAGTGGGGGTGATCGGAACGCCTACAGTGATCCGAAATTAGGATCATCTGACGCGTGAAGACGCGCAAACACTGAGGTGCTGTCTGTGAAGCTGTCCCGGATCGCCGCGGTGGTCACCGCCGCCGCCATTGCTCCGGCCGTACTGCTCGCCTCTCCGGCCTTCGCCGAAGAGACCGCCCCGGGGTCGGCCACCCCGCCGGCGCCGACCGTTCCCGACCAGGCCCCGGCCGAGAAGTCCGCAGAGAAGCCCGCTGAGCAGCCGGCCGAGAAGGCCGGCGACGCGAGCCAGGCCGACAAGCAGGCGGACGAGGACCGGATCGCGGTCCTGCGGCTCATGCACGCCGCGAAGCCGGGATCCATGGTCCGCGAGAAGGGCAGCAAGGCCCTCGACGAGGGGCCGGAAGCCGTCCGCAAGTTCCTGGAGACCGGCCAGCACGCGGCCCGCGCCGACGACGACCGCGTGGAGATCGCCCGCATGCTGGAGCTCCCGAACGTGGGCTCGCAGGTGCGCGAGAAGGCCGAGAGGGCCATGCGCGGTACCCACGCCGAGCTGCGCGCATTCGTGGAGACCGGCCAGCACGCGGCCCGCGCCTCCGACGACCGCGTCTGGCTGGCCAGGATCGCCGAGGGGGAGAAGGGCTGGGACACCGGCGAGGCCGCGGACAAGCTCCTGACCCGCGGTGCGAGCTACGCCGAGATGCGTCACTTCCTTGAGGTGACCCAGTACCAGCTGCGCGCCGAGGACAACCGCGTCCGCGTGGCCCGGGTCGCCGGCGCCGGTGGCCCCGAGGTGCAGAAGGCGGCGCGGGCCGCCATGCTTTCCGACGACCCCAAGGCCATCGAGGCCTTCCTCAAGACCGGCCAGCACGAGGCCCGCGCGAAGGACAAGGCCGCCGAGGAAGCCGCCAAGGCCGCCCAGCAGGCCCAGGCCGGCAGTGGCACGGGTACCGGCACCGGGTCCGCCGTGCAGCCCGCCGTCGTCACCACCGGGTCCGGAGCCACCGCCACCACCGGTAACGGCAACGTCACCGCCAACGGCGCCGGCCACACGCTGGCCGCCACCGGCGCTGGCTCCGACACGGCCCTCGCCGCGGGCGGCGCGGGCGCCGCGCTCGTCGCCGGCGCCGGCCTGATGCTCGCCGCGCGCATGCGCCGCGCGGGCACCGGCGCCTAGTCGGAACGTACCGAGGGGGCGCCGCCCGAAGGCGGCGCCCCCTCGGCGTCCGTACCGGCCGCCCGGGCCCGCCGATCCCTGTCCAGGCCCGGAATCCGGCCCCCGTGCACCGCCCCGGCGCAGGGCCCGGGGGCCATACGGGTTTCCCCCGAGGTATGGACGACTGGCAAGATGGGGTGTATCTGCCCACCCATCGATCTGCCGGACGGTTTCTCTTGGCTGAGTACATCTACACCATGCGCAAGACGCGCAAGGCGCACGGCGACAAGGTGATCCTTGATGACGTCTCCTTGAACTTCCTGCCCGGTGCGAAGATCGGTGTGGTCGGCCCGAACGGTGCCGGTAAGTCCACCGTTCTGAAGATCATGGCGGGCCTGGAGCAGCCGTCCAACGGCGACGCCTTCCTGTCGCCCGGCTTCACCGTCGGCATCCTCATGCAGGAGCCCAAGCTCGACGAGTCGAAGACCGTCCTGGAGAACGTCCAGGACGGCGCCGCCGAGATCATGGGCAAGCTCAAGCGCTTCAACGAGGTCGCCGAGGAGATGGCGACCGACTACACCGACGCGCTCATGGACGAGATGGGCAAGCTCCAGGAAGTCCTGGACCACGCCAACGCCTGGGACCTCGACGCCCAGCTGGAGCAGGCCATGGACGCCCTGGGCTGCCCGCCCGGCGACTGGCCCGTCGTCAACCTCTCCGGTGGCGAGAAGCGCCGCGTCGCGCTCTGCAAGCTGCTGATCGAGGCCCCGGACCTGCTCCTCCTCGACGAGCCCACCAACCACCTCGACGCCGAGTCGGTGAACTGGCTGGAGCAGCACCTCTCGCAGTACAAGGGCGCCGTCGTGGCCGTCACCCACGACCGCTACTTCCTGAACAACGTCGCCGAGTGGATCCTCGAACTCGACCGCGGCCGCGCGCACCCCTACGAGGGCAACTACTCCACCTACCTGGAGAAGAAGGCCACCCGCCTCAAGGTCGAGGGCCGCAAGGACGAGAAGCGCCAGAAGCGCCTCAAGGAAGAGCTGGAGTGGGTCCGCTCCAACGCCAAGGGCCGCCAGACCAAGTCCAAGGCCCGTCTCGCCCGCTACGAGGAGATGGCGGCCGAGGCGGACAAGATGCGCAAGCTGGACTTCGAGGAGATCCAGATCCCGCCGGGCCCGCGTCTGGGCTCGATCGTGGTCGAGGTCAACAACCTCTCCAAGGCGTTCGGTGACAAGGTCCTCGTCGACGACCTGTCCTTCACGCTGCCGCGCAACGGCATCGTGGGCATCATCGGCCCGAACGGCGCCGGCAAGACCACGCTCTTCAAGATGATCCAGGGCCTGGAGGCGCCGGACTCCGGCTCCGTCAAGATCGGCGAGACCGTCAAGATCTCGTACGTCGACCAGAGCCGCGCCAACATCGACCCCAAGAAGACCCTCTGGGCGGTCGTCTCGGACGAGCTGGACTACATCAACGTCGGCCAGGTCGAGATGCCGTCCCGCGCGTACGTCAGCGCCTTCGGCTTCAAGGGCCCGGACCAGCAGAAGCCGGCCGGCGTCCTGTCCGGCGGTGAGCGCAACCGCCTCAACCTGGCGCTGACGCTCAAGGAGGGCGGCAACCTGCTGCTCCTCGACGAGCCCACCAACGACCTCGACGTCGAGACCCTGTCCTCGCTGGAGAACGCGCTCCTGGAGTTCCCCGGTGCGGCCGTGGTCATCTCCCACGACCGCTGGTTCCTGGACCGCGTCGCCACGCACATCCTGGCGTACGAGGGCGAGTCCAAGTGGTACTGGTTCGAGGGCAACTTCGAGTCGTACGAGAAGAACAAGGTCGAGCGCCTCGGTGCGGACGCCACCCGCCCGCACCGTGCCACCTACAAGAAGCTCACCCGAGGCTGAGGCAACGGTCATGGCCAGACATCACTACCGGTGCCCCCTGCGCTGGGCGGACATGGATGCCTTCGGGCACGTCAACAACGTCGTCTTCCTCCGCTATCTGGAGGAGGCGCGGATCGACTTCATGTTCCGCCTCGCGCCGGGGGAGGGCAGTGAGTCCTTCACGGGCGGCTCCGTCGTGGCCCGCCACGAGATCGACTACAAGCTGCCCCTCGTGCACCGCCACGAGCCGGTCCTCATCGAGTCCTGGGTGACCCGGATAGGCGCCGCGTCCCTGACCATCCGCTACGAGGTCAAGGACGAGGCGACCCAGGACGCGCCGGAGACTGTGTACGTGCGCGCCGAGACCGTGGTCGTGCCGTACAACCTCGCCGAGGGGCGGCCCCGCCGCATCACGGCCGAGGAGAAGCTCTTCCTCGAGGAGTACCTCGACGAGGCCGCGGACGCCTCCAAGGGCCGCAAGAGCGCGCAAGGGCGCCTCGCGGCATGAGCGGGCACCCCGAACAGCTGCGGTTCGCCGACTCCGGGGAGGCGGCGGACCTCGCCGCCTTCCTGGGCCGGCTGCTGCACTACGACCGCGCCGCCGCGGTCCGCCTCCAGGCGGGCGGCGGCGCGCTCGCCGTCTTCGGGCGGCCGCCGTCCTTCGAGGTGCTGGCCGTCCGCACGGTACGGCTGGCCGGGCCCGTGGCGGCGCCGCTGGACCTGACCGTGTCCGCCGGTGAGCTGCTGGAGTCCGTCGAGGAGGCCTCGGCGCTCGCCGTCGTCCCCGCACCCGTCACCGGCCCCGCCTGGGCCGGGGTGCTCCCGCCCCGCGGAGGCTGGCAGCAGGTTCCCGGACTGCCCGGCCCCGGGGCGATCGGCGAGGCCGTGGCCGCCGCCGTGGCCGAGTTCCGGGCCCGCGACGAGGCCCTGCCCCCGCAGCACCGCACGCGGTCCGAGCGCGACCGCATCGGCCGCGAGATCTGGTCCCGCACCCTCGGCGACACGGAACTCCCGCTGCGGGCCGTGCACGCCGCGCAGTCCCTGGGCTTCCTGCGGCCGATACGGTCCACCGTGCCCGCCGCACCCGTCCCGCCCGGTGCCCCCGACCCGGTGGCGCTGTTCGCCTCGGGGAGCTGGCTGCGCCTGCGCACCCCGTACGGCTCGATCGCCATGCGCCGCCCCGGCGGCGTCGGAGGGCTCGGCGCCCTCCAGGTCCGCCCCCTGTAGTCCGCTAGCCCGCGGTGTTGATCATCGACGCCGCCGCGTACGTCAGGTAGCGCCACAGCTGCGCCTCGTGCTCCGGTGCCAGGCCCAGCTCGTCCACCGCCACCCGCATGTGCTTCAGCCACGCGTCGTGCGCCGCGGAGTCCACCTGGAACGGCGCGTGCCGCATGCGCAGGCGCGGGTGGCCGCGGTTCTCGCTGTACGTGTTCGGGCCGCCCCAGTACTGCATCAGGAACAGTGCGAACCGGTCCTCGGCGGGCCCGAGATCCCCTTCCGGGTACATCGGACGCAGCAGCGGGTCCTCGGCGACCCCCTGGTAGAACCGGTGGACCAGACGGCGGAAGGTGTCCTCGCCGCCCACCTGCTCGTAGAAGGTCTGCTCCTGGACCGTGCCCCTCGGAATCTCATTCACCCGACCATCGTCTCAGACGCCCGGACGGAGGACCCGGGTCCTAGGACTCCGAGGTCGCACGGGAACGGCCCGCGCAGGACAGTGGAGTCATGGGCGCACACGCCGAGGTTCGCGACGTGCTGGAGACCGCGCACGCCGCGCAGGTGCGGGAGCTGACCGCAGCCGGGGCGCTGGACGATCCGGCCTGGCGGGCGGCCTTCACGGCCGTGCCCCGGCACGTCTTCGTCCCGTACTTCTTCACCGGCCGCGGCGCGGGCAACGAGCGGCTGTGGGCCGAGGACCCGGACCCGGAGCGGCGGGCCCGCTGGCTGCGCGGGGTGTACCGGGACGCCCCGCTCGCGACGCGGCTGCGCGACGGCGAGCTCGTCTCCTCCAGCAGCCAGCCCTCGCTGATGGCGAAGATGCTGGAGGCCCTGGAGGTGCGCGACGGGGACAACGTGCTGGAGATCGGCGCGGGCACCGGTTACAACGCCGCCCTGCTGTGCCACCGGCTCGGCGAGGACCTGGTCACCACCGTGGACCTGGACGAGGAGATCACCGAGTCCGCGCGCGCCCACCTGGCCCAGCTCGGATACCGGCCGACCGTCGTCACCGGTGACGGGGCGCGCGGCTGCCCCTCCCGCGCCCCCTTCGACCGGATCCTGGTGACCTGCACGCTGCCGCTGATCCCGTACGCCTGGCTGGGGCAGTGCCGGCCGGGGGCGCGGATCCTGGCCCCGCTGTCGACCGGGCTGATCGCGCTGACGGTCCGGGACGCCGAGCTGGCGGAGGGCCGCTTCCTGCACACCTCGGCGTACTTCGTGCCGCTGCGCGGGGCCACGGCGGCGCCGCCCGGGGCGTTCGGCCTGCCGCAGGGGCTCCCGTACGAGATGGTGGAGAACGAACGCTTCCAGTTCATGCTGCTGCTGACCGCGGGCGCGCTGCACCCGAGGGAGGCGCTGGACCTGTGGCGGCGCGAGGACCGGCCGTCGCGGGAGCGCTTCGGGGTGACGGTCAGCGCCGAGGGGCAGTGGTCGTGGCTCGACGATCCCCAGGGGCCGTACGTGTGGCCCCTGGGGGAGGAGGGCGGACCGGGCCCGGAGCTCCAGCTCTAGCCCCGGCGGACGGTGATCGTGGTCCAGGCGCCGACGTGCACCCGGTCGCCGTCGGTGAGGGGGACCGGCACGTAGGGCTGGATCGGGTCCTCGCCGCCGTTGATGGTGGTGCCGTTGGTGGAGTTCTGGTCCACCACGGCCCAGCCGCCGTCGGGCTGCTGGACGAGCACCGCGTGCTGGTGCGAGACGCCCGGGTCCTCCGGGGGCACCGACAGGTCGATGTCCGGGGACTCGCCCGTGGAGGCGCGGCGGCGGCCGATGGTGATCTGGCCGCCGGAGAGCGGGAGGTGCTGTTCCGGGGAGTACGCGGGCAGGTTGAGGCCGGCCGCCTCCGGTCCGCTGCGCTGCATCATCGCCATGAAGTACGAGCGGTCGGGGCCGATCGTCGCGGTCCAGGCGGCGGGCTGCTGCTGGGACGGGAACGGCTGGTACTGCTGCTGGTACTCCTGCTGCTGCGGGGGCGGCGGGGGCTGCTGCTGGTACTGGGGCTGCTGGTACTCCCGCTGCGGCGGCTGCTGCTGGGCGGGCTGACCGGGCTGGCCGGGGTGCGCGGGCTGCTCGTGCGCCGGAGGCGGCAGCAGCCAGTCGTCCTCGCGCTGCAGCGGCTCGGCCGGGCGGTTGACCCGGGAGGGCCGCGAGCCCTGGTACTCGAAGTGGTCCTGCGAGTACGCCGGCGGGGTCGGCGGCGCGACCGGCGGCGCGGGCGGTGCCGGCGGCGGCGGGACCGGCGCTCCGGCGGCCCCCTGGCCGCGGCCCTGGCCATGGCCGGTGTCCGGCGCGATCGGCGTGTACGAAGTCGCCGTACGGGTCAGGAAGTTGTACCGGCATTCCTCGCAGAACGGGGCCATCGCCTCGCGCGGGGTCCGGCACTGCGGGCAGAGCTCGGCCTGGGCGGTGGGCTCACCGGCGGTGGGAGGGTAGCCGTAGGAGGGTGCCGGGGGGGGGGCCGCGGGGGCAGCCATGCGGTGGCCGCAGACCTCGCACCAGTCGTCGGAGGCGGACTGGTGCCCGTTCGGGCAGGTCGGCATGGCGGCTCTTCCCCCTTCTCCCTGCGTCATCGCGTCAGGTCTTCTTCTCTGTGGTCAGTTCTTCTTCACTCGGACGGTCTGGGTCGAACGCGTTTCAAGAGTCATCTCGTCGGCATCGGCGACCTTCGCCTTCAGCCGCACAGTACCCGCCGCCGCGTCGACGACATCCACCACCTTCGCCAGCAGTTTGGCAGTGTCAGCGTTCCCCGAGGCGCTCGCCAGCTGAACGGCCCGACCGAGTTTCGCCGTCGCGCCGCCGACATCGCCCAGTTTGCGTGCTTCCAGCCCCTGCTGGATGGCTTGCGCGAGTTCTGCCTGGCCCGTGTAGTGGGCGACCTGGGGGTTGATGGCGGTGGACGCGGCCAGATCGTTCGTCCACACCGCGCGGACCAGCCCTTGAGCGAGGGTGGCGGGCGGTGCGCCCGCTGCTCCCGGCATGATCAAGGTGGCGCGGGCCGCCAGCATCTCCTGCCCCACGGCCGCGGCGGGGACCCGTACGCACACGTGGTACTCCCGGGACTCGTCGCCCCACGACCCGGTCGGGTAATCCCCGGCGCGCGGGCCCGCCTCGGTGCGGCGGGCCGTCAGGTCCTGCATGGCGGGTGCGACCTGCTTGACGTACTGGATCTCCACGCCGACCGGGGTCCACAGGCGCAGCGCGACGTCCGCGACCTCCTTGCCCATGACGTTCTCCATCATGAGCGTGAAGTCCTCGGCGAGGTGGGCCGGGTCGGCCACGATGTCGGCGGTGCCGAGCAGCCCGCTCGCGATGCCGGTGACCTCCTTGACCTCCCAGTCGGTGCCCACCCCGCGGGCGTCGCAGGTGAAGCGGCCCGCGCAGGCGTCCAGGGTGGCCCGGAGCACCGAGGCGTCCTCGTGTTCGTTGCGGCCGTCGGTGAGCAGGATGCCGTGGCGGATGGCGGCGGGGGAACGGCGCAGCAGGCCGTCGGCGAGGCGCAGCCAGGTGCCGATGGCGGTGCCGCCGCCGGAGGTGAGGCCGCGCAGGGCCTCCTTGGCCTGGGCGCGGGTGGCCGCGTCGGCGGTGGCGAGGCGGCCCTGGCCGGGGTAGACCTCCTTGGCCACGTGGGTGCCGGCGATCACGGCGAACGCGGTGCCGTCGCGCAGGGTGTCGATCGCGGCGGCGGTGGCCTCGCGGGCGCCGCGCATCTTCTCCGGCGGGTACTCCATCGAGCCGGAGCAGTCGACCATGATCACGACGGCGGCGCCGCCCCGGTCCGCGGCGGTGCGGGTGGCGGTGGCGCCGCCGGTCGAGGTGACCGTGACGATGGCGTGGACGTCGCGGCCGCCCTCGGGGAGGAACTCGTTCTGGTACACCTCGACGCTGAAGCGCGCCGCGCTCGGCTTGGCGAAGTTCGCCATCGGTTGGACTCCTCGGGAGCTGGGGACAGGCTGGTCAGACCTGGGGATGCGGTTCCGCTTCCGCTTCCGGATGTGCTCCGGCAGCCGGCTCCGGCAGGGCGGCGAACGGCACCACGGCCACGGTGACGTTGTCGTGTCCGCCGCCGTCGAGTGCGTGTCCCACCAGGACCTGTGCGCTGTGCAGGGGACGGACAGCGGCGTCGGCGGGCAGCACCTGGGCCATGTCGCGCGCGGATTCGGCGTAGTTCCACAGGCCGTCGGTGCAGACCACGACCACGCCGTCGTGGTCCGGCTTGAAGGTGGCGGTGTGCGGTTCGAGGTCGTAGGCGTCGGCGCCGAGCCAGCCGGTGATGGCGTGGGCGCGGACGTCGGCGTAGGCCTCGGCCTCGCCCATCAGGCCGGCCGCGACCATCTGGGCGGCCCAGGAGTCGTCCTCGGTGAGGCGGCGGGGGAGCGCGGCGCGGTCGTCCGGGACCCAGTACGCGCGGCTGTCGCCGACCCAGCCGATGGTCAGCAGGCCGCCGCTGACGACGGCGCCGACCAGGGTGCACGCGGGTGCGTTCTGGGCGCCCGGGACCTCGGGGGCCAGGGCGTTCACGGCCTCGGCCGCCGCCAAGATCGCCTCGTGCATGGCCTCCTGGGGGTGGGCGCCGCGGGGCAGGGCTTCGAGCAGCGACTCGTTGGCGGCGCCGGCCGCGGCGGCCGATGCCTCGTCGGGGCGGCTGGCGGAGGAGACCCCGTCGCAGACGATGGCCACGGTGGCGGCGGAGCCGTCGGGCAGGGCGGTGGCCGCCACGGCGAAGGCGTCCTCGTTGCGGTGGTGGCGCAGCCCGCGGTCGCTGACGGCGGCGACGCTGCCGAGCTCCTCTTCGAGGTGGTCCCGCTCCCTGGGCTGGGCGTGGCCGCAGTGCTCGCAGTAGCCGTCGGTGTCGACCCGGCCGGCGCGGCAGGCGACGCAGGTCTTGCCGGTGTCCTCCGCGGCCTCGGACGCGGTGGCTGCGTCGGGGGGTGTGATGTCGGCGCCGGGCAGGTCGTAGCGCGCGGGCGCGCCGTCGTCGCCGCTGCCGTACGCGGGCCCGTGCGCCGGGGGCGCCGGGGGCGGGGGCGTGGCGGGCGCCGGGTAGGGGGGCTCGCCCGCGGGGACCGGGCCCTGCGGGCCGGCGCCGCCGCTGTCGCCGCCCGGGCCGCTGCCGTACGAAGGCTCGTGGCCCGGGGCCATGGCCTGCGGGGCGCCCTCGCCGTACGGGTCCTCGCCCGCGGGGGTGTCCGCCCAGCCGCCCGGGCCCTCGACCAGCGTCGGGGCCGCCGTGCTCACGCTGCCCCAGCCGGGAGCGGCCGCGGTGGCGGCCGCGGCGCCGGCCGTGCTGCCGTACCCGTGCACCGTGGGGGCCGGGGTCGGGGTCGGTGGCGGCGGGGTGATGGGCAGGGTGGGGCGGGCGGCGCCGGACTGCGGCGAGGGCGGGACGGGTTGGCCGCAGACGCCGCAGAAACGGTCACCCTCTTCCAGGGGCTCCGCGCAGCTGGGGCAGCCCGACAGCCGATGGTTCGACATCAATCACACCCACGTCCGGGGACGGAAACGGTTTGCCCGCTCCACCAGTTCGATCCTCTCCTCGCCCTGCTGCGCCAGCCGTGCGAGCACGCGGTACGAGCGCTCCAAGCCGAAGCGCAGCCCCCGTTCGTCCAGTTGGCTGCCGAGCAGCGAGGTCCGGCCGGGGTCGGAACCCCGGCTACCCGACAGTACCCAGTCCAGGGCCGAGCCCAGAACTTCCGTCGACAGCCGGACGTGGCGCACCGAGTCCAGACCGAACCGCGCCAGCGCCTCCACCTGCGCGGCGGCCGCCGTCAGGTCGGGCAGCAGCTCCTCCTGCGGGGACCGGTCGCGCAGGCGTGCCCGTACGGCAGCCACCCGGGCGGCGGTGTGGTGGATCGAGGCCTCGGGCACGGATTCCAGCGTCTCCACGGCTCCGGCCCGGTCCCCGGCGGCCAGTTGGACCCGGGCCAGCCCGAACGCCGCGCTGACGAAGCCGGGGTCGGTGGCCCACACCAGGCGGTAGTAGTCGGCCGCGTTGTCCAACTGCCCCAGCACTTCGGCGCACAGCCCGAGCGCCAGCTTCGGGGCCGGCTCGCCCGGGAAGGCGTCATAGACGGCGTCGAAGGACAGGGCGGCCATCTCGTCCTCCCCGGCGGCCAGGGAGGCGACCCCGCGGGCCCACACGACCCGCCAGTCGTCCGGGTAGAGGTCCTCCAGCTCGCCCAGGGCGGCCGCGGCCACGGCCCGTTCGCCCAGCTCCAGCCGGGCCCGCAGCTCCCGCAGCCGCAGCTCGGGGGAGTCGGCCGGGGCCGTGCCCAGCGCGCCCAGCAGGTCGCCCGGTGCGGAGGCCAGCAGGCCCGCGAGGAAACCGGCGTTGGGATCGCCCGCGTCCACCAGCGGCACGGGCAGCGCCAGCGCCGCCTCCCGGGCGTCCAGCGTGTCCGGCGCCGTGTGACGCGGTACGGACAGGCCGGGGGCCGGGTCCGGGAACGCCGCGGCCGCGGGGGCCGGTGCGGCCGTGCGCGGCGCGGGGACGGCCGCGGCGGCCGCGGCGGCCGAGCCGGGCGCGCCGGCCCTGTGCGTAGCCGTCGTCCCGAGCGGGGCGGGCAGGGTCGAGGCCACCGCCGCCGGGCTCCCGGCGGGCGCCACCGGCGCCGCAGCCGGAGCAGCCGCCACCGGGGGCGCGGCCGCAGCCGTACCCCGGCGCCCGCCGGACCGGGAAGCGAACCGGGAACCCGCCCGGGAGCCGGGCCGGGCCCCCAGCCGGGACACCTCCGCGCCGGCCGGGTCGGCGAACAGCCTGTCGTCCGGGACCCGCAACTCGGGCCCGAACAGGGTGGAGACCTGCGGCCGGGGTCTGCCGGTCTGGAGCGCGACGACCTCCCGCAGCACGCCCGTCAGCTGGTCGGCCATCTCCTGCGCGGACGCGAAACGCCGGCCCGGGTCCGGATCGGTCGCCCGTACCAGCAGCCGGTAGAACGACTCGTACCGCCCGAAGACCTCGATGTGCTCGGGATCGGGCAGCGAGTCCGCGAAGACGTTCGTGTACCCCTGGAAGTCGAAGGTCAGGACGGCCAGCGTCCGCGCCACCGTGTACAGGTCCGAGGCGACCGAGGGGCCCAGCTCCGCGACCTCCGGCGCCTGGTAGCCGACGGTGCCGTAGATGGCCGACTCGTCGTCGTCCATCCGGCGCACCGCACCCATGTCGATCAGCTTCAGCTGGTCCTGCTG
The DNA here is from genome assembly GCF_055604165.1 of Streptomyces sp. NPDC037242. Lineage (NCBI taxonomy): Bacteria > Bacillati > Actinomycetota > Actinomycetes > Kitasatosporales > Streptomycetaceae > Streptomyces > Streptomyces sp. NPDC037242. The sequence continues at coordinate 22,584 of NZ_JBVJUY010000005.1, forward strand.
CTGGATCGCGTTGTCGACCTTGAAGTCGCAGTAGAGGAGGTTCCTGCTGTGCAGGTGGCCGAGCGCCTCCAGCGCCTCGATGCCGTACGCGCAGGCCTGCTCCACCGGCAGCGGATCGCGCCGCCCGTCCGGCCGGCGCCGGTCGTTGGCGATCTCCTTCAGCGATTTGCCGCCGACGTACTCCATGACGATGTACCCGTCCAGCGAGCCGGTCCGCTGGTCCAGGTGCTCCACGAAGTTGTAGATCCGCACGATGTTCGAGTGCTCGATCTCCGCGAGGAAGCGCCGCTCCGATATCGCCGCGGCCATCGCGTCCTGGTCACCGGTGTCCAGCAGGCCCTTGAGCACCACCCACCGGTTCGACACCGCACGGTCCACCGCCAGGTAGACCCAGCCGAGGCCGCCGTGCGCGAGGCAGCCCGCGACCTCGTACTGGCCGTGGACGACGTCACCCCCGCGCAGCTTGGGCACGAAGGAGTACGGGTGCCCGCACTTGGTGCAGAACCCTTCCGTCCGGCCGGGCCGCTCACCCCGGGCGCGGCCCACCGGGGCCCCGCAGTCCGAGCGCGAGCAGAACCGCTTGCGCTCCGGCACCTCCGGGTTCTCCAGTACGGCCGCCGAGGGGTCCGGGCGGGGCACTTCCGGCACGCTGACCAGCCCGGCCCCGAGCCGGCTGCGCCCCGAGGACGCGGCCGCCGAGCCGGAACTGCGCACCGACACCGACCGGTTGGACGCGGAGCCCGACAGCGCCCGCGAGAGCCGCCCCGACACCGACCGGCGCGAGGAGGAGGACCGGGAGGAGCGCGCGGACCGGGAGGAGTGCGACGAGGACGAGGAGGAGCGCCCGGAGCCCTGCGAATCGCCGGGGCGCGCCGCGCTGGTCATCGCGGTCGGCACGGACACCAGCTCCTCCGCACCCGCGGAGACGGCGCCGATCGGCGCCAGTCCACAGGTGTCGCAGTACACCTCGCCGGCGCCCATGTCCTCGTACGCACCCGGGCAGCCGGGGCGAACGCAGGCGGTTCCGATCAGGCTCATGCGTCCTCCTTCCCCGGCCCGTCGGGCCAGTGGTGTTCGGGCAACGGCTGCTGCTGCGGTGGCACCAGCGCCTCGGCCGCGGCCCACTGGTAGCGCAGGACGGCCTGCTCGGCGGCCCGCAGGTCGCAGGGCGCGCTCCACAGCATCCGCCGGGCCGTGTCGTACCGCTCGATCAGCAGCGGATCCTCCGCCAGCCCGTGCCGGGCCACCTTCGCCCTGTAGGCGTCCAGACGCCCGCGCAGCTCGGCCCGCACCGCCAGCGGCGCCGTCACCGCGGTCAACGATTCGCGGGCCCGTTGGAGTTCCTCCTCGGCCCGCTCCTCCAAGGACTCCAGCAGCGGCGAGAGCCGGTGCCACTGCGACTGGCGCCGGTACTCGGCGGCCGCGGCCAGCTGTTCCTGGAGCGCGGTCGGCGGGCCGCTCACCGCGGGCACCTCGGACGCGGCGATCTTCGCGAGCACCTCGCCGCGCGCCGTCCGCGCCTCCGCCAGGGTCCGGTCGGCCCGCGAGAGCACGTCCCGCAGGCTGATCAGCCGCTGCTCGGAGTCCTGCCGTACGTCCAGCACGGCCTCGACCTCGCGGCGTACGTCCTCCAGCGCGAGCGCGGCCCGGTCGTAGCGGACGGTGTCGGGACGGCCGCCCCCGGGCGCCGAACTCCCCGAGACCGCCACCCAGAACGCCAGCGGGTCGGAGATCACCTGCTCCCGCAGCCGCGCCAGCTCGGCGGTGATGGCCTCCAGGTCGTCCCCCGACGGGTGCTCGCCGGGGCGCACCCCCACCGAGTGGGCCAGCGAGCGGGTGCGGTGCAGCTCGGCGGCGAGCAGGTCGATGCGGGCGGGCAGCGCCGACCACACCGAGTCGGCGGCCACCACCACGTCGAGCGAGCCGGCGTACAGCTCGTTCATCCTGGCCACCAGCTCGGCGAGCGAGAACCGCTCGGCCAGCAGGGCGCCCTCCGTCCCGGCGCCGGCGATCGTCACGCCGGGCCCGCGCAGCCGGTCGGTCAGCTCGACCAGGTCCTCACGGCTGGGCCAGCGGCGCCGCTCGCGGATCTGCCGGGCGGCGGCCAGCGCCCCGCTGTAGGCGTCGAAGTACGTCCACAGCCGGGTGATGGCCGCGTCGGCGGCGGCCCACCGCTCCCGGGTGACCCCGGTGAGCCCGGCGCCCTCCAGCAGCCGGCGCCCGGCGTGGTCCTGGAGCGCGAGCAACGAGGTCTCGACGGCCTCGTGCTCCGCCCCCAGCCGGGCGAGCGCGCGGTCGACATCGTCCCGGTCCATCACTGCCGACACCGCAGAACCCGCCTCCGCCGTTGCTTTCCTTGCCTGGGGCTCCGAATCCGCCACCGGCCTCAGCCGTCCCGGTACTTGGGTTCGGGCGGCCCGCTCACGCCGGGCAGCACGGGCTTGAGGTGGGTTTCGTAGGCCTTCATCCACGGGCTCTGCTGGCCGCCCGCGCGGTAGTTCTCCAGCACCTTGTTGACGCGGCGCACCAGATCGCCGGCGTCCTTCTTCATGGCCACCCCGTAGAACTCCTTGGTGAACGGGGAGCCCACCAGCCGGATCGAGGGGTCCTGCGCGGCCTGGCCGGCCGCGAGCGCGTTGTCCGTGATGATCCCGTCGACCTCGCCCAGCTGGAGCCGGACCAGGCAGTCGAGCTGGTTGGGCACGCTGACAGACACCGAGCCGTACGGCTCGGAGCGCAGGGCCGCCTCCGCCGTCGAACCGGCCGCGGTGCAGATCCTGCGGCCCTTCAGGGAGGCGTCGTAGCCGGTGATCGTCGAGTCCTTGGGGGCGAGCACCTGCTGCCCGGCCTCGAAGTACGCCGTCGAGAAGGCGACGTCCTCCAGCCGCTTGCAGTTGATCGTCATGGTCCGGACGACCACGTCGACGCGGCCCTCCTGGAGCGCGGGGATCCGCTGGCTGGTGGGGATGGCCCGGTAGATGACCGCGTTCTCGTCGCCCAGGATGTCCTTGGCTATGGCCTTGACCAGGGCGATGTCGAAACCGTCGAGGAGGCCGTCGACCGGGTTGCGGTAGCCCCACTTGAAGCTGTTCTGGTCCACGCCCGCGACGAGCTTGCCCGCATTGCGGATCCGCTCGATGGTGGGCCCGTCCACCCCGGACGGGCGCAGGCTCGCGTCCGGGTTCTGACAGGTGTCGTCCGGTGCCCAGGGGGCGGCCGGGGCGCCCGCGGTGACGCCCGGACCGCGGATCGCCGACGGCCGGCCGGCCTCGGGCGCCGCCTGGGCCAGCGGCAGCAGGACGGCCGCGGCCGTCACCGCGCAGGCGGCGGCCATCGCACTCACCCCGCCCCAGCCGCGCAGCCGGCCCGCGAGCCGCCGCACCCCGGACACCGCGGGCCGCGGCCCGGTGCGGCCCTCGTCCTCGCCCCTCACGCGTCTGTGCATCGCTCTCACCTGTACTCCGAAAGCCTGCGCCCGATACCGAGCACGGCCGCCCCCGCGGCGAGCACCGCCAGGGCCGCCGAGCCCGTCATCAGACCGCCCAGCGCCCCGAGCCCGCTGCGGGCCGACCGCGTGAACTCCGCCTGTTCGTGGGCCACGGCCTGCTCCAGGGAGGCGTCCACGGTGTCGAACGCGGCCCCGCTGCTGTCCTTGTGGTCCTTGTCCCCGATGACCTGGGGCAGCGCCGCCTGGTAGTCGCCCCGCAGGTCCGTCTCCCGGGCCACCGCGTGCCGCTGCTTCCATTCCTTCACGCCGTCCGCGGCGCCCGCGACGGGGCCCCGGCCCTCGGCGTCGTCGGCCAGCGCCAGCGCCGTCACGAGCCCGGCGTCCAGGTCCTTCATGTTGTTCGTGAAGTCCACGTCGTACTTGTCGGACTTGTTGTCCGCGGCCAGTACGGCGCCCCGCGCGATCAGCGTCAGGTTCTCGTTGGCCCGCGCCTGGAGCGAGGCGATGCGCGCGTCGTTGAGCACCTTCAGCGACTCCTGACCGTCGGTGCGGGCCTGGCTCAGCTCCGCCCGGGCGACCGTGTGCCCCACGGCCAGCCACAGCAGCACCACCACCGAGGCGGCCGTCGCGGCGACCAGCCCGTGGTTGAAGACCCGGTTGGTGCGGCGGTAGTTGCGCCGCTGCGCCCACACCAGGAGGGCGAGCGCGAGCAGCCCCGTACCGAGCGACAACAGGGGGAGCGAGCGGGCGTCGTCGTAGTCGTCGTAGAGCCGGCCGGTCTCCGCCTCGTAGAGCCGCTGCGCCGCGGGCAGCAGCTGGGTGCTCATCTGCTCGTTCGCGTACCGGAGGTAGGCGCCGCCCAGCGGCAGGCCCTGCTTGTTGGTGGCCCGCGCCTGCTCGATCAGGCCGGTGTAGCGGGGCAGCTGCTCGCTCAGGAGCGTGATCTGCTTGCGGGAGTCCTCGCCGGCCCCGGTGTTGGCGGCGGCGCTCACCAGCAGCCGCGAGACGTTGGCGATGTCCTTCTCGTAGCGGCCGCGGACCTCGCGGGGCTCGTCGGAGCCCGCGAGGAACCCGCTGGAGGAGGCCGTGTCGGCGTCCGCGAGGGAGCGGTAGATGTTCGCCGCGTCCGCGCTCAGGGGCTGGCTGCGGCCCACCACGTCCTCGGCCGCCACGACCCGGTCGGAGATCTCCCAGACGGCGACGGACCCGAAGAGCAGGACCAGCGCGGCCAGGGCCGCGCCGATGATCCGCAGCCGACCGGGCTCGGTCGTCGCGGCCGCGCGCAGCCGCTCCACGCCCTCCGCCCAGGCGGTGACCCGCCCCGGCGGCTCGTCGGGCGGCCCGTCTGGCGGCACGGCGAGGCCGCCCCCCGGCGCGGGCGCGCGTGATGTGACAGCCACCGTGACCTCCCCCTCGGTCCTCATTGCACCGCAGCAGTATGGCCGTACGGACGGTCCGCCACACCACCAGGTGCGGATCCATGCGGGGCGGCCCCCCGCCACCCCCTTCACCGTCAATACGTCCCTACGGCCGCCACGGTTCCAGACCGCAGGCGCTACGGGGCGGGTTCACCCGAAATGGGCACGGAGTTTTCCGTAGGCCTCGGGCGCGGACCCCAGCGCGTCCAGCCCCAGCAGTCCGGCGCCCAGCACCGGCGGGGCCGTCACCACCGACACCCGGGCGTTCGGGGCCCGTTCGGCCAGCAGCTCCTCGATCCGCCCGTTGAGCAGCGGATGCCGGGCCGCGAGCACCCCGCCGCCCAGCAGGACGGGCGTCGCCTCGCCCAGCAGGCCGAGCCGCTCCAGTGCCACCACGGCCAGCGCGACCACCTCCTCGGCCTGGCGGTCCACGAGCGCCACGGCCACCGGATCGCCCCCCGCGGCCACCGCGAACAGCACCGGCACCAGTTCGAGCAGGCGCCCCTGCGCGAGCGAGCCCAGGTGCAGCGCCTCGATCAGCTCGTACATGGAGCCCAGCCCGAAGTGCCCCGGCAGCGCCGCCGCCAGAGCGGTCGGGCCGCCCCGGCCGTCCTCGGCGCGCGCCGCCCACCACAGGGCCTCCCCGGCCAGGCCGCCCCCGCCGCCCCAGTCGCCGGAGATCTGGCCGAGCGCCGGGAAGCGGGCCGTGGTCCCGTCGGGCAGCATGCCCACGCAGTTGATGCCGGCCCCGCACACCACCGCCACCCCGCTCGGCCCGCGGCCCACGGCCCCGGCCGGGGTTCCGGCCCCCGCCCCGGTTCCGGCCGGGATTCCGGTTGCGGTTCCGGAACCCGCCTCGGTCAGCCCGGCCCGCAGGATCGCGAAGGTGTCGTTGCGCACCTCGGTGGCCGGGGCCCAGCCGCGCGCGCCGATGGCCTGCGCGAGCTGGCTCTCCTCCACCGGCAGGTCGGCGTTGGCCAGGCAGGCCGACACCCGGTCGGCGTACGGGGCCCCGGGCGCGAGCGGGGGCAGCCCGGCCGCCCCCACCGCCTCCGCGACGGCCTGGCCGAGCACGTCCACGGCCGCCTCGACGCCGACCCGGGGCGGCTGGAAGCCCCCGGAGCGCCCGGTGCCGAGGACCGTGCCGTCCGCGGCGATCAGCGCCACGTCCGTCTTGCTGTTGCCCGCGTCGACCGCGAGAACGGCAGGCCGGCTCATGCCCATGCCAGGTGCTCCTTGTTGTGCGCCAGGAGCCGGTCGGTCAGCCCCTCGGCGAGGTCGAACTGCCCCACCAGCGGGTGTGCCAGCAGTGCCCTGAAGACCCGCTCGCGACCGCCGCGCACCGCGGCGTCCAGTGCGAGGTCCTCGTACGCCGTGACGTGCGAGATCAGTCCGGAGTACAGGGGGTCCAGCCGGGGCGCGGCCAGCGGGACGGGCCCGGACCGGTCCACCCGGGCCTGCACCTCGACGACCGCGTCGTCCGGCAGGAAGGGCAGGGTCCCGTTGTTGAGGGTGTTGACCACCTGCACCGAGGGTCCGCCGTCGCCCAGCAGCGCCGCCGCCAGGTCCACGGCGGCCTCCGAGTAGAAGGCACCGCCGCGCTTGGCGAGCAGCTCGGGCTTCTCGTCGAGCGCGGGGTCCCCGTACAGGCCGAGGAGTTCGCGCTCCATGGCCGCGACCTCGGCGGCCCGGGAGGGCTTCGTGCCGAGCTCCCGGACGACCTCGTCGTGCGCGTAGAAGTACCGCAGGTAGTACGAGGGCACCACGCCGAGCCGGTCGAGGACGGCCCGCGGCAGGCGCAGGTCCCCGGCGATGGAGTCGCCGTGCGCGGCGAGCAGGCCGGGCAGCAGGTCCTCGCCCTCCGGGCCGCCCTTGCGGACGCCCAGCTCCCAGGTGAGGTGGTTGAGTCCCACGTGGTCGAGGTGGATGTCGGCCGGCGTCAGGTCGAGCATCTTCGCGAACCTGCGCTGGAAGCCGATGGCCACGTTGCACAGCCCGACGGCCTTGTGGCCGGCCCGCAGCAGGGCGCGGGTGACGATGCCGACCGGGTTGGTGAAGTCGATGATCCAGGCGTCCGGGTTGGCGCGCCGGACCCGCTCGGCGATGCCCAGGACGACCGGGACGGTGCGCAGCGCCTTGGCGAGGCCGCCGGCGCCGGTGGTCTCCTGGCCGACGCAGCCGCACTCCAGGGGCCACGTCTCGTCCTGCAGCCGGGCGGCCTGTCCGCCGATGCGCAGCTGGATCAGCACCGCGTCGGCGTCCGCCACGCCCGCGTCGAGGTCGGAGGTGGTGGTGACGCGGCCGGGATGGTCCTGCTTGGCGAAGATCCGCCGGGCGAGGCCGCCGATGAGCTCCAGCCGCTCGGCGGCCGGATCGATCAGGACCAGCTCGCTGATCGGCAGGGTGTCGCGCAGCCGCGCGAAGCCGTCGATCAGTTCGGGGGTGTAGGTGGAACCGCCGCCCACCACTGCGAGTTTCAACGTCGTCAGCCTTTCACTCCGGTCAGGGTGACTCCCTCGACGAACGCCTTCTGGGCGAAGAAGAAGAGGACGATCACCGGCGCCATGACCAGCACGGTTGCTGCCATGGTCAGGTTCCAGTTGGTGTGGTGGGCTCCCTTGAAGGATTCGAGGCCGTAGCTGAGGGTCCAGGCGGCCGGGTTGTCGGAGGCGTAGATCTGCGGGCCGAAGTAGTCGTTCCAGGCGGAGAAGAACTGGAACAGCGCGACGGCGGCGATCCCCGGTCTGGCCATCGGCAGGACGACGCGCAGCAGCGTGCGGACCTCGCCGCAGCCGTCGACCTTGGCGGCGTCCAGGTACTCGTCGGGGATGGTCAGCAGGAACTGGCGGAGCAGGAAGATGGAGAACGCGTCGCCGAAGGCCATCGGGATGATCAGCGGCCAGAGCGTCCCGGACAGGTCCAGCTGCTTGGCCCAGAACAGGTACATCGGGATGACGATCACCTGGGGCGGCAGCATCATCATGGCGATCACGAGCAGCAGCGAGAGCCGCCGCCCTCGGAAGCGGAACTTGGCCAGCGCGTAGGCGACGGGCACCGAGGAGACCACGGTCAGCAGCGTGCCCAGCCCCGCGTACAGCAGGGTGTTGCGCCACCAGGTCAGGAAGCCGGGCGTGTCCCACACCTTGGCGTAGTTGCCCCACTCCCAGGTGCGCGGCCACAGGTCGCGGGTCAGCGCCTGCTGGTCGCTCATCACGGAGGTGAGGAAGAGGAAGACGAAGGGCAGTACGAAGAAGAGGGCCGCCGCGATGCCGAGGGAGTGCACGGCGATCCAGTGCAGGACGTCCTTGCGGCGCGCGGTGCGGGCCGCCCGTGCGGGGTCCGAGGGGCCGGAGGATCCCCGGCCGCGCCGGGCCCGCCGGCCGCCTGCCGCGCGGTCGGAGCGTTCGATCACCTGGGTCATGGCGTTCAGTCACCTGCTTCGATCAGTCCACCGCGGCGGCGCATGAGCAGTGCGGTGCAGGCCATGGAGAGGGCGAACAGCACCAGGGCGACGACACAGGCGGTGCCGTAGTCGAAGCGCTGGAAGCCGACGTTGTAGATGACCTGGGGCAGGGTCAGCGTGGACTTGTCCGGGTAGCCGGGCTCGAACTGCTGGCCCGAGCCGCCGATCACGCCCGCGGCTACCTTTCCCGCCACCAGGGGCTGTGTGTAGTACTGCATGGCCTGGATGACCCCGGTGACCACCGCGAACAGGATGATCGGGGAGATGTTCGGCAGGGTGATGTGGCGGAAGCGCTGGAGCGCCCCGGCCCCGTCGAGCTCGGCGGCCTCGTACTGCTCCTTCGGTACGTCGAGCAGCGCGGCCATGAAGATGACCATGAGGTCGCCCACCCCCCACAGCGCGAGCGCGGTGAGGGCCGGCTTGGACCAGTCGGCGTCCGTGAACCAGCCCGGCGCGGGCAGCCCGACCCCGTCCAGCAGGGTGTTGACCGGCCCGGTACCGGGGTTGAGGAGGAAGACGAAGGCCAGGGTCGCGGCCACCGGCGGGGCGAGGTAGGGCAGGTAGAACAGGGTGCGGAAGACCCCCGCCCCCGTCTTGATCCTGGTGATCAGCAGGCCGATGCCGAGGCCGAAGACGACCCGGCAGGCGACCATCACCACGACCAGCCACAGGGTGTTGCGCATGGCCGGCCAGAACAGCGGATAGTCGCCGAAGACGTACGACCAGTTGTCCAGGCCGTTGAAGACGGGCGGGCGGAAGCCGTCGTACTTGGTGAAGGAGAAGTACACGGTGGAGACGAGCGGGTAGGCGAAGAAGACGCCGAACCCGATCAGCCAGGGCGACATGAAGGCCGCCGTCCGCAGCGCGGACCTGCGGCGCTTGGAGCGCAGGGGGTCCGCGCCGCGCGTGCGGGGAGGTGTGAGCGTGCCGGTCATCGGGTTACTTCGCCTTCGCGATGTCCGTGTCGATCTGCTGGTCGGTCTTGGCGAGACCGGCCGGGATGTCCGCGACGTCGCCCTTCTCGACCGCGTACGCGAAGTCGGTGAAGGTCAGCTGGTAGGTGCCGCCGTCGGCCTGGGCGGGGGTGGTGGTCGACTTCGGGTGCTTGGCGATGTCGAGGAAGGTCTTGAACTCCGGGGTCACCTGGAGCTTGGGGGATTCGAGCGCGGCCAGCGTGGAAGGCACGTTGTGGATGGCGTTGGCGAAGTCCACGACCGCGTCGGTATCGGTGGTCATGTACTTGACCAGCTCCCAGGCCGCGTTCTGCTTCTTGCTGCCGGCGGCGATGCCCATGATGGTGCCGGACAGGTAGCCCTTGCCGTAGTCGGCGAGCTGGTCGTCGGGCACGGGCAGCGGCGCCGTGGCGATCTCGAACTTGACGCCCGCCTCCTTCGCCATCGGCGCCCGCCACTCGCCGTCGATCTGCATCGCGACCAGGCCCTGGTGGAAGGGGTGTTCGGCGCTCCACTCGTCGCCGAAGGTGGTGCGGAACTTCTCCAGCTTCTCGTAGCCGCCGAGCTTGGCGACGAGGTCCTTCTGCGCCGTCAGCATCTTTGCGAAGGCGGGGTCCTTGGCCAGGTTCGACTTGCCGTCGGCGCCGAAGTACGTCGGGCCCCACTGCGCGGCCAGCCGCATCGGGGTGGTCTCGTAGCCGTGGTAGGTGGGCATCAGGCCGAGCTGTTCGTAGCCGTCCCCGCGGGCCACCGTCAGCTTCTGCGCGGCCTCGACGAACTGGCTCCAGGTCTTGGGTGCTTCGGTGATGCCGGCGGCGTCGAAGGCGGTCTTGTTGTAGACGAGGCCGTACGCGTCGTTGAGCAGCGGCAGCGTGCACTGGTTGCCGTTGAACTGGGTGTACTGGAGCAGGGTCCGGGGGAAGACCTTCTCCTTGTCGATCCCGGACTTCTTGAGGAAGGGGTTCAGGTCGGTGAAGGCGCCGGTGTTGCAGAACTTGCCGACGCTGTCGGTGGTGAAGGAGGACACCACGTCGGGGGCCTTGTCCCCGCCCGCGCGCAGGGACTGGTTGACCTTCTCGTCGGTCATGTTGCCGGTGACGTTGACCTTGATGTTCGGGTGGGCCTTCTGGAAGCGCGCGATGTTGTCCTCGATGGCCTTCGCCTCGCTGGGGGCGGACCAGCCGTGCCAGAAGTTGAGGGTGACTTCCTTGCTCGGGTCGTCGGCGGCGTCGTTCCCGCTCTGGCCCGCACAGGCGGTGGCGAGTACGGATATCGCCGCGAGGGCGGTGACTGCGGTGGTCAGGCGGCGCGTTCTGGGCATGGCGGTGTCACTCTCTGCGCGGGGTGTCTTTCCGGAAGGGGCGGTGCAGGAGAACGGACGGAACGGGGTGGAACGGGGTGCGGTGCGGTGCGGTGCGGCAGTGGTGCGGTTCAGCGGCGCGAGGTGTCGAACACCTCGTCGCGGGTGGCGGCGAGGGCGCTCTCCAGCGCCCCGCGCAGCACGGGCCGTTCCCGTACCTCGCCGGCCACCAGGTGCGGCTGGGAGGGGGCGAGGTCGGCGAGCTCGGCCTCGATCAGCTCGCGCAGCGGATCCCCGCCGGCGTCGGTCACCGCGCCGGAGAGGACGACGATCTCCGGGTCCAGTACGGCGACCACCGCGGCGAGGCCCGTCGCGAGCGCGGTGGCGTACGACTGGAGCAGGCGCAGGTTGGCCCCTTCGGGCTCGGCGGCGGCCCGGGACAGGATCGCCACGGCCTGCGCCACCTCGGCCCCCGACACGGGCCCGTGCACGGCTCCGTGCTCGGCGCCCGATCCGGCTCCGGACGCGGGCACCTGCGGCGCCTCGACCCCGAGCGCGGCCGCGAGCCCGGGCAGCGCCTCCCCGCCGGCCAGCGCCTGGTACCCGCCGCCGTTCTCCCGTACCACCTGCCGGACCAGGGGATGGCCCGGTACCGGCAGGAAGCCGACCTCGCCCGCGCCGCCGGTCCAGCCGCGGTGCAGCCGGCCGCCGATCACGAGGGCGGCGCCGAGGCCCTCCTCGTTCCACAGCAGGACGAAGTCCTCGTGGCCGCGGGCGGCGCCGAGCCGCTGCTCGGCGATCGCGGCGAGGTTCACGTCGTTCTCGTACTCCACCGGCATCGGCAGGGCCGCCGCCAGCTCGTCGAGGAGGGTGGGGGACTGCCAGCCGACGAGGTGGTCGGCGTAGCGCAGCACTCCGGTGCGCGGATCGAAGGAGCCGGGGGTGGCGATGACCAGCCGGTGGATGTCGGTGAGGAGCATCCCGGCGTCCTTGACGGCTTCGCCGAGGGCCCGGGTGACCTGCTCGACCGCCCCGATGCCCTTGGCGCACGGGAGTTCGTGGCTGCCGACGACCTCGCCGGTGAGGTCGGCGACGGCGGCGAGGATCCGGCCGGGGGTGACGTCGAGGGCGGCGACGTGGGCGGCGCGCGCGTTGACCGAGTAGAGCTGGGCGTTGGGGCCGGGGCGGCCCGCGGCGGTGCCGGTGGCGATGACCAGCCCGGCGGCCTCCAGTCGGCTCAGCAACTGGGAGGCGGTGGGCTTGGAGAGGCCGGTGAGCCTGCCGATGCGGGTGCGGGACAGGGGGCCGTGCGTCAGCAACAGGTCCAGGGCGGCCCGGTCGTTCATGACACGCAGCAGGCTCGGCGTGCCGGGGGTGGTTCCGGGGGTGGTGCCTGGCATGGGGCGTCTCTCTCCCTCTTCGGCGGCGCGTCGCCGTCAGAAACTGTTAGGTAAGTTTCCTATCGCTGTTTGATCCGTGTCAATGGAACTGCGCAGTGTCAATGGAACTGCGCAAACACCGGTGCCCCCGCAGGAGAACCTGCGGGGGCACCGGGGCACCGCGACTACTTGGAGATGCGCGGCCCCGCGGTGGCCGGCGGCGGGATCTGCGCCGCCGGGATCGGGGTGGTCGCGAGGGACTGAGGGGAGGACGGGTTCGCCAGCGCCGACGGCGGGGCGACGGCGGCCGCGGGATCGGCCGGGGCCGCGTCCTCGGCCTCATCGGCGGCCGGAGCACCGCCGATGATGCGGATGCCGGCGGCGTCGAACGCCTCCTTGATGCGCCAGCGCAGCTCCCGCTCCACGGCGAACTGCTGGCCGGGCATCGTCTTGGCCGTCACCTTCACGGTCATCGAGGCCAGCAGCACCTCGTCCAGGCCCAGTACCTCCACCGGGCCCCACAGGCGCTCGTCCCACGGGGACTCCTTGGCCAGGCCGTCGGCGACCTCCTGGACCACTTCGCGGATGTGGGCCAGGCTCTCGGTCGGCTTGACCTGCACGGCCACGCCCGCGGTGGCCCAGCCCTGGCTGAGGTTGCCGATCCGCTTGATCTCGCCGTTGCGGACGTACCAGATCTCGCCGTTGTCCCCGCGCAGCTTGGTGACGCGCAGCCCCACCTCGACGACCTCGCCCGAGGCCACCCCGGCGTCGATCTTGTCGCCGACGCCGTACTGGTCCTCAAGGATCATGAACACGCCGGAGAGGAAGTCCGTGACCAGGTTCCGGGCGCCGAAACCGATCGCCACACCGGCCACACCGGCGCTCGCGAGCAGCGGTCCGAGGTTGATGTCGAGCGCACCGAGCACCATCAGGCCGGCCGTGCCGAGGATCAGGAACGAGGCCACCGAGCGCAGGACGGAACCGATCGCCTCGGAACGCTGGCGCCGCCGCTCGGCATTGACCAGCAGTCCGCCCAGCGCCGTGCCCTCGACGGCCTCGGCGCTGCGGTTCATCCGCGTTATCAGCTTGGTCAGCGACTTGCGGACCACCGACCGCAGTGCGGCCGCGATCACGACGATCAGCAGGATCCGCAGGCCGAGGTACAGCCATCCGGCCCAGTTCTCCTCGATGAAACTGGCGGCGTTGGTGACGTTCTGGTGCGTCTCCCTCAGTGTGTCGGTCGCGTCCGGGGTGTCGGCTGCGAGGGGAAGCAGGGCGGCAGGCCAGGGCACGGCGGATACCTCCAGGTGTGGCGTCCTGCCCGCGGAAGGGGTGTACGGGCAGAGCATCCACACTAACGGGGCATCGCCCCGACTCCGTTGCCGTACTCGGGGAGGGAGCGGAGCCGCCCGGGGCTGCGGCCGCCCCATGATCCGGGTGTGGTTGAAAACACCTCGGACCCGTTACGGGCGCGTGGTGGCGCTTCGACCTGCCGTAAGGAGAGACTGGAGAGCAGATCGTCCCGGCGCGAGCCACGCGCCGCCGGCGTACAAGGAGGCAGTCCGTGCCGCACGTCCTGGTCCTCAACGCGTCGTACGAGCCCCTCGGCGTCGTACCGCTCCGCCGCGCGCTCGTCCTCGTCCTGGAGAACAAAGCGGTCTCCCTGGAGGAATCGGGCGCCTTTCTGCACAGTGCGACGAGAGCCGTCCCCGCGCCCAGCGTGGTCCGGCTCAAGCGCTTTGTGCGGGTCCCCTACCGGGGGCCCGTTCCGCTCACCCGGCGCGCCCTGTTCGCACGCGACGGAGGCCGCTGCATGTACTGCGGCGCCGTCGCCACCAGCGTCGACCACGTCATCCCCCGCAGCAGGGGCGGGCAGCACGTGTGGGACAACGTCGTCGCCGCGTGCCGCCGCTGCAACCACGTCAAGGCCGACCGGCACCTGCTGGAGCTGGGCTGGCGGCTGCGCCACCAGCCGGCCCCGCCGTCCGGACTGGCCTGGCGGATCATCGGCACGGGCCACCGGGACCCCCGGTGGATGCCGTACCTCCAGCCGTACGGCGCCGAGGACGCCCTCGACCGCATCGGAGTCGCCGCCTCCTGACCGCCCGCCCGTGCGGCCCGGGCCGGCCTACGGAACGACCGCGCGGGCCTCCGCCGCGAACAGGCTGCAGCCGAAGCGGGTCGCCCGTACGTCGCAGGTCACGCGGACGAAGCGGGTCCCCGGGGCGTCCAGCCGTACGGAGTCCACACCGCCCCGGGACGCCACCGACGCCGCCGGGAGCCAGGCCACGCCGTCCGCGGAGGTCTCGACCCGGTAGGCGGACGGGTACGCCTCCTGCCAGTGCAGCGTCAGCAGTCCGAGCCGCGCCGGGGCCGGGAGCTCGGCCTGCCACCACGCGCCGTCCACCGGCGGCGAGGACCAGCGGGTGGCGGCGGAGCCGTCCAGCGCCGCCGAGGCCGGGAACTGAGGCGCCTCGTCCGCCGAGGAGGAGGCGCGGGCCGAGCTCAGCAGGTCAGGCCCGCCCGTACGGGGAACCGCCCGGACGGTCAGGGTGCGGGACTCGCCCGCGAAGCTCACCGCGACCCGGTAGCTGCCCGGCGGGGTCGAGGCCGGGACCGTGACCTCCACCGGGATGGACACCTGCGTGCCGCGCGGCGCCTTCGCCTCGGCCGGGAGGCGCACCTCGATGCCCGGCGGCGGCGCCGCCGAGAGCGGGCCGCGCACCTCGCCGGGGCGCAGCGGCGCGAGCTGCGCCGTGAGCCGCTGCGGGGCCCCGCCGATCTCCGCGTCGGCGGCCTCCGCCAGTTCGAAGCGGGCCTGCGGGCCGTCCGCGAGCCACGGCACCACCCGGTGCACGGCCGGCGCCGGTCCCGTCCAGGCCAGCCGGACCGCGTCGGCCCGCAGCCCGCCGGTGTCCGCCTGGGTCCACCCCGAGGCCGCCGCCCCGGCGACCTCGCGCCAGCCCTCGCCGGGCACGTGCGCCTCCACCGTCGCCCGGGTGCCGGGCGGGAGCGGGTCCGTCATCACCGTGACGGCCGACACCGGGCGCACCGCGTCCAGCCGGACCGTCCACGCGTCCGGCTCACGGGCCACCGTGCCGGTCGGGCGGGCGGCGCCGGTCCAGGCGTCCGCCGCCTCCGCGGCCTTGGCGAGGAAGGGCTCCAGCACCGCGCCGTCCACCCGTACGTCGCCCGGCTGCGCCAGCTCCTCGCGGGCCTGTGCCAGGGCCTGGGCGGAGCGCCAGGCGGCCGCGCCGTCCCCGCGGGCCTGGGCCTGGAGGACGTCCAGGGCCAGTTCCCCGGCCGCCCCGTAGCGCGACAGCCGCGACAGCCACGGCCCTGCCTCCCCGGACAGCGCCGGCAGCCGCTCCGGGGCCTCGCGCAGCACCCGCAGCGCGGCCCGCAGCCGCTCGCCCGCCGCCGGGTCCCCGGTGGAGCGGGCCTGCCAGAACTCCTCGACCAGCGGGCGCAGGTAGGCCGACTCCGGCTGGGCGAGACCCGAGGACGTCGTGTTCCCGGCCAGTGCGGCCAGCGCCTTGCGGGCCCGCGGATCGGGTCCCGCGAGCTCGGACACCGCCGCCGACCACGATTCGCCGGCCCGGTAACC
The DNA here is from genome assembly GCF_055604165.1 of Streptomyces sp. NPDC037242. Classification (NCBI taxonomy): domain Bacteria; kingdom Bacillati; phylum Actinomycetota; class Actinomycetes; order Kitasatosporales; family Streptomycetaceae; genus Streptomyces; species Streptomyces sp. NPDC037242. The sequence goes on from NZ_JBVJUY010000005.1 coordinate 38,152, forward strand.
GCGGGGGTTCCAGGCGAAGTCGGCCGCCGTGAACAGCGGGATGCGCGAGAGCGTGCCCTGCGGCATCGCGTTGGCCAGCACGGCCGCCGAGCCGCTCGCGACCGCCGGGTCCCGTCCGGCGTACGGGCCGAGGAAGATCCGGCCCGGGTCCCAGTCGTTGACCGGGTAGTTGTCCATGGTGACCAGCGGATGCCCCAGCGCCGAGCGCGCCCCGGAAAGTTCCTTCCCGGTGATCGTGCGCGGCAGTACGCCGACCCCCGTCCAGGCCACCTCCACCCGCCCGGGCAGCGCGGCCGCGAGCGCCGTCCGGTAGGCCGTCGCGCCCTCCTGGTAGTACTCCGTGGGCAGCAGCGACAGGGCGGGCGCCCCCGGATGGCGGTCCGCGAGGTGCGCCGCCAGCTCACCCGCCACCTCCGCGTGGGCCTTCGCGGCGGCCGCCGGTCCCTTCCCGTAGCGCTCCCGGTCGGCCCGGCAGCCCCACTCCGTGTAGCTGATGTCCTGGAACTGGACCTGGAACGCCCGGAATCCCAGCTCCCACATGGCGTCCAGCTTGTGGGCGAGCGCCGCCCGGTCGGCGTCCGAGGACAGGCACATCGACTGCCCGGGCGTCACCGCCCAGCCCAGCACCACCCGGTTGGCCCTGGCCCGCTCGGCCAGTTCCCGGAACTCCTCCTGCCGCTCCCGCGGGTACTCCTGGCGCCATTCCACGCTGCGGTAGGGGTCGTCGCCGGGCGCGAGGAGCAGCCGGTTCTGCTTGGTGCGGCCCATGAACTCCACCTGCGCGAGCCGCTGCTCCCGCGTCCAGGGAGTGCCGTAGAACCCCTCGGCGATCCCGCGCACGGGCGCCGTCGGCCAGTCCCGTACCAGTACGCCGGGCACCTTCGCGGGGCGCGGGGCCAGCAGGGCGCGCAGCGTCTGGGCGGCGTGGAATAGGCCGTCCTCGCCTACGCCGGCCAGCGCGACCGTGTCCCGGCCGCCGGTCCGCCCCACGGCCAGCCGGTAGCCGCCGTCCGGCAGGTCTCCGGCCGCGGCCGCGCCGAGCGCCCGCAGCGCGGCCTCCGCGTCCGGACCCTGGAGCCGTACGACGGTGCCCCGTTCGGGCAGCGGCGCCCCGGGGGCCCGCTCGTGCAGGGTCCGTACGCCCGCCCCGCGCAGGGCGTCCCGCACCACCCGGGCCGCGTACGGGTCGGTGTCCGCCGGCAGCACCAGCACGGCCTCGGCGCCCAGCGCCACCTCGCGCGCCGGGTCGGCGGTCATCGACTGCGGCCGGGGCCACACGGCCGGGCCCTCGGCGGGGGCTCGCACCACATCGGAGCCGGGGTCGAGCACGGGTCCGGGCCCAGCACCGGCGGCGGGGTCCGCCCGGGGTACGGATGGGGCGGCGGGGAGCGCGGAGGCCCCGGGCGGGCCCGCGGACGTCGCGCCGCCCAGCAGCGTCCCGATGACCGCCACGGCCGCGGCCGTGACCCGCTTCCCGCCCCTGAGCTGCACGGAGCCTCCCCGTCCCGAGTCGTCCCCTGCTCGTACGAATGAGCCCGAGCCCACCATCCGTGCGGGCGGGGTGTCAACGCGGATGGGTGATCTGACCTGGATACGTCAGGAATGCGGTGCGTCCGACTGGGTATGGCTGCGGTGTTCTCCGGCGTTGTTCCATGGTTCTGACTGTTCCTCACGCACAAAGGAGTGCCGACCGTGAACACCGCTGCCCACGCCGGACGGATCGCCGGACAGACCTCCGGACAGCCCGCCGCAGAGACCACCGCCCCGACCCGCCGCCCGCTGCTCGCCCACCTGCCCGTGCAGGCCGGGCCGGACGGGGGACCCCTCACCAGCGAGCCCCCGCTCGCGGGCTCCGCGCACGCGCCGCTGACCAGCGAGCCCCCGCTCGCCGACGAGGCGCCGCTGACGAGCGAGCCGACCACATCCGCCGCGGCCGCCGCGGCGGGAGACTAGACAGGGATTCGACACATGGACGACCTCGCCCGGCTCGCGGCCCTGTACGGCGTCGCCACCACCTACCAGCCCGCCGAGGACGTCACGGTCCAGGTCCCGCAAGCCACCGTCCGATCGGTGCTGGGCACGCTCGGGGTGTCCGCCGAGACCGCCGAGTCTATCCGGGCGTGGGCCGACATCGGCGAACGGGGCGCCGCCAAGCGGCTGTTGCCGCCCGTGCTGGTCTGGTGGGCCGGGTCGGGGCCGCCCGTGGAGCTCGCCGCGCTGCCGCCCGGGACGCTGACCCGGCTGGAGCTGGAGGGCGAGGAGCCGGGCGGCCGGCCGCCCGGCGGGGTGCCCCCGCACGGCGTGCACCGGGTCCATGTCGAGGCCCCCGACGGGCGCACCGCGACGGCCGCCCTGATCGTGGCCCCGGACCGGGCGCCCGCCGCGCCCGAGCGGGCGCACGGGCTGCTCGTCCAGCTGTACTCGCTGCTCTCCGAGCACTCCTGGGGCATGGGCGACCTCGGGGACCTGGCGGCGCTCGCGCGGTGGGCCGGGCGCACCCACGGCGCCGGGTTCATCCAGGTCAACCCGCTGCACGCGGCCGTGCCCGGGACCCCGACCGACCCGTCCCCCTACCGGCCCTCGTCGCGCCGCTTCCCCGACCCGGTGCACCTGCGGATCGAGGACGTTCCCGAGCACGACCGGTGCCCCGAGCGGGCGGCCCTCGCCGAACTGGCCGCCAAGGGGGGCGAGTTGCGCCGGGAGGTGCTGGAGAAGGGCGCCCTGATCGACCGGGACGCGGTGTGGGCCCTGAAGCGGGCCGCCCTGGAGCTGCTGTACGCCGTGCCGCGCACCGCCGAACGGGAGGCGGCCTACCGGGAGTTCCGCGCGGCGCAGGGGCCGGCGCTCGACGGGCACGCCGCCTGGTGCGCGGCCGCGGCGGGGGAGGACCCGCGGGAGCGGCTCGACTTCCACCGCTGGCTGGTCTGGCTGACCGACGCCCAGCTCGCCGCCGCCCAACGGGCCGCCCGGGAGGCGGGCATGGCCGTGGGGATCGTGCACGACCTGGCCGTCGGGGTGCACCCGGAGGGCTCGGACGCGCGCACCGGCTCCTGCCACGCCCGCGAGGTGTCGGTCGGCGCCCCGCCGGACGCCTTCAACGCGCGCGGCCAGGACTGGGGGCTGCCGCCGTGGCGTCCCGACGCGCTCGCCGAGTCCGGGTACGCGCCCTTCCGGGAGCTGCTGCGCGGGGTGTTCCGGTACGCGGGCGCCGTGCGCATCGACCACGTCATGGGGCTGTTCCGGCTCTGGTGGATCCCGCAGGGAGCCCCGCCCGCCGAAGGCGCGTACGTCTCGTACGACGGCGAGGCCATGCTGGCCGTCCTCGTCCTGGAGGCGCACCGGGCCGGGGCCCTGGTCATCGGCGAGGACCTCGGGACGGTGCAGCCGGGGGTCCGTCAGGCCCTGGCCCGGCGCGGGGTGCTCGGCACTTCCGTGCTGTGGTTCGAGCGGGACTGGACGGGCGGCGGAGACCCGCTGGAGCCCGGGGCCTGGCGGGCCGACTGCCTGGCCACCGTCACCACCCACGACCTGCCGCCCACGGCCGCCAAGCTCGCCGGCGCCCATGTGGAACTGCGCGACCGGCTCGGCCTGCTGACCCGCCCGGTGGAGCGGGAGCGGGCCGAGGATGCCGCGGACACCGCCCGGTGGCTGGAGGTGCTGGAGGACCTGGGCCTGGACGCCAAGGGCGAGGAGGCCGCCGTACGGGCCCTGTACGGGTTCCTGTTGCGCACCCCGGCCCGGCTGGTCGGGGTGTGGCTGCCGGATGCGGTGGGCGACCGGCGGCCGCAGAACCTGCCGGGGACCTGGGACCAGTACCCCAATTGGCGGCTGCCGCTCGCGGACGGGGAGGGCCGGCCGCTGACCTTGGAGGCGCTGGCCTCCTCGCCCCGGGCGAACGCCCTGCTGGGCGCGGTGCGGGAGGGGGCGCAGACCCGTACGGCACCCCCGGGCGCGCGCCCCCTTTAGGCGTTCGCTACGTTTGCACCGTGGACAAGAAGAACGCTCTGCGCGCCGGCGCCGTCACGGCCGGAACGACGCTGATGATGCTGCTGATGACGTCTCCCGCCCTGGCGCTGACCCGCGACGACGGCGACGACCCGGGCCCGGGCCTGAGCATTGGCGAGACGCTCGGCCTGTACGTGGCCGCGCCGATCGTGCTGTTCCTGGTCATCGCGGGTCTCGTGATGGTCGGCGACCAGTCGCGAAAGCAGCAGAAGGACAGCTGACCCGACGGGTCCGCTCCCTTCGAACTGAATACTTCCGGGGCGCCGGGGGTCCGTACGCCGATGTGAGTCGGCCGTGCGCGACCTCCGGCGCCCTGTCGTGTCCTCAGACCCCGGCCAGCAGCTTGCGGAGCAGGCCGGTGAGCACGTCCACTTCCGCCTCGCTCAGACCGGTCAGCGAGGCGCGCTGCACCTCCAGGCCGGCGGAGACGGCCTCGTCGATGAGCGCGAGCCCGCGGTCGGTGATGGTCACCTGGAGTCCGCGCCGGTCGTGCGGATCGGGCTTGCGGCAGAGCAGCCCGGCCTTCTCCAGCTTGTCCAGACGCCCCGTCATGCCACCCGTGGTGAGCATCAGAGTGGCCGACAGCTGGCGCGGCGAGAGCGTGTAGGGGGCGCCGGAGCGGCGCAGGGTGGCCACGACGTCGAACTCCCCGCGCGAGATCCCGAAGCGCGCGTAGGTCTGCTCCATGGCGTCGCCCATGGCCTTGGCGATCCGGTAGATCCGCCCGAAGACGGCCATGGGGGCCGTGTCCAGGTCGGGGCGCACCGCGTGCCACTGGGCGGTGATCGCGTCGACTGCGTCCTGCTGGTCCTTCATGGGTGGAGTATCCGGTTTCCGCTCGGTCGTTCGCAAGAAAGTAGCTTGACGAAAAGTAGCTTAGCGCTAAGCTACTTCCAAGCAAGCAATCACGGAGCAACGATCGTGGGGGGACACCATGAAGACCGGTACACCGGTGAAGGAAGAACGGGTCGCGGGGGAGCGCTCGCTGCTCGTGGGCATCGGGATCAGCTCGGTCGGGATCGGCATGTACATCCCGTTCTCGCTCGTCTTCTTCCACCACGTCACCGGCCTCTCCTTCACCCTCGTCGGCCTGGTCATGACCGTCACCGGCGTCGCCGGCCTGGCCTTCATGCCGCTGGCCGGCTCGGCCGTCGACCGGTTCGGCGCCAAGAAGGTCAACCTGGTGCTCTACGGGATACGGGCGCTCGGCTTCGCCCTGTACCCCTTCGCCGGCTCGCTCCCCGCCTTCGCGGCCGTCGCCCTCGTCACCGCCCTCGCCGACCGCTCCTTCTCCGTCGTCCAGCAGTCGCTGATCGGGGAGGTGGCGCGCGGCGCCGCCCGCGACCGGCTCCAGGCCTCCATCCGGGCCCTGCAGAACGCCGGGATGGGTGCGGGCGCCCTGCTCGTCTCCGGAGTGCTGGGCCTGTGGGGATCCGGCGGGTTCACTTACACCGCCTGGGGCAACTCCCTGGCCTTCGCCCTCGCCGGACTGCTCGTCAGCCGGGTCCGCCCGGTCCGTGACGCCGCCACCGCCACCGCGGGGCGGGCGGCCGCCGGCTACCGGATGGTCCTGCGGGACCGGCCCTTCCTCGGCCTGACCGCCGCCAACTTCCTCACCGCGCTCGGCTACTCGGCCCTGTCCGTCCTCTTCCCGCTCTACCTCTCCACCTGGCTGACGGCCCCCGACTCCCTCACCGGAGCCGCCTTCACCGTCAACACCGTCCTGTGCGCCGGGATCGGCGTGCTGATCGCGGGCCGGGTCCGCCGCTCCGGCGCCCGCCGCACCCGCTCGGCCGCCCTGGGCGCCCTGCTCTTCGCCGCCGCCTTCGTCGGTCAGATCGTGCTCGGCACGCTGCGCCCCGGCCAGACCGCGACCCTGGTCGCCCTGCTCGCCATCGTCGTCGTCTACACCCTCGGCGAACTGGTCCACAGCCCCTCCGGCGGCGCCCTGTCGGTCTCCGCCGCCCCCGAGGCGGTCCGCGGCCGCTACCTGGCCACCTACCAGCTGTCCTACTCGCTGGCCTCCGCGCTCGCCCCCTCGCTGTTCACCGCCCTGCTCGCCGTCGACGGCCGGCTGCCCTGGGCCGTCCTCGCCGTCGCCGCGCTGGGAGCCGCCCTGGCGCTGGTCCGGCTGGAGCGGCACCTGCCGGCCGAGGCCGTGCACGCCGAGGCCGCGCCCGCCGAGGCCCGGCCGGCCGAGGCCCGGCCGGCCGAGGCCCGGCCCGCCGAGGCCCGGCCGGCCGAGGCCGCGCCCGCCGAAGCTCTGCCCGCCGAGGTCGCGCTCGCCAAGGTCGCGCTCGTCGAGCCGCCGGTCGACGCCCCGCGGGCGCCGGTGCCCGCCGCCTGAGCCTCCGTACGGTCCCGCCGCCCCCACCTGCCCGAGGAGTCAACCGCCATGAAGCGCTTCGCCACCGTCGCAGTGACCGCCCTCGCCCCCGTCTCCTGGGGGTCCACGTACGCCGTCGCCTCCGAACTGCTGCCGCCCGACCGGCCGCTGTTCACCGGCGTGATGCGGGCCCTGCCTGCCGGGCTGCTGCTCGTCGCCCTCTCCCGCACCCTGCCCAAGGGCGAGTGGTGGTGGAAGTCCGCCGTCCTGGGCGGGCTCAACATCGGAGCCTTCTTCCCGCTGCTGTTCCTCTCCGCCTACCGGCTGCCCGGCGGTGTCGCGGCCGTGCTCGGCTCCGCCGGGCCGCTGTTCGTTGTGGGGCTCGCCGCCCTCCTGCTGGGCGAGCGGGCGCGGCTGCGGACCGTGCTCGCCGCCGTCGTGGGGGCCTTCGGGGTCAGCATGGTCGTCCTGACCGCCGAGGCGGAGCTCGACCTCGTCGGCATCGCCGCCGGCATCGTCTCCTCCGCCTCCATGGCCGCCGGAACCGTCATGACCAAGCGTTGGGGGCGCCCCGAGGGGGTCGGGCCGCTGGCCATGACCGGCTGGCAGCTCACCGCGGGCGGGCTGATCATCATCCCGATCGCCGCGATCGTCGAAGGGGCCCCGCCCGCGCTCGACGGCAAGGCCTTCCTCGGCTACGGCTACATGATGCTGATCAACACCGGTATCGCGTACTGGCTCTGGTTCCGCGGCATCGGCCGGCTCACCGCCACCTCGGTCACCCTGCTCGGCCCGCTGTCCCCGCTGACCGCCGCCGTCATCGGCTGGGCGGCCCTGGGCCAGGCGCTCACGCCGGTGCAGGTGGCGGGCATGGCGATCGCCTTCGGCGCTACGGTCGCGGGCCAGCTGACGCTCGGCGCGCCCCGGCCGCCGAAGGCCGAATCGTTCAGTTCTTCTGAAAAGAATGATCGAAACATTTCGATGGACCTGACGGATGGGCGGGTGGGACGGTAGAGCCTCGACCGACACACCGGACTTTCGAGGGGGAGACACACAGTGGCCGTCATGGACCGCGTCCGTACCGTTTCGCAAGGCAAGCCCGCCGCCCAGGGGACGGGGAAGAAGGGGGCAGCCGGAGTCGGCGTGCTCCTGGCCCTGCTCGCGACGGTCGTCTGGTCCGGCAGCTTCGTCGCCACCCGGGGCATGGCCGACAGCGTCCCGCCCGTCCAGGCCGTGTTCTGGCGCTGGATCATCGCCACCCTCGCCGTCGCCCCCTTCGCCGCCCGGCAGGCCTGGCAGCAGCGGGCACTGATCCGGCGGCACTTCGGATTCATCGCCCTCGCCACGCTGTTCGGCGTCACCCTCTACAACACGCTGGTCCACCAGGCCGGTCTGACCACCTCAGCCTCCAACATGGGCATGATCATGGCCGCCTCGCCGGTCCTCATGGCCCTGTACGGCCGCCTCGGCGGCGAACGGCTCGGTGCCCGGCGCACCTTCGGCCTCACCCTCGCCGCCCTCGGCGTGCTGCTGCTGGTCGGGGACGGCTCGCTCGGCTTCGACTTCGGCGCCGGCGACCTGTGGATGTTCGGCGCCGCCCTGTCCTTCGCCACGTACAGCGCGCTGCTCAAGCGCAAGCCCGCCGAACTGGGCGGCCTGGCCTTCCTGATCACCACCTTCCTCCTCGGCGCGCTGATGCTGGCCCCCGCGTACGCCGTGTCCGTCACCGTCCAGGGCGGCTTCGAGGTCACCGCGGGCACCGTCGGACCGCTGCTCTACGTCGGGGTCTTCTCCTCCGCCGTCGCCTTCTTCGCCTGGAACAAGGCCGTCTCGGTCATCGGCGCCGCCCGCGCCGGGGTCGTCTACTACCTCCAGCCGGTCTGCGTCGCGGGCCTCGGCCTCCTGCTCCTCGGCGAGCGGACCGGCCCGGCGCAACTGCTGTGCATGGCGCTGATCCTGGGCGGCGTGGGCCTCGGTGCCCGGCGGTAGGTTCGGGCCCATGACCGAGTGGGACATCAAGAAGCTGCGGATCCTGCGGACCCTCGCCGAGCGGGGGACCGTGACCGCGACGGCCGAGGCGCTGCACATGACGCCCTCGGCCGTTTCCCAGCAGCTGACCAACCTCGGCCGGCAGCTGGGGGTGCCGCTGCTGGAGGCGCAGGGGCGCCGGGTCCGGCTCACGGACGCCGCCCACCTGGTCCTGCGGCACGCGGAGGCGGTGTTCGCGCAGTTGGAGCGGGCCGACGCGGAGCTCGCCGGGTACCTCGCCGGGGAGGCGGGGGAGGTGCGCGTCGGGGCCTTCTCCACCGCGGTGCCGGCCCTGGTGGTCCCCGCCGTGGCCGAGCTGCGGCGTACCCACCCCCGGGTCGAGGTGCGCGTACGGGAGACCGAGGCCGCGGAATCGTACGAGCTGCTGTCCGCCGGGGGCGTGGACCTCGCGCTGTCCCTGGCGGCGCACGCGCCGACCGCGCGGGACGCGCGGTTCACCCGGGTCACGCTGCTGGAGGACCCGCTGGACGTGGCCCTGCCGCCGGGCCACCCGCTGGCGGCCGCCCCGGACCTGCGGCTGGCGGACCTGTCCGGCGACCCGTGGATCTACGGCGGCAGCGGCCCCTGGTCGGAGATCGCGGTGGGTGCGTGCGAGGCGGCGGGCTTCGTCCCCGAGCAGGCGCACTCGGCGTCCGGCTGGACCGCGATCCTGGCCATGGTCGAGGCGGGCATGGGCGTGGCGCTGGTCCCGCGCATGGTGTCGAGCCGCGCGTCGGGCGTGGCGGTCCGGGTCCTCACCCACGACCGCCCCACCCGCCACGTGATCGCGGCGGTCCGCCGTGGGGCCGAGTCCGGCCCGGCGGTCTCCCACGTCCTCGCGGCCCTGCGCCAGGCAGCCGCGGCCCGGCAGTAACCGCTGCGCGGAACCCACCGGGGCCCCGCGATGGGGCCCGGGCGGGGGATGCCCCCCGCCCGGGGTGGTGCGTCAGACCCGAGCGGCAGCGGCGTCGGCCGCCTGGGCCTTCAGCGCCCGCTCGACGCCCGCGCGGGACTCCGAGACCAGGCGGCGCAGCGCCGCGTTCGGCTCGGCCGAGGCCAGCCACGCGTCCGTCGCCGCCAGGGTCTCCTCGGACACCGCCAGGGAGGGGTACAGGCCCACCGCGATCTGCTGTGCGATCTCGTGGCTGCGGCTGTCCCAGACCCCCTTGACCGCCGCGAAGTACTTCTCCGCGTACGGCGCGAGCAGCTCGCGCTGGTCGGTCTGGACGAAGCCGCCGATCACCGCCTCCTGCACCGCGTTCGGCAGCGAGTCGCTCTCGACGACCGAGGCCCACGCCGCCGCCTTGGCCTCCGCGGTCGGCAGCGCGGCCCGCGCGGTCGCGGCGTGGCGCTCGCCCGCCGCCGTCGCGTCCCGCTCCAGCTCGGCCGCGATGGCCGCCTCGCCGCTGACGCCCGTCGCGGCGAGGCGCTCCAGGAACGCCCACCGCAGCTCGGTGTCGACGGCCAGGCCCTCGATCTCCACGGACCCGTCGAGCAGACCCGACAGGTACGCCAGCTGCTCCTCGGTACGGGCCGTCGCCGCGAACGCGCGGGCCCACGCCAGCTGGTGGTCGCTGCCCGGGGCGGCCGCACGCAGGTGCTCCAGCGTGGCCTCCGTCCAGGTGGCCAGCCCCTGCTCCCGCCACGCCGGGTCGGCGTACAGGTCGACGGCCAGCTTCACCTGGCGGTGCAGCGACTGGACGACGCCGATGTCCGACTCCTTGCCGATGCCCGACAGCACCAGCGCGAGGTAGTCGCGGGTGGCGAGCTCCCCGTCGCGGGTCATGTCCCACGCCGAGGCCCAGCACAGCGCCCGCGGCAGCGACTCGGTGAAGTCGCCCAGGTGCGCGGTGACCGTGGCGAGGGACTCCTGGTCGAGGCGGACCTTCGCGTACGACAGGTCGTCGTCGTTCAGCAGCACGACAGCCGCGCGCGGACGGCCGACGAGCGCGTCCACCGGGGTCAGCTCGCCGTCGATGTCCAGCTCGACGCGGTCCGTGCGGACCAGCCGGCCGCCCTGCAGGTCGTACAGGCCGACCGCGATCCGGTGCGGGCGCAGCGTGGACTCGCCCTTGGCGCCCGCGGGCAGCGCCGGCGCCTCCTGGCGGACGGCGAAGGCGGTGACGACACCGTCCTCGTCCGTGGTGATCTCCGGACGCAGGATGTTGATCCCGGCCGTCTCCAGCCACGCCTTGGACCAGGCGGTCAGGTCGCGGCCCGAGGTCTCCTCAAGGGCGCCGAGCAGGTCGGACAGGCGCGTGTTCCCGAAGGCGTGCGCCTTGAAGTACGCCTGAACGCCCTTGAAGAAGGCGTCCTGGCCGACGTAGGCGACGAGCTGCTTGAGCACCGAGGCGCCCTTGGCGTACGTGATCCCGTCGAAGTTGACGAGGACGTCGTCCAGGTCGCGGATGTCGGCCATGATCGGGTGCGTGGACGGCAGCTGGTCCTGCCGGTACGCCCAGGTCTTCATGGAGTTGGCGAAGGTCGTCCACGCGTGCGGCCACTTCGAGCCCTCGGCGTACGCCTGGCAGGCGATCGAGGTGTAGGTGGCGAACGACTCGTTCAGCCACAGGTCGTTCCACCACTCCATGGTGACCAGGTCGCCGAACCACATGTGCGCGAGCTCGTGGAGGATGGTCTCCGCGCGCACCTCGTACGCCGCGTCCGTCACCTTCGAGCGGAAGACGTACTGGTCGCGGATGGTGACCGCGCCGGCGTTCTCCATCGCGCCCGCGTTGAACTCCGGGACGAAGAGCTGGTCGTACTTGGCGAACGGGTAGTCGTAGGCGAACTTCTCCTGGAACCAGTCGAAGCCCTGCCGGGTCACGTCGAAGATCGCGTCCGCGTCGAGGAACTCGGCGAGCGAGGGCCGGCAGTAGATGCCGAGCGGCACGGACTTCCCGTCCGAGCCCTCGTAGGAGCTGTGCACCGCGTGGTACGGGCCCACGATCAGGGCCGTGATGTACGTGGAGATCCGCGGGGTCGGCTCGAAGGCCCACACCCGGTCCTTCGGCTCCGCCCCCTGCGAAATGTCGCGTGGCGAGTTCGAGATGACCGTCCAGCCCTCGGGGGCCGTCACAGTGAACCGGAAGGTCGCCTTCAGGTCGGGCTGCTCGAAGCTGGCGAAGACCCGCCGCGCGTCCGGCACCTCGAACTGGGTGTACAGGTACGCCTGCTGGTCCACCGGGTCGACGAAGCGGTGCAGGCCCTCGCCGGTGTTGGTGTAGGCGCAGTCCGCGACGACACGGAGCTCGTTGGTCCCGGCCGCGAGGTGCTTCAGCGCGATGCGCGAGTCCCGGAACACGGCGGCGACGTCGAGCGCCTTGCCGTTCAGGACCACCTCGTGGACGGCCGGCGCGACCAGGTCGATGAAGGTCTCGGCGCCGGCCTCGGCCGAGTCGAAGCGCACGGTGGTCTCGGACCGGTAGGTCCCGCCCTCCTGTGCCCCACTGAGATCGAGCTCGATCTCGTAGGAGTCGACGGTGAGCAGCTTCGCCCGCTGCTGCGCTTCTTCACGGGTCAGGTTCGTGCCAGGCACGCGTTCATCTCCTTTGATGGTGACGTTGCCCCGCCATCCTTCCACGCGGTCGGCGCCACCGCGCCGGAGTCATCCAGGGGCGAACGCGACGTCCGATTCCTGCCAGACCCGCCCGGCCGCGGACCCCCACCCTGGAGCCATGACCACCGTGACCAGGCACACCGTGCTCCCCATCGCCCCCGATGCCCTCGCCGCACTGCGGGTCCGTGACGACGCCGGGCGCGGCTGCGTCCCGTACACCGACGACGAGGGCGGCGCGCCGCTCAGGTGCTGTCTGCGGCCCAGCGCGGCGGGCGAGCGGATCGCGCTCGTCTCGTACGCACCGCTGCGGCGCTGGGCCGCCGCGACCGGCGCGCAGCCGGGGGCGTACGACGAGCAGGGGCCCGTCTTCGTCCACGCCGAGGACTGCGGCGGACCGGCCGCCGAGGGCGCGTACCCCTTCGTCCGGCCCGGCGTGCAGCGCGCCGCCCGGCGCTACAGCGCCCGCGGGCACATCCTCGGCGGCCGGGTCATCGGCTTCGCCGCGGACCCGGACGCGGACGCCGGTACGGACACCGACGCCGATGCCGAGCTCGGGCGGGCCCTGGACGAGGCCTTCGCCGATCCGGAGGTCGCCCTCGTGCACGTCCGGGCCGTCGAGTTCGGCTGCTTCCTCTACGAGGTCCGCCGCGGCTGAGGCGTCCGGAACGACGGGGGGCGGCGCCGTCACGGCGCCGCCCCCCGTCCGTGCGAGCGGGATCAGCCGCGCAGCTCCTCGGCGACGAGCTCGGCGATCTGCACCGCGTTCAGCGCCGCGCCCTTGCGCAGGTTGTCGTTCGAGAGGAACAGCGCGAGGCCGTTGTCGACCGTCTCGTCGGCGCGGATGCGGCCCACGTACGAGGCGTCCTTGCCGGCGGCCTGGAGGGGGGTCGGGATCTCCGAGAGCTCGACGCCGGGGGCGTCCTTGAGCAGCTCGTACGCGCGCTCCACGCTGATCGGGCGCTCGAAGCGGACGTTGACCTGGAGGGAGTGGCCCGAGAAGACGGGCACGCGCACGCAGGTGCCCGAGACCTTGAGCTCCGGGATCTCCAGGATCTTGCGGGACTCGTTGCGGAGCTTCTGCTCCTCGTCGGTCTCGAAGGAGCCGTCGTCCACGATCGCACCCGCCAGCGGGATGACGTTGAAGGCGATGGGCCGCTTGTAGACGGCCGGCTCCGGGAAGTCCACCGCGCCGCCGTCGAAGGTCAGCTGGTCGGCGGCCTCGGAGACCGCGCAGGCCTGGGTGCGCAGCTCGGCGACGCCGGACAGGCCCGAGCCGGAGACGGCCTGGTAGGTGGTGGCGACGAGCGCGGTCAGACCGGCCTCTTCGTGCAGCGGACGCAGCACCGGCATCGCGGCCATGGTGGTGCAGTTCGGGTTCGCGATGATGCCCTTGGGGCGGTTCTTGATCGCGTGCGGGTTGACCTCGGAGACGACGAGCGGGACCTCGGGGTCCTTGCGCCAGGCGGAGGAGTTGTCGATCACGACGGCGCCCTGCGAGGCGACCTTCTCGGCGAGGGCCTTGGAGGTGGCGCCGCCGGCCGAGAAGAGCACGATGTCCAGGCCGGTGTAGTCGGCCGTCGAGGCGTCCTCGATGGTGATCTCCCGGCCCTCCCACTCCAGCGTCGAGCCCGCGGAACGGGCCGAGGCGAACAGCCGCAGCTCGTCCACCGGGAACTTCCGCTCGGCCAGGATGCCGCGCATGACTCCGCCGACCTGTCCGGTGGCTCCGACGATTCCGACCCTCACGGTGACTCCTCTTGGTACGTACGACGCGGGCGCGCGTGGAGCCATCATGCGTTCGACCCCACGAGGCTTGTCCAATCCATTGTCCGAGGAACGGACGGTGTCCTGAATGCGAACCCCCGTGACGAGTTCGTGACGGGCGTGTTGCACCACCCCAGAACGGCCGTTTTGCCTGGTCGCGGCCGGTTAGCGTCCGGTCTGTCGTGTCCGCTGTCCGGACACGGCAGTCCGCTGTACGAACCCTGGGGAGGAACACCGTGCGCGCCATCCGCCACCGCCGCCGGTCCATACCGGCGCTCGCCGCCCTCGCGGCAGCCGCCGTCGCCGCACCCGTCCTGCTGACCGCCACGCCGGCGGCCGCCCACCCGCGCGAGTCCCGGCTCGCCAAGGAACTGGTGGAGGAGGTCACCGCCCGCGGCGCCTACCGCCACCTGGCGAAGTTCCAGCAGATCGCCGAGGCCAACGGCGGCAACCGGGCCGCCGGCACGCCCGGCCACGCCGCTTCCGCCGCCTACGTGCACGACACCCTGAAGAAGGCCGGGTACCAGGTCTCGTACCAGGACTTCGACATCCACGAGGCGCACACCAAGACGGAGCGGACCCTGGTCCTCGGCGGGCCCGAGGGCACCGCGGGCCGCGAGCTGGCCACCGCCGCCTTCACCTTCACCAAGTCCACCCCGGCCGGCGGCCTCGTCGCCCCGCTCGCCCTCGCCCGGGTCGACGAGACCCCGGGCTGCGACGCGGCCGACTACCCGGCGGGCGCCTTCGCCGGGAGGATCGCCCTGGTCAAGCGGGGTGCCTGCACCTTCGTGGAGAAGGAGAAGGCGGCTGCCGCGGCCGGCGCCCTCGGCGTCATCGTCTACAACCACAGCGGCACCACCCCCGTCCGCGGCGGCTTCTCCTCGCCCGCCGACGGCGTGATCCCGAGCGCGGGCATCACCCTGGCCGACGGCGAGGCGCTGACCGCGGCCGCCGCCGGGGGCGAGGTGACCGTACGGCTGGAGCTGGACCAGGAGCACGTCAGGAAGACCACCCGCAACGTGATCGCCGAGACCCGGGGCGGCCGCTCCGACCGCGTCGTCGCGGTCGGCTCCCACCTGGACTCGGTCCCCGAGGGGCCGGGCATCAACGACAACGGCTCGGGCTCGGCCGGTCTGCTGGAGGTGGCGCTCAAGCTCGCGGAGGAGGGCGGCAACAAGAAGGGCAGGGGTCCCGCCAACAAGGTGCGCTTCGCCTGGTGGTCGGCGGAGGAGCTGGGACTCCTGGGCTCCGAGCACTACGTCGCGCAGTTGTCGGAGCGGCAGAAGAAGGACATCGCGCTCTACCTGAACTTCGACATGATCGCCTCGCCGAACCCGGCGCAGTTCGTCTACGACGGCGACGACTCGGACAAGGTCGGGGAGGGCGCGGGCCCGGCCGGCTCCGCGCAGATCGAGGCGCTGATCAACGGCTTCCTCGACAAGAAGCGCAAGCCGCACGAGGGCAGTGACTTCGACGGCCGCTCCGATTACGGCCCGTTCATCGCGAACGGCATCCCGGCCGGCGGCACCTTCACCGGCGCCGAGGGCATCAAGACCGCCGAGCAGGCCGAGCGCTACGGCGGCACGGCAGGCGCCCCGTACGACCCCAACTACCACGGGGCGGGCGACGACCTGAAGAACCTGGACCTGGGGGCCTTCGACACCAACCTGGACGTGATCGCCCACGCGGTCGGCACCTACGCCGAGTCCCTGAGGTCGCTCGGCAAGTAGAGCGCGGGGGGAAAAAGCCCGAAGGGGCGGTGCTCGTCAGAGCACCGCCCCTTCGGCCTGCCTGTACTACGGAAGGACCTTGTCGATCTGGACGCTTCCGGTGCCCGCGGCGGTGCCGCGGCCGTTGAGCAGCTTGACCTGGCCGAAGAACTGACGGCCCGCGGGGGCCTCGCTGTTGACCAGGACGTTCGCCGAGACGTTCGCCGAAGCGCCGTTGGCGAGGTTCACCGTGGCGGTCTCGTCGACCAGGACGGAGCCCAGGGCGGCCGAGAAGAACACGTCGCGGTAGTCGTACGTGGTGGTGCCGGCCGGGACCGCGTAGCCGATCACCTTGACGCTGTAGGTGCCCGCGGCCGGGTTGACCAGGCTCACGGCCTCCTCGGAGTCGCCGTCGGCGGAGGTGCCGACCTTGACGCCGTCCTTGTAGACCTCGAGGTCGAGGTCCGCGCCGGTGTCGGAGACGCCGCCGATCGCGACGTCGAGGCGGGAGACGCCCTCGCCGATCACGACCTCGGAGGTCTGGGTCTCACCGTTGGCGATGGTCGGCTTGGCGACCTTCGCGGAACCGAGCGGGCCGCCCTGGAGCTTGCCGCCGGCGATGGCCGCGGCCTCGTTCTTGATGCTCCACTGGACCGGGGCGGGGGTGCCCTTCTTGACCTCGGGCAGGACCTTGACCGCGGGGTCGAAGGCCGCGCCGAGCACCGAGATGTCCAGCTTGAACGGGTTGTCGAGCAGCGGCGACGTACGGCGCGACTCGACCTCGATCTCCCAGACGCCCGGCTGCGGGTTCTCGTACGAACGCAGGTCGGGGCGGCAGAGGTTCGCCGGGTTGTCGTAGTTCGGGTAGCACTGGGTCGTCGCGCTGTCCTCGACGCCCACACCGTACGGGTGGATCGAGATGAAGCGCGTCTGGCTGCCCGGCTTCAGACCGCCGAGGGCGACCTCAAGGGTCTTGGCGCCCTGCGGGACGGTCACGAAGTACGACTTGTGGCTGTTGCGCTGCACGGACGAGGTGTCCGAGTAGGAGAACGACGGCTTCGCCAGCGGGGCGGAGACGACGACCGTGGAGAGGATCTGCTTGTCGATGCCCTCGGTGGTCGGGTCGTCCAGCTGCAGGATGCCGCTGTGCACGCCGGCCGTCTTGGCCTTGGCCTCGACCTTGATGGTGACCGGCTTGTTCAGGGGCAGCGTGACGTAGT
This sequence comes from Streptomyces sp. NPDC037242, assembly GCF_055604165.1. Classification (NCBI taxonomy): domain Bacteria; kingdom Bacillati; phylum Actinomycetota; class Actinomycetes; order Kitasatosporales; family Streptomycetaceae; genus Streptomyces; species Streptomyces sp. NPDC037242. The sequence goes on from NZ_JBVJUY010000005.1 coordinate 54,763, forward strand.
CGTAGTCGCTGAGGACCTTGAACGTGCCGTCGTTGTTGCGCCACGACAGCTTGTGCTGGGTGCCGTACTTGACGCCCGTGGTGCGGGTGACGACGACGTTGTAGACCTTCTTCTGGCCGGCCTTGAGGCCGCCCTCGCGGTCGTAGATGCCGGTGCCGAAGCCCGGGGTCTTCAGGAACTGGTCGATCGCGGTGTCGACCGGCGCCTTGACGGTGAACTCGTTGGCCTTCGCGTCGCGCTGGATGGACTCCCACGCGCCGGGAACGTCGATCAGACCCGAGCCCTGGGCGTGCGCCGGGACGTCGTCGATCTTCTTCGCGGTGCTGGTGAGCGCGATGCGCAGGGCGGCCGGCGTCAGCTTGATGTTCTGCTGCTTCGCGGCCGAGATCAGCAGGGCGCTGGCGCCCGCCGCCTGCGGCGAGGACATCGAGGTGCCCTGGAGCATGCCGTAACCGGCCGGCAGGTCGTAGCCGGCCTCCTTCACCGGGGCGCCGGGCAGCCAGGTCTGGATCGTGTTGATCGAGGCGCCGGGGGCGGTGATGGTCGGGGTGAACCCGCCGTCCTCACGCGGACCGCGCGAGGAGAAGGGGAACATGTTGTACTTCTTGTCCACGGCGGAGCCGTAGTTGGCGGCCCAGGTCTCCTTGGAGACCGCGGCGCCCACGGAGATGACCTTGTCCGCGAGACCGGGGTCGCCGATGGTGTTGATGCCGGGACCCTCGTTGCCCGCCGAGATGACGAGCTGGACACCGTAGGTGTCGATGAGGTTCTTGTAGAGCTCGGAGCGCGCGTTGTTGCCGTCGTTCAGCGCCGGCAGACCGCCGATGGACATGTTGACGATGTCCACGCCGCGGTTGACGACGAGGTCGATCATGCCCTCGGTCAGCGCGATGTTGGTGCAGCCGCCGGACCAGGAGCAGGCGCGCGAGGAGACGAGCTTGGCGCCGGGCGCCTCGCCGTTCATCTTGCCGCCGAAGAGGCTGTTGGCGGCGGTGATGCCCGCGACGTGCGTGCCGTGCTCGGACTCGATGATGCCGACGTTGACGAAGTCGGCCTTCTTGCCGACCCAGTCACCGCCCAGCGGGTCCATCGGGACGTCCTTGCGGATCTCGATCACGAACGGGATGCGCTCGGCGACCTGGGTCGCCGGGTTGTCCGTGCCGAAGTAGCCGATCTGGTAGCCGTCCTTGTACGGCTTCATCGGCTCGTTGTTCGTGAAGTCGCCGTCCTGGTCGGTGTCGACGCGGACGGTGCCGGCGGCGGCGTCGTAGAGCAGGCCGAACCGGTCGGTGGTGTCCCCGTCCCGGTTGACGTCGCCCTTCATGTCGCCGTTGGCGGTGATCGACTCACTGAACCGGCTCCACTGGAAGGAGCCCTCGGGGGCCTTCCAGCTCTGGCCGCCCGCGGAGAAGGTGCCGGCAGCGGTGGTGACCGGGGTGATCTGGGCGCGCCAGGTGGCGTCGCCGTCGGTGATCGGGTCGGTCGCCGTCACCCAGTCGACGATCTTGCGCTCGCCGGTGGTGGTCGTCTGCAGGGCCGGGTGGCCGAGGTCGACGCCCGAGTCCATGATGCCGATGGTCACGCCGCGGCCGTCGGCCTGCGGGTTGTCCTCGACGAAGTCGACGGCACCGGTCTCGAAGGACGGGTTGTACGGGTTCTTCGCCGGGGTGTCCTTGTCCGGCGCCGCGAACGTCGCGCCCGCGGTCCGCTTGACCGTGCCGGTCTCGCGGTCGGCGTCGGGACGCGGGTCGGGGAGCTGGATCTCGTGCCGCAGGTCGATGCCGTGCACGGAGGACAGCTTGGCGGCCGACTTCAGCGCGGCCTCCGCCTTGTCGGTGGGCAGGGTGGCGCGGACGTAGCCGAGGTTGTCGTACGTCTGCCCCACCGAGGCGCCCTGGACGGCGTCGAGCTGGTCGGCCACCTGCTTGGTCTGCCCGGGGGCGGTCGCGACCATGACGGTGACGTTCGCGTCACCCTTGGCCTTGGCCTCCTGGAGCAGCTCGGCATCCGCCGAACCGAGCTTCTGGTCGGCCGACTTGACCGCCGGAGTGGTGCCCGGGTTGTCGGCGCCGGTGGCCGCGAAAACGGGCACGGCGCCGGTGGCCGCGAGGGCGGCCACCAGACCGGCCGCGGCCGCGACGCGTGCGACGCGCCGGGCCCCGGATATGGAGCTGGGGGATTCGAGGGTCATCAGCATCCCTGGTAAGTGAAAGAAACGGTCCGGATTTCGGTGCCGGATGACCGGTCAGCTTTGCGCAAGTGACAGCTGTTTGGGGAGGCTTGTCATTGACCGATACCTGCCATGGCGGACACTCGCCAATGCGGAGTGAACGCCAGGCGGGCCGTACCGTGATGAACCGGTACGACCCGCCGGGGTTGAAGAGTTGATTTGTAGATATCCCGACCGCGCGTCAGCGGCGGAGCGGAGCTCCGTCTCGAATCGGGTGTGACAACTTTCGCGCCCTCAGCGCTCGCGCGTGCGCGCGTAGTGGCGCGAGGCCTTCGCCCGGTTGCCGCAGACGGCCATCGAGCACCAGCGCCGGGTGCCGTTGCGCGAGGTGTCGTGGAAGTGCAGTACGCAGGTCTCGGAGGCGCACTTGCGGATCCGGTCGGGATCGGAGCCCAGCAGGTCCAGGTAGTCGCGGGCGGCCGTCCAGGCCGGACCCCAGGCGGGATCGGCGAACTCGGGCCGCTCGCCCGGGCCTTCGGCGGTCAGCGTGGCGCGGATCCGGCCGTGCTCCAGGACGGAGTCGACCAGGGAGCGGGCGCTCGCGTCGGCGGGGTCCGCGACCGCGCGGGCCAGCGCCTCGCGCGCGGTGAGCAGGTGGACGAGGGTCGCCGCGTCGGCGCGGAAGCGGTCGGCCAGCCCGGCGCTGCGCAGCCAGATCGCGAGCCCTTCGACCCGGGTGAGCCCGAAGGCGCCCGCGAAGAGGTCGGTGAGCTCGCCCTCCCGCATCCAGCGGGTGTTCAGCAGGTCGAGCGCGAGGGGCTCGCCGGTCAGCGGACGCGGGTCCGTCGCCTGTGCCGTCATCGCCGTACTCCCTCTGCTGCCGCCCTTGGCGCCGCCTGCTAACCCCTCAAGGGTACGTGGCCGGTTGACTCCGGCCGCCCTAACCTTTAACTTTGATTTAGAAGGTTAGAGCGCCTCGCTGGGGGCCCGAAGAAAGGGGGCAGCCGTGACGGCTGTCATCGGCAAGCTGCGTACCGGCCACGTGGGTCTGAACGTCACCGACCTCGACCGTTCGCTCGTCTTCTACCGGGACGTGCTCGGCTTCGGACTGCTGGGCGAGGGCAAGGAGGAGGGCCGCCGCTTCGCCTTCCTCGGCCAGGACGGCGAGCTCGCCCTCACGCTGTGGCAGCAGGCCTCGGACGGCTACGCACCGGCCGCGGCCGGACTGCACCACCTCGCGCTCTCCGCGGGCACGATCGAGGAGGTACGGGAGTACGAGGAGCGGCTGCGCGGCCTGGGGGTCGAGTTCGCGTACGAAGGGGTCGTCGCCCACGGAGAGGGTGCGACCTCCGGCGGCATCTTCTTCCACGACCCCGACGGGACCCGGCTGGAGATCTCCGTACCCGCCGGCGCCGAGGGCGCCCCGGCCCCGACCACGGGGGCTCCGACCTGCGGGTTCTTCTAATGTCCGGCTACCACTGGGGTTCGCTGGCCGTACAGGAGCGGGTCGGCGTACGGGAGCTCGCCGAGCACGTGGGCCGCTCGATCGGCACCGGCATCCGGGACGTCGCGGCGGCCTTCCTCGCGCAGCAGCCGCACCTGGTGGTCGGCGCCGCCGACGCGGACGGCCGGCTCTGGGCCTCGCTGCTGACCGGCGCGCCCGGGTTCGTACGGGCCACCGGGCCGGACCGGATCACGGTCGCAGGCGGCATCCCGGACGGCGACCCCCTCGCGCAGGCCCTGGCCACCGCGGGCACGGGCGTCGGGACCATCTCCCTCGACCCGCGCACCCGGCGCCGGATGCGCCTGGGCGGAACCCTGGAGGTGACACCGCGCGGCTTCGCCATCGCGGCGCAGCGGGTCTTCTCCAACTGCCCGAAGTACCTGCAGAAGCGGCAGCCGCTGGAGCTCGCCGCCCAAGGAGCCGGTGTCGTGCGGCGCGGGGACGCGCTCACCCCCGACCAGGAGCGGGCCGTCCGCTCCGCCGACACCTTCTTCATCGCCACCACCGCCGGGGACGGGGTCGACGCCAGCCACCGGGGCGGGTTCCCCGGCTTCGTGGAAGTGACCTCCCCGACCGGGCTGAGCTGGCCCGACTATGCGGGCAACGCCATGTTCCTGACCCTGGGGAACCTGGCGGCGGACCCGCGGGCCGGGCTGCTCTTCCCGCACTGGGAGAGCGGGGCGCTGCTCCAGCTCAGCGGCCGGGCCCGGACTGAGTTCGACGCGGACGGGGGCAGGCGGGTGCACTTCGCCGTGGAGTCGGTGGTGGAGAGCCTGCACCCGGGGCGGCTGCTGTGGAGCGCCCCGGAGTACTCCCCGGCCAATCCGCCGTTGCCGCATCACCTCGGGAGTACGACCAGGTAGGCGGCGGGGTCGCGGTCGCCCGACGCCGTCAGGGCGGTCCGGACGACGGCGGCCTGCTGCTCGGGCCAGTCGCGGAGCTTGCGCGGGGTGACGTGCAGGACGGTCACCCCGAGCCGCTCCAGGGTCTCGCGCTTGCGGACGGACTCCGACCACTGCTCGTCCTCGCCCTGGCGCGGGGCCCGGGTGTCGATCTCCACGGCCACGGAGTGCTCGGGCCAGTACGCGTCGACCCCGCCCAGGTGCGGGCCGCCGGGCAGTCGCAGGTCCACGTTCCAGACCGGCTCGGGAAGGTCGAAGCCCCGTACGACCTGGTACAGCCGGTCCTCGGCGATGGCCCGGCCCTCGGCGAGCAGGGACTCGACCGCGTCCACCACGTGCGGCCGGTTCAGCAGCCGGGCCACCGTCAGCTCCCGTACGACGGCGGCGGGTTCGCAGTGCCCGCCGCGGACGGCCTCGCTGAGCAGGCGGCGTACGGTGCCGGCGTCGGAGAGCTGGGCGACGGCGTCGGCGACGGCCCGCGCGACGGGGGCCACGGGCAGCCCGGTGACCTCCATCGGGCGCGGCGAGGTGTGCGCCCGGACGATCCGCACGTCCCCGGTGGACCGCAGCCGCCGGGTGTTCGGCACGAGTACGTCGATGTGGCCCAGGCCCAGCAGGGCGGGCGCGGAGCTGAACCGGTACAGCGCGAGTGCGGCCAGGCCGGTGATCATGACCTCATCGCCGCGGCGGCCGGCGTACAGCAGGGCGGCGTGCAGCCGCTCCTCGCTCGTCGCGGGTCCGGAGTGGAGCAGGAACACCCCGGGCAGGACCTGCTGCCACGGGCGTTCGGCGGCCTCGGAGGGGGAGACGCCGTGCTCGCGGAGCTGGGCGACGGAGAGCACCCGGGGGCGGGTGCCGGTGAGGTGGGCGAGGGGGAGGGGTGCGTTGTGGTTCATGACGCGGTGATTCCCTCAGGCCATGGCCCCGCTAACGCCTGTTACGTGCTCGTCGACAAACCCGGACAAGCCAGGGCTAAAGTACGGGCGTTCGACTGCCGATGGGGGATCCGCTCCCGGGTGCGACCCCGGGAGCGGACCGTACGGCTACGCGGCGCCGGCCGCCGCGTCGCAGCCCTGCGCGCGCAGGGCGCGGGCCAGGTCGTCACGGGACTCCAGCACCAGGCGGCGCAGGGCCGCCGGGGCCGACTCGTGCTCCGCGAGCCAGGCGTCCGTCGCCTCGACGGTGGACTGCGAGTCCTGAAGCGACGGGTACAGGCCCCGTACGACGGTCATCGCGATCTGGATCGAACGCTCCGCCCAGACCCGCTCGATGACGGAGAAGTAGGGCTCCCCGAACCCGGCCAGCAGCTCGCGCTGCGAGGACTGCTCCATGCCCGCGACGGTGGCCTCCACCAGCGCGTTGGACAGGGCGTCCGACTCGACCACCGCCGCCCACGCCTGGTCCTTCACCGCCGCCGACGGCCGGGCCGCCAGGCACCGCACCTGGTAGCGCTTGCCCGACGCCGTGTCGTCCCGGGTCAGTTCCGCAGCGAGGACGCCCTCGTCCACCGCCCCGTGCGCGGCCAGCGGCAGCAGGAAGTCCCAGCGCAGCTCCTGGTCCACCTCCAGTCCGTCGATCCGCGCCGAACCCTCCAGCAGCCCCAGCAGCAGCTGGAAGTCGCCCTCCGTCGCCGCGCTCGCCGCGAAGAAGCGGGCCCAGGTGAGCTGGTGCTCCGAGCCGGGTTCCGCGAAGCGCAGTTCCTGCAGCGCGCACGCCGCCAGCACCCGCCCGCCCTGCTCGCGCCAGTCCGGGGCCGCGTAGTGGGTGACCGCGGACAGCGCCTGCGAGTGCAGCATCTGCAGGACGCCGACGTCGGTCTCCCGGCCCGCGTGGGCCAGGACCATGGAGACGAAGTCCCGCGCGGGCATCAGGCCGTCACGCGTCAGGTTCCACAGCGCGGACCAGCACAGCGCACGCGTCAGCGGGTCCGCCACCGCGCCCAGGTGGGTGCGCAGGGTGTCCGCCGACACCTGGTCGAAGCGGACCTTGCAGTAGGTGAGGTCCTCGTCGTTGACCATGACCAGGTCGGGCCGCTCCTGCCCCGCCAGCTCGGTGACCACGCTGCGCGCGCCCGCCACGTCGGCCTCGGCCTGCGCGTAGCGCACCAGGGCGCCCTCCTCCAGGCGGTAGAGGCCCACCGCGACCCGGTGCGGGCGGAGCTCGTCGCCGTCCTGGACCACCGCCAGCTCCGTCACCCGGCCGCCCGCGTCGCAGGTCACCACGGGCGTCAGCGAGTTCACGCCGGCCGTCTGCAGCCAGGCCCGGGACCACTCGGCCATGTCCCGGCCGGAGACCTCCCCGAGCACCGACAGCAGGTCGTCCAGGGTCGTGTTCCCGTACGCGTTGGCCTTGAAGTACCGCCGCGAGCCCTCCAGGAACGCCTCCCGCCCGACGTACGCGACGAGCTGCTTGAGCACGGCCGCACCCTTGGCGTAGGTGATCCCGTCGAAGTTCAGCTTCGCGGCCTCGATGTCCGGGATGTCCGCCGTGATCGGGTGCGTGGACGGCAGCTGGTCGGCGCGGTAGGCCCAGGCCTTGCGGTTGTTGGCGAAGGTGACCCACGCCTGGTCGAAGCGGGTGGCCTCCACGAGCGCGAAGGAGCCCATGAAGTCCGCGAAGGACTCCTTCAGCCACAGGTCGTCCCACCACTTCATGGTGACCAGGTCGCCGAACCACATGTGCGCCATCTCGTGCAGGATCGTGTTCGCGCGCCGCTCGTAGGACGCCTGCGTGACCTTCCCGCGGAAGATGTACTCCTCCTTGAAGGTCACCATCCCCGGGTTCTCCATCGCGCCCAGGTTGTACTCCGGCACGAAGGCCTGGTCGTACTTGCCGAAGGGGTACGGGTAGTCGAACAGCTCGTGGAACAGGTCGAAGCCCTGCTTGGTGACGAGGAAGACGTCGTCCGCGTCGAAGTGCTTCGCGAGCCCCTTGCGGCACATCGCGCCCAGCGGGATGGTCAGGTCCCCGCGCGTGTAGGTGTCCGTCACGTAGTGGTACGGCCCCGCCACCACGCAGGTGATGTACGTCGAGATGGGCGCGGTCTCGGCGAAGCGCCGGGTCTCGCCGTCGCGGGACTCCTCGACCCCGTTGCTCCAGACCTGCCAGCCCTCGGGCGCGGTCACCTCGACGCGGTAGGGCGCCTTCAGGTCCGGCTGCTCGAAGTTCGCGTACACCCGCCGGGCGTCGGCCGGCTCGTACTGGGTGTAGAGGTAGACCTCGCCGTCCTCGGGGTCCACGAACCGGTGCATGCCCTCGCCGGTGCGGCTGTAGGCGCAGTTCGCGTCCACCACGAGCTCGTTCTCGGAGGCCAGCCCGTCCAGGGCGATCCGCGAGCCGTCGAAGACGGCGGCCGTGTCCAGCGCGCGCCCGTTGAGCGTGACGCTGTTGACCGAGGGGGCGACGAGGTCGACGAAAGTGGCGGGGGCGGTGGCCCGGAAGCGGATCTTCGTCACGGAGCGGAAGGTGCGGGGGCCTTCGGCCGGTTCGGCCTCGTCCACCGCGGACCTCAGGTCCAGCGACAGCTCGTAGCCGTCGACGGACAGCGACTCGGCCCGCTCGCGCGCCTCGTCACGGGACAGACTCTTGCCGGGCACATGTACTCCTCGGTGTGATCGCGAATCCTGACCTCACCGAATCCTCCCATGGGGAATGCGGCCGGATCCGGGCTGGTTGGGCAGGGGGACGCTACGACTTGAGGAGAGACATGACCGACACCCAGGTGCGCGAGAAGACCCCGGTCGACTTCTGGTTCGACCCGCTCTGCCCCTGGGCCTGGATGACGTCCCGCTGGATGCTGGAGGTCGAGAAGGTCCGCGACGTCGAGGTCCGCTGGCACGTGATGAGCCTCGCCGTACTGAACGAGAACAAGCTCGACGAGCTGCCCGAGCGCTACCGCGAGCTCCTCGGCCCCAAGGGCTGGGCCCCGGTCCGCGTGGTCGTCGCCGCCCAGCAGAAGTTCGGCGACGAGATCACCGGCAAGCTCTACACCGCGCTCGGCACCCGTTTCCACAACGAGGACCAGGGCCCGACCCGCGAGGCCATCGCCGCCGCGCTGGCCGAGGTCGACCTGCCCGCCGAGCTCATCCACTACGCCGACTCCGACGAGTACGACGAGGTGCTGCGCGCCTCGCACAACGACGGCATCGACCGCGTGGGCCAGGAGGTCGGCACCCCGGTCATCTCCGTGCCCGGCGCCGGCGGCGACGAGGTGGCCTTCTTCGGCCCGGTCGTCACCCCGGCCCCGCGCGGCGAGGCCGCCGCCCGGCTGTGGGACGGCACCTTGATGGTCGCCTCCGTCCCCGGCTTCTACGAGATCAAGCGCACCCGGACCCAGGGCCCCTCCTTCGAGTAGCCGATGGACGCAGAAGGCCCCCGCGAGTCACGTCCTCGCGGGGGCCTTCTGGTGGAAACGCCCGCAAGTGAAGGTTGAGAAGACGATCACGAGGCGGACGGCTTTTCGGGCGCGGATCAGCCCTTGACGGGGATCAGTAGCGGGGTGTTCGCCTTGGCGTCGGCGTAGCGCTTGGCCACGTCCTGCCAGTTGACGACATTCCACATGGCCTCGATGAAGTCCACCTTCTGGTTCTTGTACTGCAGGTAGAAGGCGTGCTCCCAGGCGTCGAACACCAGGACCGGGGTGCTGGCGATGCCCACGTTGCCCTGGTGGTCGTAGACCTGCTCGACGACCAGACGGCCGCTGACGGGCTCGTACGCCAGCACGCCCCAGCCGGAGCCCTGCGTCGCGGAGGACGCGAAGGTCAGCTGCTTCTTGAACTTGGCGAAGGAGCCGAAGGACTCCGTGATCGCGTCGGCCAGGTCGCCCAGGCCGTCGGCCGCGGTGGGCTCGCCGCCGCCCTCGCCGGTCTTCGGGCTGGCCATGTTGTGCCAGTAGATGCTGTGCAGGATGTGGCCGGAGAGGTGGAACGCGAGGTTCTTCTCCAGGCCGTTCAGCGCGCCCCAGTTCTCCTTGTCGCGCGCCTCCTCCAGCTGCTCCAGCGTGGTGTTGGCGCCCGCGACGTAGGCCGCGTGGTGCTTGTCGTGGTGCAGCTCGATGATCTGCGGGTTGATCACCGGCTCGAGCGCCGCGTAGTCGTAAGGAAGCTCAGGAAGCGTGTAGATGGCCATGCGTGTTATCCGGTCCCCTCAGCGTGCCAACTGCTATTGCAATTAATGCGCAACTGCACGCTAGCAGCATCTATTCCGGACGTCGCATAAGGGTCACCTACCTGGATCGGGCCTGGGCGGGTCAGGCCTTGGCCGCCGCCCGACGCTGCATCAGGTAGCCGGTGGCCGCGAGTGCGACGGTCAGCCCGCCGGTGAAGACCACCTGGACCCGTGTGTCCTCGCCCATTGCCATCAGCAGCAGCACCCCGGCGACCCCGGCCAGCGCCACCCACGTCAGATAGGGGAAGCCCCACATCCGCACGACGAGCTTCTCGGGGGCCTCGCGCTCCAGGCGGCGGCGCAGCACGAACTGCGAGACGGCGATGAAGCCCCAGACGATGAGGATGACCCCGCCGACCATGTTCAGCAGCCAGGCGAACAGGGTGTCCGGGTACCAGTAGGACAGCAGCACGGTGACGAAGCCGAAGCCCGAGGAGAGCAGCACCGCGCGCCGCGGTACCCGGCCGCTGACCTTGGCCAGCGCCTTGGGGCCCTGGCCGCGGGAGACCAGGGAGTAGGCCATGCGCGAGGAGCCGTAGATGTTGGCGTTCATCGCGGAGAGCAGGGCGATCAGGATGACCACGTTCATGACCTGGCCGGCGTGCGGGATCCCCAGGTGGTCCAGGGTGGCCGCGTACGGGCCGTCCTCGGTCACCGCCGGGTCGTTCCACGGCAGCAGTGTGACGATGACCAGCATGGAGCCGACGTAGACGACGGCGATCCGCCACATGGTGGTCCTCACGGCCGAGGCCACGCCCTTGACCGGGTTGTCCGACTCGGCGGCGGCGATGGTCACCGTCTCCAGGCCGCCGTACGCGACCACCGAGGCGAGCAGGCCCACGAGCAGGCCGTCCACGCCGTTGGGCAGGAAGCCGCCGTCGTGCAGCAGATTGGCGGAGCCGGGGGAGTCGGTGCCGGGCAGCAGGCCCATGACGGCCAGCACGCCCAGGCCCAGGAAGAGGGCGATGGCACCGATCTTGAGGGCGGCGAACCAGAACTCGAACTCTCCGAAGTTGGAGACGGCGGCCAGGTTGCACCCGGTGAAGACCAGCATGAAGACCAGCACCCACATCCAGGAGGGGGTGCCGGGGAACCAGCCGGTCATGATGTGCGCGGCGCCGATGCCCTCGATGGCGACGCCTACGCACAGCAGCGTCCAGAACATCCAGCCCGCGGTGAAGCCCGCCCACGGGCCGATGGCCCGCTCCGCGTGCACCGAGAAGGAGCCGGAGACGGGGTTGGCGGCGGACATCTCGCCGAGCATCCGCATCACGAACATCACGAGCAGCCCGGACACGGCGTACGCGATGACGATCGAGGGGCCGGCGGCGGCGATGCCGGCGCCGGAGCCCACGAAGAGTCCGGCGCCGATGACGCCGCCGAGGGCGATCATCGAGAGGTGGCGCTGCTTGAGTCCGCTGCCGAGGGGGGATCCGGCGCCGGTCTGGGACGGCGCCTCGGGCTCGGTGGGCGTGATGGTGCTCGGGATCATGCGGGCAAGTCTGCCCACCGTCCGATAATCGGACTGATCTTGTCCATTATCCGGACATCGGACTCACTGGCCGTGATCCCCCTCGTACGGCCCGCGCCAGGCCGGGCCGGGCCGCGTCAGGGCCTGGCGCGGGCAGGCCGGGGCGTCAGGCTGCCCGGCGCGCCCGGAGCTCGCGCACGCCCGCGACCACCAGCACCGCCGCCGCCGCGCCGGAGGACCACAGCAGCTGCGGCCGCGCCGAGTCGTCGAACAGCATCAGCACCAGCACCGCCGCCATCCCGATCAGCGCCGCCCACGTCGCGTACGGGAACAGCCACATCGGCAGGGTCAGCCGCTCCGGCATGTCCCGCTCGATCCGGCGGCGCAGCTTCAGCTGCGAGACGGCGATCAGCGCCCATACGAACAGCAGCACCGCGCCGACCGCGTTGAGCATGTAGAGGAAGATCGTGTCCGGCCACAGCAGGTTCAGCACCACCGAGACGAACCCGAAGGCCACCGAGGCGAACACCGCCCGGCGCGGCACGCCGCTGCCCGAGACCTTCAGCAGCGAGCGCGGCGCCTCGCCCCGCTCGGCCAGCGAGAACACGATGCGCGAGGAGCCGTAGAGGTTCGCGTTCAGCGCCGACAGCAGCGCCACGAACACCACGATGTTCATGATCTGGCCGGCCGCCGGGATGCCGATGGAGTCCAGGACCGCGACGTACGGGCTCTGGCCCGGCTCCAGCGAGTCCCACGGCAGCAGGGTCACGATGACCAGCATCGAGCCGACGTAGAAGAAGAGGATGCGCCACACGGCGCTGCGCACCGCGCGGGCCACGGACCGCGCCGGGTCGTCGGACTCGGCGGCCGCGATGGTGACGACCTCCAGGCCGCCGAAGGCGAACACGACCGCGAGCATGCCGGCGACCACGCCGCCCATGCCCTCGGGGAAGAAGCCGCCGTGGCCGGTCAGGTTGGCCATGCCGACCGGTTCGGTGTCGGGCAGCAGGCCGAAGACCGCCAGGGTGCCCAGGATCAGGAACAGCACGATCGCGCCGACCTTGAGGGCGGCGAACCAGAACTCGAACTCGCCGAAATTGCGCACCGCGGCCAGGTTGCTCACGGTGAAGACCACCATGAAGAGCAGCACCCACACCCACTGGTCGACCCCGGGCAGCCAGCCGTTCGCGATCTTCGCCGCGCCGGTCGCCTCCACGGCGAGCACCACCACCAGCAGGAACCAGTACAGCCATCCCGCGGAGAAGCCGGCCCAGCGTCCCAGGGCCTTCTCGGCGTAGACGGAGAAGGAGCCGGAGGCGGGCATCGCCGCCGACATCTCGCCCAGCGCCCGCATCACCAGCATCGCGAGCACGCCCGCGAGCAGGTACGAGCAGATGATCGCGGGACCGGCGATGCCGATGCCGGCGCCGGAGCCGACGAAGAGCCCGGCGCCGATCACGCCGCCGAGGCCCAGCATGGTCAGGTGGCGCTGCTTGAGGCTGTGACTCAGGGGTTCCGGGGAATCGGCCGGGTCGGGCAGATGGTCGCGCATGAGGGGATGCTCGTACTCTCGGTCGGCCAAGCGGCGCTGGGGGCTGCACAAGGGATTGGCGGGAACCTACAGTCTCGCTGGAGGAAGCCCGCAGGAGCAAAAAGGACGTGTCGTCGAATGTGGGCCGTGACACGGATCACTTCAACTCGGGTGTAAGTCCGGACCTTTGTCCGGTCCCCACCAAACCGGGGAGTACGGCTTTGTCCCGGGCGACGCTGGGGCGGCGGCGCGCCCCGCACTAACGTCGGTGATCGTCCTGTCACCACCACCTCGCGGAGCCCCCGATGAGCACTGCTTCCGTCTCCTTCCGGCCCGGCGCCGTCCTCGCCGACCTGCTGCCCGCGAGCCGCGTCCGCGACATCGCGCTCGTCGCCGGCGGAGCCGCACTCACCGGCCTGGCCGCGCAGCTCTCCGTGCCCGTCCCCGGCTCCCCGGTCCCCGTCACCGGCCAGACCTTCGCGGCCCTGCTGGTGGGCACCGCCTTCGGCGCCCGCCGCGGCTTCCTCTCGCTCGCCCTGTACGCACTCGTCGGCATGGCCGGGGTGCCGTGGTTCGCGGGCGGCACCTCCGGCGCGGGCGGCGCCTCCTTCGGCTACGTGCTCGGCATGCTGCTCGCCGCCACCCTCGTCGGCGCCCTCGCGCGGCGCGGCGCCGACCGCTCGGTGCTGCGTACCGCGGGCACGATGGTGCTCGGCTCCGCCGTCATCTACGCGGTGGGCGTGCCCTACCTGATGGCCGCCACCGGGATGTCCCTGACCGCAGCCGTCGCGGCGGGCCTGACCCCGTTCCTGATCGGCGACGCGCTCAAGGCCGCGCTGGCGATGGGCGTGCTGCCGGCCGCCTGGAAGCTGGTGGGCCGCCGCGGCTGACCCGGCCACGACGCACAACAGCCCCGGACCGCGAGCGGCGGTCCGGGGCTGTCTGCGTTCTTCGTCGTTCCGGTTACGCGGAGAGGCGCTCGGCGGCCCTGCGGCGCGCGTCGCGGACCACACCGATGACCAGCACCACGGCCGCGACCAGCAGCGACAGCAGGACGACCTCGCGGTTGGCGTCGTCGAAGAGCATGTAGCCCAGGACGAAGACGATCATCGCCGCGGTGGCCCAGGTCAGGTACGGGAAGAGCCACATCTTCACGGTGACCTTCTCCGGCGCCTCACGCATGAGGATCCCGCGCATCCGCAGCTGGGTCAGGCAGATGACCAGCCACACGAAGAGCGCGATCGCACCCGAGGAGTTCAGCAGGAAGTTGAAGACCGTGTCCTTGAAGGCGTAGTTGAAGTAGACGGCGACGAAGCCGAACACCACCGAGCCGAGGATCGCGGCGGTCGGCACGCCCCGCTTGCTCACCTTGGCGAAGGCCTTCGGGGCGTCCCCGCGCTCACCGAGCGAGAAGGCCATGCGGGAGGCCGTGTACAGGCCCGAGTTCAGGCAGGACAGCACGGCGGTCAGGACGATGACCTCCATGATCGTGCCGGCGTTCGCGATGCCGATCGAGTCGAGGGCGGCGACGTACGAGCCCTTCTCGGTGATCGACGGGTCGTTCCACGGCAGCAGCGTCAGGACGATGAAGATCGAGCCCAAGTAGAAGACGCCGATGCGCCAGATCACCGAGTTGGTGGCCTTGGTGACCGCGCGGCGCGGGTCCTCGGACTCGCCGGCCGCCAGGGTGACGATCTCGCTGCCCATGAAGGAGAAGACGACCATCAGCACACCGGTGAGGATGGAGCCCCAGCCGTTCGGCATGAAGCCGCCGGCGTCGGTCAGGTGCGCGAAGCCGGAGCCCGGGTTGTCCGAGCCGGGCAGCACGCCGAAGACGGCCAGCATTCCGACGATCACGAACGCGCCGATGGCGACGACCTTGATGCCCGCGAACCAGAACTCGAACTCGCCGTAGGAGGCGACCGAGCCGAGGTTGGTGACGGTCAGGACCGCCATCACGATCAGCGCCCAGGCCCACTGCGGGACGGCCGGGATCCAGCTCTCCAGGATGGCAGCACCGGCGGTGGCCTCCACCGCGAGGACGACGACCCAGAAGAACCAGTACAGCCAGCCGATGGAGAAGCCGGCCCAGCGGCCGAGCGCGCGGTCGGCGTAGGCCGAGAAGGAGCCCGAGTTCGGGCTGGCGGCGGCCATCTCACCGAGCATGCGCATCACGAAGACCACCATCGCGCCGACCAGCGCGTAGGAGACCAGGATGGCGGGGCCGGCCTTGGCGATACCGCCACCGGAGCCGACGAAGAGGCCGGCGCCGATGACACCGCCGATGGCGATCATGGACAGGTGGCGGTTCTTGAGACCGGCCTTCAGACCGTCGGAGGACTGGGCGTCACCGGGTTCACCGGTGGGGTCGCCTGCCTTCTGAAGGGTCGTCGTGGAGCTCATGGACGGATCCTTAGGTTCTCGGGTTGCGAGCCCCGGCATTCAAACCTGAGATGAACGCAGGGCGGAAGACCCCAATCCGGATCGTTGCGGAGGGACGAACGTCCAGGACCTAGGTCCCGCGGTGTCCCATCTGCGTTCTTTGGGTTTACTTGAGCTTTAGAAGTGACTTACGCGACACCCGCCGCGGGTCGCCGGGCCCCCTCGTGCCACACTCGGACCATGCGCGTGTACCTCGGATCCGACCATGCCGGCTTTGAGCTCAAGAACCACTTGGTGGACTGGCTCAAGAACAACGGCCACGAGCCCGTCGACTGCGGGCCCCACATCTACGACGCGGTGGACGACTACCCGCCGTTCTGCCTGCGCGCCGCGGAGAAGACCGCCGCGGACGCCGACAGCCTCGGCATCGTGATCGGCGGCTCCGGCAACGGCGAGCAGATCGCCGCCAACAAGGTCAAGGGCATCCGCGCCATCCTCGCGTGGAGCGTCCAGACCGCCGAGCTCGGCCGCGAGCACAACAACGCCAACGTCATCTCCGTCGGCGGTCGGATGCACACCCAGGACGAGGTCGTCAGCTTCATCGACGCCTTCCTGAAGACCCCGTACTCCGACGAGGAGCGCCACACCCGCCGCATCGACATGCTCTCCGCCTACGAGACGACCGGCGAGCTCCCCCCGATCCCGGCCCACCACCCGCAGGGCTGATTCCGCCTTCCGGCCGTGGCGCCCCCGGGGGGGGGGCGGGCGTTTTCGTTTCCGGAGCACCGCCGTGCCCAAGGGGGATGCGGTCCGCCGCCTCCCCCAA
>NZ_JBVJUY010000005.1:70724-85857 GCF_055604165.1 Streptomyces sp. NPDC037242
CCCAGCCTCTTCGGCTCGCCGAAGACCTCTCTTCCGCCGACCAGGGCGCGCTCGTGTGTCACCCCCCCCCCCCCCACCTCCCCCCCCCCCCCCCCTTCCTCCTCCCCCCCCCCCCCCCCCCCCCCCCCCCCCCCCCCACGGCCGTTTCCGTTCAAGGAGCACCGCCGTGCCCGAGGGGCATACGATCCACCGCCTCGCCCAGGACCACCGCCGGCGGTTCGCCGGCCGGGAGGTCGCGGTCAGCAGCCCCCAGGGGCGGTTCGCCGAGAGCGCGGCCCTGCTCGACGGACGGGTCCTGAACGGGGTCGACGCCCACGGCAAGCACCTCTTCCTGGGCTTCGAGGGCAACGGCTGGATCCACATCCACCTCGGGCTCTTCGGCAAGTACGCGCTCGGCCCCGCACCGGCCCCGCCGGCCACCGAAACCGTCCGGCTGCGCCTGGCCAGCGAGGACTGGTTCTCCGACCTGCGCGGTCCGACCACCTGCGCGTGGATCACGGACGAGGAGAAGCGGGCGGTCAGCGACCGGCTCGGCCCGGACCCCCTGCGGAGCGGGGACGACCCGGACCGCGCCTGGGCCCGGATCTCCCGCTCCCGCACCACCATCGCCGCCCTGCTCATGGACCAGAAGATCGTCTCGGGCGTGGGCAACGTCTACCGCGCCGAGGTCCTCTTCCGCCACGGCATCGACCCGTACCGGCTCGGCAAGGACCTCACGCGCGGCGAATGGGACGCCATGTGGGCGGACCTGGCCGCGCTGATGCGCGAGGGCGTGCGCAAGAACCGCATCGACACCGTCCGCGACGAGCACCTGCCCGAGGCCATGGGCCGCCCGCCGAGGGTGGACGACCACGGCGGCGAGGTGTACGTCTACCGACGGGCGAACATGCCCTGCCACATCTGCGGGGGCGAGATCCGCACCGCCGGTCTCGCCGCCCGCAACCTCTTCTGGTGCCCGGGCTGCCAGCCCCGCTAGCCGCTGTCGCCCCCCGGGGCCGGGGTCAGAACCCGTGCGGGAGCCAGGGCGCCACCTCGCCCACGAAGGCGCGCGAAGCCTCGGCCAGCGCGCCCGGGCGCAGCTCGCGCACGAGACCGGCCGCCGCCAGCGAGGTGAGGGTGACCCCGCCGAGGTACGCCGAGCCCAGCTCCCGGACCGACAGCTCCAGGTCCGCGGGCTCCTCGGTCCGGGTGCAGACGGCGGTACCGCCGGCGTCGACCGCGAGCCGCCACCGGCCCCCGTTCCACGGGCAGAACGCGTCCTCCACCTGCATGACCACGTCCAGCGGAGCGCCGTAGGTCCGTGCCCCGAGCGCCGCGGGCAGGTCCACCAGCCGTACGTGCAGCGCGTCCCGGTGCCGTACCTGGGTCCGCCGGATGTCGCTGACCAGGTGGAGCACCGGATCGTCCACCGGCCGCCCGTACGCCTGCACCCGCCAGGTCAGGTCGATGTCGAAGAAGTAGCGCCACAGTGCCGCGTACGCCGCCGGGTCCAGCGCCTCCACCTGCTGGACGTGGACCTTGCCGTCCGAACCCGCCGGCTCCCAGTCCGCCTTGACCCGGTAGCGCGCGTACCCGACGACCTCGCCGTCCGGCCCCTCGGCCAGCACGCACTTCAGCGGGGACGCGCCGTCGCGCATGGCCGCCGGGTCCAGCAGCGCCTGCCGCTCCCAGCCCGGCTGCCGGGCCGGCATCCCGGGGCGCCGCGCGACGAGCCCGGCGTAGACCCGCTCGCAGTCGGCCAGCGCCTTCTCCGGGTCGGCGAGCCGCAGCCGTACCTCGTCGGTCCCCGGCGGCACGGAGAGGCGTACCCGCGTGGTGTCGATGTCGACGGCCATGGCGTAGGCGGCGGTGCCGTAGCCGAAGCGCCCGTAGATCGCCGGATCCGAGGCCGTCAGCACGGCGACCGGTTCACCACCCGCCCGGATGTCGTCCAATTGGCGGCGCATCATCGACGTCAGCACCCCGCGCCGGCGGTGCGTGGGGGCGACGCCCACCGTCGTGACCCCGGCGGTGGGGACCAGCGCGCCGCCCGGCACCGAGAGGCGGAAGGTGAAGGCCCCGGCCGAGCCGACGCAGGTCCCGCCGTCCCAGACCCCGAGAGAACGTTCCGCCTCGGTCAACGACTTGTAGAGTTTCCGCTCCGCGGGGGAATCGGGCACGCCACCGAACGCCAGTTCCAGATGGTCGTACCAGACATCCCACTCATCAGCTTGCAATACGCGCATCTCAAGAGCCATACGGCCATCCCTATCAGGGCATTCCGCCCCAGTCGAAGGGTTTTCCGCCGCCCACGGGCCCCAGGTCCGGGGGTACCCCTGCGCACTCACAGCGAGGATGGATAGGGTCCCGAACAATGGCCGGAGCACGTGTGGAAACCCTCCTGGCCCGGACGCGCATGCTGTCGCACCGGGCACGCACCGCCCTGCGCAAATCGGCCGTCGACTACTTCCGCGGCGACGCCTCCGACTGGCTGGCCTTCGGCGGACTGCTGCTGACCATCCCCGCCATCGCCTGCGGCACCCTCATGCTGCCCGTCTGGTTCTCGCCGGCCGCCCTCGTCCTGCCGATCGTGGCCGGCGGGCTGCTGCTGCGCCCCGCCAGCCTCCTCGCGCTGTACGCGGCCTCGGCGGCCGCGCTCATCGTGGAGGCCCTGGTCCTCGGCCCGTACACCCAGGGACCGGCCAGGGTCACCCCCGGCACCGTCCTGGTCGTCGCCGCCTGCGGGTTCTTCGGGCTGGTCATCGCACAGTTCCGCAGCCGCGTCGGCGTGCCCTGGCGGCGCGGCGGAACCATGCTCTTCGACCTGCGCGAGCGGATCCGCGTCCAGAGCAAGCTGCCCGCGCTGCCCCGCGGCTGGCACCGCGAGATGGCCCTGCGCCCGGCCGGCGGCCAGTCCTTCTCCGGCGACTTCGTCGTCGCGGCCCGCACCAACGGCGGCCGGACCCTGGAGATCGTCCTGACCGACGTCTCCGGCAAGGGCATGGAGGCCGGCTCCCGGGCCCTGCTGCTGTCCGGCGCCTTCGGCGGCCTCCTCGGCGCGCTCCCCCCGCACGGCTTCCTGCCCGCCGCCAACGGCTACCTGCTCCGCCAGGACTGGGACGAAGGCTTCGCCACCTCCATCCACCTCGTCCTGGACCTGGAGAGCGGCGACTACGAACTCCTCTCCGCCGGACACCTCCCCGCCCTCCAGCTCTCGGCCGGAACCGGCCGCTGGCAGGAGAAGTCCGGCGAGGGCCCCCTGCTGGGCGTCTACGACGGCGCCGAGTTCGAACCCGCCCGCGGCAACCTGCGGCGCGGCGACGTCCTGATGCTGTTCACGGACGGCCTGGTCGAGACGGCCGACCGCGAGATCAGCGAGGGCATCGACCGGCTCACCGGCGAGGCCGACCGCTACGTCGCCGCCGGCTGGGAGGGCGCGGCCTGGCACCTGATCGAGAAGGTCGCCAAGGACGTCAACGACGACCGGGCCCTGCTGCTCATCCGCCGCTCCGCCTGACCCCCGCCCCGAGGTGGGGTTTTCCCCACCGCCGACCGGCCAGCCCCCGTCATGGCCCCCGCCACCGTGTGATCCGTAGCGTCGGAGGCACGGTCAAGACGTGGCCGGTGAACGCGGAAGGCGGCACATCATGGGGTTCCTGCGGAGCAAGCGGCGTGCAGCGGACGCGGGGGAGCGGTACGCCGCCACCGCCGCCGTCGAACTGCGCGGAGTGCGCCGCCAGTACGGCCGGGGGTCCGCGGCCGTGCACGCGCTGCGCGGGATCGACCTCAGCCTGCCGCGCGGCAGCTTCACCGCCGTGATGGGCCCCTCCGGCTCGGGCAAGTCCACCTTCCTGCAGTGCGCCGCCGGACTCGACCTGCCCACCGAGGGCTCCGTCCGCCTCGGCGGTACCGAGATCACCGCGATGAACGAGAACGAGCTCACCGAACTGCGCCGCAGCCGCCTCGGCTTCGTCTTCCAGGCCTTCAACCTGCTGCCCTCCCTCACCGTCGAGCAGAACGTGCTGCTCCCGATGCGCCTCGCGGGCGGCCGGTCCTCCGGACAGGGCAGGGACCGCGCCGCCGACCTCCTCGCCCGCGTCGGCCTGGAGGGCAAGGGCGGGCGCCGCCCCGCGGAGCTCTCCGGCGGCCAGCAGCAGCGCGTCGCCATCGCCCGGGCCCTGGTCACCCGGCCCGACGTCGTCTTCGCCGATGAACCCACCGGCGCCCTCGACACCACCACCGCGGCGGAGGTCCTCGGCCTGCTCCGGGACGCAGTCGACACCATGAACGCCACCATCGTCATGGTCACCCACGACCCGGCCGCCGCCGCCCACGCCGACCAGGTGCTCTTCCTGGCCGACGGCCTCATCGCGGACCGGCTGCCGCGCAGCTCCGCCGCGGCCGTCGCCGCCCGGATGACGGCGCTCACCGCCCGCCCGGCCCCCTCCTACGCGGGCGCGGCCGCCTGATGTCCCTGCGCCCCAACGGCCTGGCGCGCGCGGCGGTGCGCTTTCGCCCCGCCGCGTTCGTCGGCACCTTCGTCGCCCTGTTCATGACCGTCGCCATCGTCTCCGCCTGCGGGATCCTGCTGGAGAGCGGGGTGCGCGCGAGCGTCCCGCCGACGCGGTACGCCGGTGCCCCCGTCGTCGTCGCCGCCGACCAGCAGATCCACCTGCGGGTGGGCAGCGGCGAGGGCGCCTACGACTCACCCGCGCAGGTCCCGGAGCGGGCCCGGGTCGACGCCGCCCTGCTGGAACGGCTGGCCCCACTGGGGCGGGCGGTGCCCGACGTGGTGTTCCCCGTACGGGACGGCGAAGGCCGCACGGCCGAAGCGTACGGCTGGGGGTCCACGGCCTTCAGCGGTACGAAGCTCAGCGCGGGCAGGGCCCCGGCGGGCCCGGGCGAAGTCGTCCTGGGCACCGGCCAGGGCGCCGGCCAGGGCAGCGGCCAGGCTGTCGGGCAGGGTGCTGCCGGGCGGGTGCGGCTGGACACCCCCGTCGGCGAGCGCGAGCTGCGGGTCGTCGGGCATGCCGCCGGGGCCGGGGTCTGGTTCTCCGACTCCGAGGCCCGCGCCCTGTCGGGGCACCCCGCCGCCCTGGACGCCATCGTGCTGTTCGACGCCGCCCCCGCCAAGGCGCGCGAGGTCCTGGACGGCCGCGCCCAGGTGCTCACCGGCTCCGCCCGCACCCTGGACCCCGCGCTCGCCGGTGCCAGGGAACTCCTGGCCGGCCTCGGCGGCTCCTTCGGCGGCATCGCCACCCTCGTCGCCGTCTTCACCGCCGCCGGGACCGTGGCCCTCTCCGTCGGGCAGCGCTCCCGCGAGTTCGCCCTGCTCCGCGCGATCGGAGCCACCCCGCGCCAGATCCGCCGCACCGTCGCCACCGAAGCCCTGCTCGTCGCGCCGATCGCGGGCGTGCTGGGCTGCGTACCCGGCATCGGCCTCGCCTCCTGGTGGTTCGGCCGGCTCCGGGACAAGGGCGCGATCCCCGCCGGGGTCGACCTCGCCGTCTCCTGGATCCCGCTGGTCAGCGCCATCGGCATCGGGCTGGTCGCGGCACTGCTCGCCGGCTGGGCCTCCGCCCGCAGGCCCGCCCGCATCCGCCCCGGCCAGGCCCTCGCCGCGTCCGCCGTGGAACGCCTGCGGCCGGGCTGGATCCGTACCCCGCTCGGCCTCGCGGCCCTGGCCGGCGGCATCGCCTGCGCGGGCCTGGCCAGCACCTCCACCGGCGAGGACGCCGCCAACGCCGCGCTCGGCGTCGTCATGCTCTTCATGCTGGCCGTCGCCCTGCTCGGCCCGCTCATCGCCCGCGCCTGCGCAGCCGTGCTCGGACTCCCGCTGCGCGCGGGCGGCGCCTCCGGCGAACTGGCCGCCGCCAACTCCCGGGCCCACGCCCGCCGACTGGCCTCCGCCATCACCCCGATCGTGCTCGCCATGGCCTTCTCCTCCACCCTGGTCTTCCTGCACACCAGCCAGGACCGGGCCGTACAGCAGCAGCAGGAAGCGGGCATGCTCGCCGACCACGTGCTCACCGACCCGTCTCGGGCAGCGGTGGCGAGCGGCGCAGGAACGGCCGTCACCCGCAGCTCCGTCCTCGCGGTGGTGGGCACCGGAGGCGGCCGACTGCTCCGCTCGGCCTCGGCCCAGGGCGTGTCCGGCGACATCTCCAAGGTCATGGACCTCGGCGTCCGCGAGGGCACCCTCGCCCACCTGGCCCCCGGAACCGTGGCCGTCGACCGCACCCTGGCCGACTCCGCGCACGCCTCGGTCGGCGACCGCATGGACCTGCGCCTGCCCGACGGCACCGTGGCCACCCCCGAGATCGTGGCGGTCTACAGCCGGGGCCTCGGCCTCGGCGAGGTC
This sequence comes from Streptomyces sp. NPDC037242, assembly GCF_055604165.1. Lineage (NCBI taxonomy): Bacteria > Bacillati > Actinomycetota > Actinomycetes > Kitasatosporales > Streptomycetaceae > Streptomyces > Streptomyces sp. NPDC037242. Next base: position 77,065 of record NZ_JBVJUY010000005.1, read on the forward strand.
ACCCTCCCCGCCTCCGACCTCAACCCGCACACCACCGCCGGGCGGGCCACCGAACTCCTGGTCCGCGGCCCGCTCCCGGACGGCCTCGGCCCCGCGGTGTCGGCCTCGGCCTGGAGCGCGCAGCGCAGCCTGGACCGGGAGCTCAACGCCTGGGCCAACACCACGATGGCGTCCGTCCTCGGCGGCTTCGCGGCCGTCGCCGCCGCCAACACCCTGGTCATGACCGTCCTGGACCGCCGCCGAGAGCTGGGCATGCTGCGCCTCGTCGGCTCCACCCGCCGCCAGGTGCTGCAGATGCTCCGCTGGGAGGCCCTGCTCGTCGGCTGCGCGGGGATCGGCCTGGGCACTGCGATCGCCCTGGCGACGCTGTTCCCGCTGGCCAAGGCCGTCACCGGCTCCTCCCCGTACGTCCCGCCCCTGCTGTACGGCTCCTTCGCGGCCGCCGCCCTGGCGCTGGCCCTGGCGGCAACCACCCTCCCGGCGCGCCGCGCCCTGCGGATCCGGGGCTAGGTCGTGTCGTCAAAGTCCCGTCTGGCCGACGCCACTTTGACGACACTCCCTAGGCCCGGGGGCGGCGCCCGGGTCAGCGCCTGACGGCGGCCCAGGCGCCGACCCCGAGCTTCCCGGTGTTCCCGAGGTCGATGGAGTTCTCCAGCGCCAGGGTCAGGCGGGGCGCGCCCGGCCGGGGCTCGATGTCCAGCACCCAGCCCTCCACGGCAGGCACGGTCGCGTCGGTGACGAGGTTGCGCCACAGCAGCCCCACCGACGCGCTCTCCCCGGGCTGGAGCGTCACCCGCTGCGGGGCGGCGTCGAGGCCGCTCGCGCTGGAGATGCCGTTCGACCCGTGCCCGACGGAGACCTCCACCGGTCGGCGCTGCCTGTCCAGCACGCGGATGTCGGGGTAGCCCTCCAGCACGTACGGCTGCGCACCGCAGTTGACCAGCCGGACCTGAGCCACCCGCAGCCCCATGGCCGCGTCCCCCATCCCTTCGAGGACCCGCACCCCGCCCTCGGGACACCCGGCCCCGGCCCCTGACGTGGCCGTCGCACGTGCGGTCGGCTCCTGGACGGCCTGCGGCGCGGGCGCTACGTCGCACCCCGCGAGCGCCCCCGCCAGTGCCAGGCCCCCGACAACTACCCGTACCCACACCCTCGTCCTCATGCCCTGACCCTACGAGGCGGGGCGCGCGGGGTGCCGGGCCGGCGGGCGGGCCGGGGCGTTGACCGGGCTTCGGGCGGGCCACCTCGTCCCGATTGGCCCGCCCGCCGCACCCCGGGGCGGCCTACCGTGCCCCCATGGACCGCACGCTCGCCGCCGACCTCGCCCGGCTCCCCGAACTCCTCGACGCCACCCGCCGCGCCGCCACCGACGCCCTCGCGACCCTGGACACGCGTCCCGTCGTACCGCCGTCGACGGGGGAGCCGGCCCCCGAGCCCCTCCCGGAGCTCGGCGCCGGCACCGACGCGGCCCTGGCCGCCTTCCAGCGGCGCTGGGCGCCCCGCCTGTCGGCCTCCGCCGGGCCCCGCTACCTCGGCTTCGTCACCGGCGGCGCCACCCCCGCCGCCCTGGCCGGGGACTGGCTGACGGCCGCCCACGACCAGAACTCCAACTCCGCCCTCGACGGCGCCGGTCAGGACCTCGAACGCGAAACGGTCGGCTGGCTCCGTGACCTCTTCGACCTCTCCGCGGCCCACACCGGGACCTTCGTCAGCGGAGCCACCATGTCCAACACCGCCGGCCTCGCCATCGCCAGGGAGTGGCTCGGCGAACGCGCCGGGGTCTCGCCCGCCGAGGACGGCGCGGCCGCCCTCGGCCCGGTCCGCGTCCTGTCCGGCGCCCCCCACTCCTCCATCGCCAAGGCCCTGTCGGTCCTCGGGCTCGGCCGGAACTCGCTGGTCCCCGTACCGACCCTCCCCGGCCGGGAGGCCGTCGACCCGGCCGCGCTCGACCGGGCACTCGCCGACACCCGTGGGCCGGCCGTGGTCGTCGCCAACGCGGGCACCGTCAACACCGTCGACTTCGACGACCTGCGCGCGGTCGCCGCCCTCAAGGACCGGCACGACTTCTGGCTGCACACGGACGCCGCGTTCGGCGCCTTCGCCGCGCTCTCCCCGGAGCACGCCCACCTCACGGCCGGACTCGACGCCTCCGACTCCCTCTGCGTCGACCTGCACAAATGGCTCAACGTCCCCTACGACAGCGCCGTCCAGTTCACCCGCCGCCAAGACCTCCAGGCCCGGGTCTTCCAGAACTCCGCCGCCTACCTCGGCCCCCTCGGCGACCACCCCGACCTGGTCCACCTCACCCCGGAGAACTCCCACCGGCTGCGCGCCCTCGCGGCGTGGTTCACCCTGCGCGCGTACGGCCGCGAGGGGCACCGCGAGATCGTCGAACGCGACATCGACTGCGCCCGTGCACTCGGCGAAGACCTCGGGAGCGGCGCCGAGTTCACCGTCCTCGCCCCGGTGCGCCTCAACGTCGTCTGCTTCACCCTGGCCCAGGACCCCACCCCGGCCCGCCTCACGGCCCTGCGGGAGGCCGCCGCCGGGGACGTGTTCGTCACCCCCACCGTCTACGCGGGAACCCCCGCCCTGCGCGCCGCGTTCTCCAACTGGCGCACCACGCGCGCGGATGTACGCCGGGCCGCGCAGGCCCTCCGTACGGCAGCAAGGGAGCTCAAGTGAAGGCCCAACCCCTGACCCTCGCCGAGGTGGAGACCCTCGCCCGCACGGCGCACGAGGGCCAGACGGACAAGGCCGGCCGCCCCTACGCCGAGCACCTGGCGGCCGTGGCCGAAGGCGTCCGCGCCCGCGGCGGCAGCGCCGACCAACAGGCGGCGGCCTGGCTCCACGACTCCGTCGAGGACGACGCCCTGAGCGCGCAGTGGCTGGCCGCAGCGGAACTCCCGCAGTCGGTCAAGGACATGGTCCTGGCGCTGACCAAGCGCGCCGGCGAACCCCTGGAGCAGTACACGGCCCGCATCCTCGCCACTCCGGGCGCCCTGCTGGTCAAGGAGGCCGACCTCGCACACAACGCGGACCCGGCGCGCCTGTCCGTACTGGACGCCCCCACCCGCGAGCGACTGTCCGCGAAGTACGCCTATGTCCGCTCACTGCTCGGCCTCACCGCGCCCTGACTACGCCCGGTGCATGTGCGGTTGGCGGAAACGTTCCGACGGCGATTCGCCACGGGGCGGATAGCCGGGGCCCGTTGGTGGGAGGATGGTCCGTGTGGGGGTGTGCTTGGCCGTGCGCCCCGGGCCGACCAGGGGACGACCGAAGGTGTGATCAGTAGTGGCCATTTCGCTGTCAGTGGTGGTTCTGTTGGCGATCATCCTTGTGGTGCTCATCCGCGGCAACCACATCAAGGCCGGCCCCGCGATCGTCGCGGTCCTCTTCGGCTTCTTCCTCGCGTCCAGCTCGATCGCCCCTGACGTCAACCGCTTCCTGAACTCCCTCGCGGACACGATCGCGGGCATCAAGCTCTAGAAACCCACCAGGGCCAGGCGGAGGAAACACCCTCCGACCTGGCCCTGGAGCAAGTCGTCACGCTCCAGAACGAGCCCGGAGGAGCCCTCCTCGAGGTCAACGCCCGCATCGAGGCGCAGGTGCTGCCCGTTCCGCACCCCCGGCCCGCCACGCTAACCCCGGGGACGACGAAGGGCCAGGTCGAGGAAACATCCTCTGACCTGGCCCTTTGTGCTTCTGAGCGGGTGACGGGAATCGAACCCGCGTAGCTAGTTTGGAAGACTAGTGCTCTACCATTGAGCTACACCCGCAACGCGCGCGCCGCAGGTCCGAGGACCGCGGCACGAACAGCATCCTAGCGGGTCGCGGCGGGGGATCGCACACCGCATTTCGGAGTCCCGAGTGGCTCGCGCGAGGCCTTCCCGTAAACCAGGGGCGTCGGAGTGTCTCCGGGCATGTACCCTACGTGTCGCACCGACGGGGTGTGGCGCAGCTTGGTAGCGCGTCCGCTTTGGGAGCGGAAGGTCGTCGGTTCGAATCCGGCCACCCCGACCACCACCACCGCTCATCGTCATGATCGCGTTGTGGGCTGATTGCCGCTTGCGGTTACTATGCAAGCTGCGTGCCCGTGTGTCTGATGTACCGGGCCGAAGTCCGCCGAACCGCTGAATCTCAGCGCGACGGCAGAATCCCCAGCAGTCAGCCACAAGGAGACCGAACCGTGAAGAGCGCCGTGGAGACCCTGAACCCGACTCGGGTTCGGCTCACTGTTGAGGTGCCCTTCGAGGAGCTCAAGGACAGCCTCGACGCGGCGTACAAGAAGATCAACCAGCAGGTCACGGTGAAGGGCTTCCGCAAGGGCAAGATCCCTAACCGCGTCATCGACCAGCGCTTCGGCCGCGGTGCGGTGCTGGAGGAGGCCGTCAACGACGCCCTCCCGAAGTTCTACACCGAGGCCGTCAACGAGGCCGACCTGAACCCGCTGGGCCAGCCCGAGGTCGACATCACGGAGCTGAAGGACGGCGAGCTGCTGGCCTTCACCGCCGAGGTCGACGTGCGCCCCGAGATCGAGATCCCGGACTACTCCGGCATCGAGGTCGAGGTCGACGCCATCGAGGTCTCCGACGAGGACGTCGAGAAGTCGGTCGAGCAGCTGCGCGGCCGCTTCGCGTCCACCAAGGACGTCGAGCGCGCGGCCGAGGACGGCGACGTCGTCACCATCGACCTTGAGGCCAAGGTCGACGGCGAGGTGCTGGAGGACGGTGTCGCCACCGACGTCTCCTACACCATCGGCTCGGGCGAGCTCCTCGAAGGCATCGACGAGGCCGTCAAGGGCCTGGAGGCCGGTGGCGAGGCCACCTTCACCTCCCAGCTGAAGGGCGGCTCCGCCGAGGGCAAGGACGCCGAGGTCACCGTCAAGGTCACCAAGGTCTCCGCCCGTGAGCTGCCGGAGCTGGACGACGAGTTCGCCCAGATGGCGAGCGAGTTCGACACCATCGAGGCCCTCAAGGCCGACAGCCGTACGCGCCTCGAGAACATGAAGCAGTACGACCAGGCCACGCAGGCCCAGGAGCGCGTCCTGGAGAAGCTGCTGGAGCTCGTCGAGGTCCCGATCCCCGAGAAGCTCCTCGCGGACGAGGTCCAGACCCGCACGCACAACCTCGAGCACCACCAGCTCGGCCAGATGGGCCTCGACCTCGACAAGTACCTCGAGATCCAGGGCAAGACCCGCGAGGAGTTCGACGCCGAGACCTCCGAGCAGGCGATCAAGGGCATCAAGACCCAGTTCGTCCTCGACGCGCTGGTCAACAAGGAGAAGCTGGGCGTCAACCAGGAGGAGCTCACCGAGCACCTCATGCGTCGCGCCGCTTCCTCCGGCATGTCCCCCGACCAGTTCGCCCAGGCCGTCGTCGAGGGTGGCCAGGTCCCGATGCTCGTCGGCGAGGTCGCCCGCGGCAAGGCCCTCGCGGTCGTCGTCGAGGCCTCCAAGGTCGTCGACACCAAGGGTGAGGTCGTCGACCTCTCCGACGACGAGGACGAGGTCGAGCAGGCCGCCGAGACCGTCGAGAACGCTGTCGACGGTGACGCCGAGGTCGCGGCCGAAGAGGCCAAGTAACACCTCGGGTCCCGCCCTGCGCGAGACCCGCTGAGCAGTGCCGGAAGGGCCCGGACGCAGTCGCGTCCGGGCCCTTCCGCACACCGTTTCAGGGGCCCTCGTACCTTGCGCTCCGAGCGAACAGTTCGGGAAGCGGGATGGCGTTGTCCGACCTGCGCGTTAGGGTCCATGAATACGAGGGCACGGGAGTACCCGAAGCCGGTGGACATCGTCCGCACGGCCGGTCCGCGCCCCAGAACGAGACGCTGAGACGGCATGTGGCCGTCGGAGACGAGCAGGTGGATACGTGACGAATCTGAAGCCTTACGCCGCGGGTGAGCCGTCCATCGGTGGCGGCCTCGGCGACCATGTCTACAACCGGCTGCTCGGCGAGCGGATCATCTTCCTCGGCCAGCAGGTAGACGACGACATCGCGAACAAGATCACGGCGCAGCTCCTCCTCCTGGCCGCCGAGCCGGAGAAGGACATCTACCTGTACATCAACAGCCCCGGTGGCTCGGTGACGGCCGGCATGGCCGTCTACGACACCATGCAGTACATCCCGAACGACGTCGTCACCATCGGCATGGGCATGGCGGCCTCGATGGGCCAGTTCCTGCTGACCGGCGGCGCCAAGGGCAAGCGCTTCGCCCTCCCGAACACCGACATCCTGATGCACCAGGGCTCCGCCGGCATCGGTGGCACCGCGTCGGACATCAAGATCCAGGCCCAGTACCTGCTGCGCACCAAGCAGCGCATGGCCGAGATCACCGCGTTCCACTCGGGCCAGACCGTCGAGGCGATCATCCGCGACGGTGACCGCGACCGCTGGTTCACCTCCGAGGAGGCCAAGGAGTACGGCCTCATCGACGAGATCATCTCGGCCGCGTCCAACGTTCCGGGCGGCGGCGGCACCGGGGCCTGATCCCGGCGCACACCGTCAGTACCCAGCAGCCGACAGCCCGCAGAACGCCACCAGGATGGTGAACACCCAGATGCACATGAACAACCTCTCTCCCGCGAGCGGCCTCTACACCGGCGCTCAGGTGGACAACCGCTACGTCATCCCGCGCTTCGTCGAGCGCACCTCGCAGGGCGTGCGCGAGTACGACCCGTACGCGAAGCTCTTCGAGGAGCGCGTGATCTTCCTCGGCGTGCAGATCGACGACGCCTCGGCCAACGACGTCATGGCGCAGCTGCTGTGCCTGGAGTCGATGGACCCCGACCGCGACATCTCGATCTACATCAACAGCCCCGGCGGCTCCTTCACGGCGCTGACGGCGATCTACGACACGATGCAGTTCGTGAAGCCGGACATCCAGACGGTCTGCATGGGCCAGGCGGCCTCCGCCGCCGCGGTCCTGCTCGCCGCCGGTACCCCCGGCAAGCGCATGGCCCTGCCGAACGCCCGAGTGCTGATCCACCAGCCCTCCGGCGGCACCGGCCGTGAGCAGCTCTCCGACCTGGAGATCGCGGCCAACGAGATCCTGCGCATGCGCGACCAGCTGGAGTCCATGCTGGCCAAGCACTCGACGACCCCGCTGGAGAAGATCCGCGAGGACATCGAGCGCGACAAGATCCTCACGGCCGAGGACGCTCTGGCCTACGGCCTGATCGACCAGATCATCTCCACCCGCAAGAGCTCGGCCTGATCCTTGCCGCCAGTTGGCGTGGCCACACAGCCGCATTCGGCGATGTGAACCACGTCAAGGGGGCCCCGCACGGGGCCCCCGGCAAGGTACCGTCGGATATGAGGCACCAGGAGCGCTGAACCAGGCGTCTCCCAGGCGAAGGGGAAGCACCTCGTGGCACGCATCGGTGACGGCGGCGACCTGCTCAAGTGCTCGTTCTGCGGGAAGAGCCAGAAGCAGGTGAAGAAGCTCATCGCAGGACCCGGTGTGTACATCTGCGACGAGTGCATCGACCTCTGCAACGAGATCATCGAGGAGGAGCTCGCGGAGACCTCCGAGGTCCGGTGGGAGGAACTCCCCAAGCCTCGTGAGATCTACGAGTTCCTGGAGAGCTACGTCGTCGGCCAGGAGCCGGCGAAGAAGGCGCTCTCGGTAGCGGTGTACAACCACTACAAGCGGGTCCAGGCCGGCGAGAACGGCGGCGCGCAGGGCCGTGACGACGCGATCGAGCTCGCGAAGTCCAACATCCTGCTGCTGGGCCCCACGGGCTCGGGCAAGACCCTGCTGGCCCAGACGCTCGCCCGCATGCTCAACGTCCCGTTCGCCATCGCCGACGCGACGGCGCTGACGGAGGCCGGGTATGTCGGCGAGGACGTCGAGAACATCCTGCTCAAGCTGATCCAGGCCGCCGACTACGACGTCAAGAAGGCCGAGACCGGGATCATCTACATCGACGAGATCGACAAGGTCGCCCGCAAGAGCGAGAACCCGTCGATCACCCGTGATGTGAGCGGCGAGGGCGTGCAGCAGGCCCTGCTGAAGATCCTGGAGGGCACGACCGCCTCCGTCCCGCCGCAGGGCGGCCGCAAGCACCCGCACCAGGAGTTCATCCAGATCGACACGACGAACGTGCTCTTCATCGTGGGCGGCGCCTTCGCCGGCCTGGAGAAGATCATCGAGTCGCGTGCGGGCGCCAAGGGCATCGGCTTCGGGGCGACCATCCGCTCGAAGCGCGAGATCGAGGCGAGCGACCAGTTCCAGGAGGTCATGCCGGAGGACCTGGTGAAGTTCGGGATGATCCCCGAGTTCATCGGCCGCCTCCCCGTTCTGACCTCCGTGCACAACCTCGACCGCGAGGCCCTGCTCCAGATCCTCGTCGAGCCGCGCAACGCCCTGGTGAAGCAGTACCAGCGGCTGTTCGAACTCGACGGTGTCGAGCTGGACTTCGAGCGCGAGGCGCTGGAAGCCATCGCGGACCAGGCGATCCTCCGCCAGACCGGCGCGCGCGGCCTGCGCGCCATCATGGAGGAGGTGCTGATGTCGGTGATGTACGAGGTCCCGTCCCGCAAGGACGTGGCCCGCGTGGTCATCACGGCGGACGTGGTCCGCTCCAACGTCAACCCGACGCTGGTCCCGCGGATCGTCCCGAAGGACCAGGGCCCGCACGAGAAGTCGGCCTAGCCGCAAGGCAGTAGCGGCAGGGCAGTAGCCGCAAGGCGGTACGCAGAGCATGCAGAAGGGGGGGGGGGGGGGGGGGGGGGGGGGGGGGGGTGGGGGTGGTGGGGGGGGGGTGGGGGCTTTCTCGGTGGAAGGGTAGGT
>NZ_JBVJUY010000005.1:85867-133306 GCF_055604165.1 Streptomyces sp. NPDC037242
TCCAAAAAGACCGGGACCCAAAAGAGAATGCCGCCTAACCAAAAAGGAGGGGAAGAAGGGACGCCAAAAGAAAGGAACACAGAAAAAAAGCAGAAAGGCCCCCCCCCCCCCCCCCCCCCCCCCCTTCTGCATGCCTGCCGCAGCGCTGTTACTTCTTGACGCGGGCGGTGTTGTAGAGCTTCGCGGTGTACTCCGCCGTCTGGTCCAGGGTGTAGCCCGACTTGCCGGCGATCAGGGAGGCCATCTCCATGGCGGTGACCGTGCCCAGGGTGCTGTAGTCACCCCAGATGCAGATCGGGAGCGTGAACTCCTTGGGACCCTTGGTCGCCGGGTCCTTCGAGGTGAACTTGGCCTCCTGGCACTTCATCACGGCGCCCTTGAACCCGGACGGGGTCATCGTCTTGGGGCTCCCGATGAGGTCGACCGACTGCTTGCTGTCGTCCTTGGTGGCCTCCAGCTTGGCCAGGGCGAAGTACGCGTCCACGGTCTTCTCCGGGTCGGCGATCTCGCCGTAGACGCCGGAGAAGTTGAGGAGCTTGCCGGCCAGCGGGTTCTTCGGGTCGCCGGACTGGTAGGTCATGCCCACCTGGGTGGGGTCCTTGACGCCCACCGCCTCGGCTTCCTTCTTGTCCTTGTCGCTGAAGTCCTTGTCCTTGTACTTCGGGTCCTTCTTGAACTCGTCCACCGACTCCGGGGCGACCAGCTTGTAGCCCTTGGTGTCGGCCGAGATGGAGGCGCTCGCGCCGCCGCCCATCGTGAAGTACCAGCCGCCGCCCGCGACCACCGCGACCGCGACGACCACCGCGATGATGACGCCCGCCTTGGACTTCTTCGGGGGCTGCCCGCCGTACGGGGCCTGCTGCTGGGGGTAGCCGTAGCCGCCCTGCGGGGGCTGCTGCTGGTATCCGGGCTGCTGCGGGTAGCCCTGCTGCGGCGGTACGCCCGGCTGCTGCGGGTAGCCGTAACCGGGCTGGGGGGCGGGCTGCCCGTACGGCCCCGGTGCCTGCGGAGGCTGCTGCCCGTAGGGTCCCGGCTGCTGCGGCTGCTGCCCGTACGGTCCCGGCTGGTTGTAACTCATCCCGCGTCCCCCTGTGAGGTTGCTTATCCGTTTCACACATCCTGTCGGAAGCCGAAGGCGCGCAGGGCCCCGGGTCCCTGGAAAGCCGGTTTCATGACTGGACTGTTACGGCTCTAAACTGTGCCCCGTGACCGAGAACACGCAGACACCCAGCAGCCCCAACTCCGAACTGCCGACCACGTACGCGCCGGCCGACGTAGAGGGGAAGCTCTACGAGCGCTGGGTAGAGCGTGGGTATTTCGAGGCCGACGAGAAGAGCGATAAGCCTCCGTACACCATCGTCATCCCGCCGCCGAACGTCACGGGCTCGCTCCACCTGGGCCACGCCTTCGAGCACACGCTGATCGACGCCCTGACCCGCCGCAAGCGCATGCAGGGCTACGAGACCCTGTGGCAGCCCGGCATGGACCACGCCGGCATCGCGACCCAGAACGTCGTCGAGCGCGAGCTCGCCAAGGAGGGCAAGTCCCGCCACGACCTGGGCCGTGAGGCGTTCGTCGAGCGCGTCTGGCAGTGGAAGGGCGAGTCCGGCGGGCAGATCTCCGGCCAGATGCGTCGCCTCGGCGACGGCGTCGACTGGTCGCGCGAGCGCTTCACCATGGACGAGGGCCTCTCCGAGGCCGTCCAGACCATCTTCAAGAAGCTCTACGACGACGAGCTGATCTACCGCGCCGAGCGCATCATCAACTGGTGCCCGCGCTGCCTCACCGCGATCTCGGACATCGAGGTCGAGTACCAGGACGACGACGGTGAGCTCGTCTCCATCCGCTACGGCGACGGGGAGAACTCCATCGTCGTCGCGACGACCCGCGCCGAGACGATGCTCGGCGACACGGCCGTCGCCGTCCACCCCGAGGACGAGCGCTACAAGCACATGGTCGGCACCGAGATCGAGCTGCCGCTGACCGGCCGCCGCATCCCGATCGTCGCCGACGAGCACGTCGACCCCGAGTTCGGTACCGGCGCCGTCAAGGTGACCCCGGCGCACGACCCCAACGACTTCGAGATCGGCCAGCGCCACGGCCTGCCGAACCTCGCCGTCATGGACGAGCACGCCATCATCACGGCCCACGGCCCCTTCCAGGGTCTGGACCGTCTGGAGGCCCGCTCCGCCATCGTCGCCGCGCTGCGCGCCGAGGGCCGCATCGTCGCCGAGAAGCGCCCGTACACCCACTCGGTCGGCCACTGCTCGCGCTGCAAGACCACCATCGAGCCGCGCCTGTCCATGCAGTGGTGGGTCAAGGTCGGCCCGCTCGCGAAGGCCGCCGGTGACGCGGTCCGCGACGGCAAGGTCAAGATCCACCCGCAGGAGATGGAGAAGCGGTACTTCGACTGGGTCGACAACCTCCACGACTGGTGCATCTCGCGCCAGCTGTGGTGGGGCCACCGCATCCCCGTCTGGTACGGCCCGAACGGCGAGGTCGTCTGCGTCGGACCGGACGAACAGCCTCCCGGCACCGAGGCCGAGGGCTGGACCCAGGACACCGACGTCCTCGACACCTGGTTCTCCTCGGGCCTGTGGCCGTTCTCCACGCTCGGCTGGCCGAAGCAGACCGAGAGCCTGGCGAAGTTCTACCCGAACTCCGTCCTGGTCACCGGCTACGACATCCTCTTCTTCTGGGTCGCCCGGATGATGATGTTCGGCCTCTACGCGATGGACGGCACCCCGCCGTTCCACACCATCGCCCTGCACGGCATGGTCCGCGACGAGCGCGGCAAGAAGATGTCGAAGTCCTTCGGCAACGCCGTGAACCCCCTGGACTGGATGGACAAGTACGGCTCCGACGCCGTCCGCTTCACCCTGGCCCGCGGCGCCAACCCGGGCGTCGACGTCCCGATCGGCGAGGACTGGGTCCAGGCCTCCAGCAAGTTCGCCAACAAGATCTGGAACGCCACGCGCTTCGCGATGATGAACGGCGCCACGATCGAGGGCGACCTGCCGCCGGTCGAGCAGCTGTCGGCGACCGACCGCTGGATCCTGTCCCGGCTGAACGAGACGGTCGCGCAGGCCGACGGGTTCTACGACGACTACCAGTTCTCGAAGCTGTCGGACGCCCTCTACCACTTCGCGTGGGACGAGGTCTTCGACTGGTACGTCGAGCTGTCGAAGACCACGTTCTTCGCGGGCGGCGAGCCGGCCAAGGCCTCCGCGCGGGTCCTCGGCGAGGTCCTCGACGTCATGCTGCGCCTGCTGCACCCGGTGGTCCCCTTCGTCACCGAGACGCTGTGGACCGCGCTGACCGGCGGCGAGTCCCTCGTGATCGCCGACTGGCCGAAGGACAGCGGCTTCCGCGACGCGGCCGCCGAGGCCGAAATCGAGGCCGTCCAGAGCCTGGTCCGGGAGGTCCGCCGGTTCCGCAAGGAGCAGGGGCTCGACGACAAGCAGAAGGTCCCGGCCCGCCTGGACCTGTCCGCCACCTCGCTGAGCGCCCACGAGGCCGCCATCCGCCAGGTGCTGCGCCTCCAGCCGGAGGGCGACGGCTTCAGCGCCACCGCGACCCTGCCGGTCGCCGGAGCCAGCGTCGCGCTCGACCTGTCGGGCACCATCGACATCCCGGCGGAGCGCAAGCGCCTGACCAAGGACCTGGCCGCCGCCGAGAAGGAGAAGCAGCAGGCCGAGGCGAAGCTGGGGAACGAGGCGTTCATCGCCAAGGCCCCCGACAACGTCGTGGACAAGATCAAGGGCCGGCTCGCCAAGGCCGAGGCGGACATCGCCCGGCTCCAGGCGCAGCTGGCGGCGCTGCCCGCCGCCTAGCAGCCCGTACGAAGCAGGACACAGGGAAGGCCCCCACACCGTCGGTCGATGTGGGGGCCTTCCCCGTATGCCTTCCCCGCGCGGGGGCCGGCATCACAGCAGCCGGCTGCCGAACTCTCCGACGATCAGCCCGGTGAGCACCGCGTACAGGGCGGCCGGGACCAGCCAGTGGGGGAGCGCCCGCAGTCGTGAGCCGGGCGCGGCCAGCTGCCGGGTGACGTACCAGAACAGCGGGATCATCACCGCCCAGACGACCATGCACCACGGGCAGAGCGCCCCGATCACGTACAGGCACTGGCTGATGAGCCACGCGGTGAAGGCGAAGCCCGCGGCGGTCGCGGCCCACAGGACGCGCCACAGCCAGCGGGGGAACACGGCGCCGGCCACGAGGGCCGCGCCCAGGCCCGCCAGCCCCGCGAAGCCGGCGATGCCGAGCAGCATGTTGGGGAAGCCCAGCAGGTTGCTCTGCCAGGTGGTCATCACGTCACCGCAGCTGAGGACCGCGTTGACATTGCACCCGGGCGTGAAGAGCGGGTCCTCCAGGGTGCGGATGCGGTCGTAGGTGAGGACGCCCGAGGCCAGCGTGCCGATCAGGCCGCCGATCAGCAGGAGCAGTGCCGTACCCCGGGAGGTACGGACGGGGCGGATGTCGTCGGTCGTCATTCTTTCGACGCTACGAGAGGCGCGGCGGCCCTCGGCAGGGCGGAAAGTCGCGGCCCGCAGGGCCTTCCGGCCCCTTTCCGCGATGACTGGAGTGCGGTATATCACTCCATTTGTGGCGTTGGCTGGATCGGATCGCAGCCGCCGACGACGGATGATGGGGGGCATGCACGTCAAGCCCGTCGCCTCGGCGCTCAACTGGGCCGTGGCCACCGGCCGCCGGCTCAGCGAGGGCTGGTCCGGGTCACCGCGGACGCTGGACGTGCTGGCGGCACTGAGCTGCTTCGCCCTGATGGCGCTGGACCTGCCGGGTCTGGCGGCCGCCGACAACTCGCTCAGCGGCCCCGCCGCCGCCGTCGTGCTCGCCGCGGGCTGCGCGAGCCTGCTGGTGCGGCGCCGGGCGCCGTGGATCTCGTTCCTCGCCGCGCTGCTCTTCATCGGCTGGCTCCACGAGCTCACCCTGATCCAGTTCGCCCTCTACTCGGTCGGCCGCTACCGCGGGCGCCGGGCCGGGATCCTGGCCACGCTCGGGTACGTGGCCTTCGCGCTGGTGGTGTTCAGCGTGCCGGGCTGGCCCGAGCCGCGGGTCGAGAGCCTCAGCTCCTTCCTCAGCCTCGTCGTGCCCATCGGGGTGCTCGCCTCGGCCGTGGGCATCGCCGCCTACCGGCACGACCTGGTGCGCGAGATCGCCGCGCGGCGGGCCGAGTCCGCCGTGTTCCAGGCCGTCCAGCAGGAGCGGACCTCCGTCGCCCGCGACGTCCACGACTTCGTCGGGCGGGAGCTGACGCTGCTCACGGTTCGCTCCGAGGTGCTGTCGATGCGGGCGCGCGAGACGGCGTACGCGAAGGACTTCGAGGAGCTCGCGGACACGGCGCGCCGGGCCCACCTGGTGCTGAACGAGATCATCGTGCAGCGCGGGGAGCGGGCCTCGACCCCGGGCGTGGACGGGCTGGCGGCGCTCGCGGAGGAGAGCGGCCGGGCCGGTTCTCCCGTACGGCTGGCCATGGACCCGGACGTGAACGGGGTGTCGCCGCTGCGGCAGGCGGCGGTCTACCGAGTGGTGCAGGAGTGCCTGACCAACGCGGCCAAGCACGCCCGCGGCGAGACCATCGAGGTGTCGATCACGGCGGAGGGCGACCGGCTGCGGATCGCCGTGCGCAACGGCCTGCCCGACCGGAACCCGACCAGGGCCCCGGTCTCGGCGGGCTCGGGCACGGCGAGCATGTCGGAGCGCGTGCGCAGCCTGGGCGGGGACCTGACGGCGACGCGCACCCCCGACGCCTACGAGGTCGTGGCCACCCTCCCGCGCGGCTGAGCCGATCGGGCCGGGGCCGGGCCGCCGGTCAGGCCCGGGCCGGGGCCAGCAGGCTGCTCAGGGTGTCCAGGTCCTCCACGCACTTGCCGGAGCCCAGCGCCACGCAGTCCAGCGGATCGTCCGCCACGAAGACCGGGATGCCGGTCGCGGAGGCCATGCGCAGGTCCAGGCCGGGCAGCAGGGCGCCGCCGCCGGTCAGGACGATGCCGTGTTCCATCACGTCGCCGGACAGTTCCGGCGGGCACTCCTCCAGGGTGGTGCGCACCGCGGCGATGATCGCCTCGATCGGCTCGTCGAGCGCGGCCCGCACGTCCGTGGCGCCGAGCTGGAGGGTTTTCGGCATGCCGCCGACCTTCTCGCGGCCCCGCACGGTGAAGGTGCGGGTCTCCAGCTCGGGCTGGCCGGGCACGGGCCAGGCCGAGCCGATGCCCACCTTGATGTCCTCGGCGGTGCGCTCGCCGATGAGCAGCGAGTGCTCCTTGCGCACGTAGTCCATGATCGCGGCGTCCAGCCGGTCCCCGCCGACGCGCAGCGACTGGGAGGTGACGATGCCGCCCAGCGAGATGACGGCGACCTCGGAGGTGCCGCCGCCGATGTCGACGACCATCGAGCCGCGCGGCTCGGACACCGGCAGTCCTGCGCCGATCGCGGCCGCCATGGGCTCCTCGATCAGGTGCACGACCTTGGCGCCGGCCCGGGTGGAGGCGTGGACGATGGCCCGCCGCTCGACGGGGGTCACCCCGGACGGTACGCAGATCACCATCCGGGTACGGGTCCGCCGGCCGGGGACCGCCTTGCGGACGAAGTGCCGGATCATCTCCTCAGCGGCCTCGTAGTCGCAGATCACGCCGTCCTTGAGGGGGCGGATCGCGGTGATGGAGCCGGGGGTGCGGCCGATGGTCTCCTTGGCCTCGGCGCCTACGGCCAGGGCTGTGGTCGTGCCCGCCTTGACGGCGACCACGGACGGCTCATTCAGGACGATGCCGTGCCCCCGCGCATAGACGAGCGTGTTGGCCGTCCCGAGGTCTATCCCTATGTCGCGGCTGGACGCTGTCTTGTTGGTGCTGGCCTGCGGCATTTGTTCCCCAATCTCCTGCCCGCAAGGCTTGCATAACGATACGGTCGCTTCCGTCGCCGAAGGTCCCGAAACGGCCGGGCCGAAAGTCCTTGGGGTCCACGTCCGTAGACTGGGCTCCGTGAGTGAGCAGCAGCCCGACAGCCACAACAGCCCCTTCGATGACTCCGACGGTTCCGCCGGACCCGACGAGTTCGACCGGATCGTGACGGCAGAGTCCGACCGTGACCCCGACCTGGCGGTGATCGAGGCGGGCAGCCGCACCCTGCGCGCCCAGGCCGGCCCGCCCCAGGGCGACCCGGTGCGCCAGGCGCCCGTCGACCCCGAGGTGGCGAAGGCGCTGCAGGAGGTGGAGCAGGAGCTGGCCACCCGCTGGGGCGAGACCAAGCTGGAGCCGTCGGTGTCGCGGATCGCGGCGCTGATGGACGTACTGGGCGAGCCGCAGCGCGCGTACCCCTCCATCCATGTCACCGGCACCAACGGCAAGACCAGCACGGCCCGCATGATCGAGGCCCTGCTGAACGCCTTCGAGCTGCGCACGGGCCGCTACACCAGCCCGCACGTGCAGTCGATCACCGAGCGGATCAGCCTGGACGGGGCGCCGATCACCGCCGCGCGGTTCGTGGAGACCTACCACGACATCAAGCCGTACGTGGAGATGGTGGACGCGGCGCAGGAGTACCGGCTGTCGTTCTTCGAGGTCCTCACCGGCATGGCGTACGCGGCCTTCGCGGACGCCCCGGTGGACGCCGCCGTGGTCGAGGTCGGCATGGGCGGCAGCTGGGACGCGACCAACGTGATCGACGGCTCGGTCGCGGTGGTCACCCCGATCAGCCTGGACCACACGGACCGGCTCGGCTCCACGCCGGGCGAGATCGCGCAGGAGAAGGGCGGGGTCATCAAGCAGGGCGCCACCGTGATCCTGGCGCAGCAGCCGGTGGACGCGGCGCAGGTGCTGCTGAAGAAGGCCGTCGAGGTCGATGCGACGGTGGCCCGCGAGGGCATGGAGTTCGGCGTGGTGAGCCGCGAGGTCGCCGTCGGCGGCCAGCAGCTGACGCTGCGCGGACTGGGCGGCGAGTACGACGGCATCTTCCTGCCGCTCTACGGCGCCCACATGGCGCACAACGCGGCCGTGGCGCTGGCCGCGGTCGAGGCCTTCTTCGGGGTCGGCGGCGACGGCGCGCGGGTGCTGGACGCCGATACGGTGCGCAAGGCCTTCGCCTCGGTGACCTCGCCGGGCCGGATGGAAGTCGTGCGGCGCAGCCCGACGGTGGTCCTGGACGCGGCGCACAACCCGGCGGGTGCGGGGGCCACGGCCGAGGCGCTCACCGAGTCCTTCGGCTTCAGCCGGCTGATCGGCGTGGTCGGCGCCAGCGAGGGCAAGGACGTGCGGGGGCTCTTCGAGGCCTTCGAGCCGATCCTCGCGGAGGTGGTGGTGACGGAGAACTCCAGCCACCGCTCGATGGGGGCCGACGAGCTCGCCGCGGTCGCGGTGGAGGTCTTCGGGCCGGACCGGGTGCAGGTGGAGCCGCGGCTGGACGACGCCATCGAGGCGGCGATCACCCTGGCGGAGGAAGAGGCCGAGTACGGCGGGGCCGGTGTGCTGGTGACCGGGTCCGTGATCACGGTGGGCGAGGCCCGCCTGCTGCTGGGGAGGGGCTGAGGATGCGCACACTGTGTGCGAGCACGCTGATCGCCGAGTTCTTCGTGATCGGGTTCGCGGGACTCGTGGCGATGAAGAACCCGGACCTGACGCAGGCGGTGGTCTGGACGGTCTGCGGGATCGCCATGCTGCTGTCGGTCCTGCTGTGCGGGATGCTCTCGCGGCCCGGGGCCGTGCAGATCGGGTGGGCGCTCCAGATCGGCCTGTTCCTGAGCGGGCTGGTCGTCCCGATGATGTTCATCCTCGGCACGGCGTTCGCGGCACTGTGGTGGTGCTCGGTGCACTACGGCCGCAAGATCGACTCGATCAAGGCCCGCTGGGCCGCCGCTCAGGAATCGGCGGCGTCGCCGACAGCGCCTGACGCTGCGTGACGGGTGCCGATCGGACGGCCTCCGACGGCCCTGTAGATTCGTCCCACCGCACCCGTATGCCGCAAGGAGCCGAAACATGACCCAGCGCACCCTCGTCCTGCTCAAGCCCGACGCCGTCCGCCGCGGTCTGGTGGGCGAGATCATCGGCCGCATCGAGCGGAAGGCCGGCTGGACCATCCCGGCGCTGGAGCTGCGCACGCTGGACCAGGAGACCCTTGAGGCGCACTACGGCGAGCACAAGGGCAAGGTCTTCTACGAGCCCCTCATGGGCTTCATGTCCAGCGGTCCCGTGGTCGCCCTGGTCGTGGAAGGGGAACGCGTGATCGAGGGCGTCCGCCAGCTGGCCGGACCCACCGACCCGATCGCCGCGGCGCCCGGTTCCATCCGCGGAGACTTCGGCACCGTCACCCGGGAGAACCTGATCCACGCCTCGGATTCCGAGGAGTCCGCCGAGCGTGAGCTGAAGCTGTTCTTCCCGGCGCTGTGATCACTCTTTTCTGACTCAACATCAGCCGAATAGCGCTCATGACCTGGGGCGACCGAAGTAATTTCGGTCGCCCTTCGGTATTCGGGGGCCGTAGCGGGAACGCATGTGCAGGACCCGACGTCACCACTAAGGGGACGGGTATCCGTTCCGGCGGGATTGCCGGAGTCCCGTCGCGCGATGTCCGTACCTGCGGCACTACGATGGGGCCTCCACCCACACACCCACCTCGCCGACCTGACAGCAGCCGCTATCAACTGGAAGGCCAGACGCTCCTCATGGGGAACAAGGGGAACAACATGTCGTTCATCGGCCGTGACATGGCGATCGACCTCGGGACCGCCAACACGCTGGTGTACGTGAGGGGCCGGGGAATCGTTCTGAACGAGCCGTCCGTGGTCGCCATCAACACGAACACCGGCGGAATTCTCGCGGTCGGCTCCGAGGCGAAGAAGATGATCGGCCGGACGCCCGGCAACATCGTCGCCGTCCGGCCCCTGAAGGACGGCGTGATCGCCGACTTCGAGATCACCGAGCGTATGCTCCGGTACTTCATCCTCAAGATCCACAAGCGCCGCTACCTGGCCCGCCCGCGCGTCGTGGTCTGCGTACCCTCCGGCATCACGGGAGTGGAGCGCCGCGCCGTCATCGAGGCGTCCACGCAGGCCGGCGCCCGTCAGGTGCACATCATCGAAGAGCCCATGGCCGCCGCCATCGGCTCGGGCCTGCCCGTCCACGAGGCCACCGGAAACATGGTCGTGGACATCGGCGGCGGCACCACCGAGGTCGCCGTCATCTCCCTCGGCGGAATCGTCACGGCGCAGTCCATCCGGGTGGCCGGCGACGAGCTCGACAACGCGATCATCCAGCACATCAAGAAGGAGTACTCGCTCCTCCTCGGCGAGCGCACCGCCGAGCAGATCAAGATCACCATCGGGTCGGCCTACGACCTCGACAAGGACGAGCACACCGAGATCCGCGGCCGTGACCTGGTGTCCGGGCTGCCGAAGACCGTCGTCATCTCGGCCGCCGAGGTGCGCAAGGCCATCGAGGAGCCGGTCAACGCCATCGTCGACGCGGTCAAGACCACCCTGGACAAGTGCCCGCCGGAGCTCTCCGGCGACATCATGGACCGCGGCATCGTCCTGACCGGCGGCGGCGCCCTGCTGCGCGGCCTCGACGAGCGGCTGCGCCGCGAGACGGGCATGCCCATCCACATCGCCGAGGACCCGCTCGACTCCGTCGCGCTCGGCTCCGGCAAGTGCGTCGAGGAGTTCGAGGCCCTCCAGCAGGTCCTGGACGCCCAGCCCCGGCGCTGACACACGCCCTCCCTGCCGGAGGGCCATGCGGACACACAAGGATCCGCCGTACGGGTGCTACCGGGCCCGTGCGGCGGATCGTTGATATACAGGCAAAAGAGAATTACGACGAGGAAGGCACGGCCGCCGCACGTGAGGGACACACGAGAGAGCCGGCTGCTCCTGGTGCTTCTGATCGCCATCGCGTTCGCATTGATCACGGTGGACATCAGGGCAGGCGAGGAGTCGCCGGTCGACGGCGCCCGGCAGGCCGCCGCAGCGGTCTTCGGCCCGGTCGAGAAGGGCGTGTCGACCGCCGTCGACCCCGTCGCCAACGCCATAGGGGCGGTACGGGACTCCGGTGAGCGGCACGACCGGATCGCCGTACTGGAGCGCCAGAACGCCGTCCTGAAGGCCAAGCTGGGCAGCGACGACCAGACCCGCAGCCGGATCCGCGAGCTGGACGAGATGCTCAAGCGGGCGGGCGCGGGTCAGTACGGCATCAAGGGCGCCGAGGTCATCGCCATAGGAGCGGCCCAGGGCTTCTCCTGGACCGTCACCATCGACGCCGGCAGCAAGGACGGCATCGAGCGCGACATGACCGTCATCAACGGGGACGGCCTCGTCGGCCGCGTCTCCACCGTCGGCCCCGACACCGCGACCGTGGTGCTTGCCAACGACCCGGACTTCACCGTCGGCACCCGCCTGGAGAAGACCGGCGAGCTCGGCTTCGCCACCGGCCAGGGCGACCGCGCGATGTCCGTCCAGATGCTCAACGGCAAGGCCCGGATCAACCCCGGCGACCGGCTCGTCACCTTCGGCTCGCGCGGCAACAAGCCCTTCGTACCCGGCGTGCCGATCGGCGAGGTCATCAAGGTCGACCCCTCCCGCGGAGACCTGACCCGCACCGTCTGGGTGAAGCCGGCCGTCGCCTTCTCACGCCTCGACATCGTCGGCGTCGTCGTGATGCCCCCGCGCGAGGACCCGCGCGACGCCGTCCTGCCGCCCAAGCCCGAGGCGCCCAAGCCCACCCCGACGGTCACCGTCACGGTCACCCCGTCCGCCACTGCGTCCGGCAAGCCGGCCGACGAGTAGGAGCTGACCGCCATGCGCTTCAACCGGATCCTGCTCGCGGGCACGCTCGTCGTGGTCGCCCTCGTCCTCCAGGTCTCCGTCCTGGGCCGGCTCCAACTGCCCGGTGCCGTGCCCGACCTGGTCCTCCTCACCGTCGTCGCCCTCGCACTCGTGTACGGGCACGTCAGCGGGGCCCTCATCGGCTTCGCCGCCGGACTCCTCGCCGACCTGGCCCCGCCCGCCGACCACGCCGCGGGCCGGTACGCGCTCGTCCTGTGCGTCATCGGCTACGTCGCCGGGCTGGTCCGCCCCGACAGCGGACGCTTCCGCTCCGCCTGGGGCCCGATGCTCACCGTCGTGGGCGCCGCCTTCGCCTCCACGCTGCTCTACGCCGGTGTCGGAGCGCTCGTCGGCGACACCGCCGCCCGGCACGTGGGGCTGACCGGACTGCTGTTCACCGCCGTCCTCTACGACCTGTTGCTCGCCCCGTTCACGGTGCCGTTCATCATGGCGCTCGCCCGGCGCGCCGAGAACGACCCGATGGCCGTCGAGGCCAACGGCGGCCCGCCGCAGGGCAAGGACATCGCCTCCGGCTGGCTGGCCGGCGGCACCGGCCTGCGGATCGGCAGCCAGCGCGGCGGCCTGCGCATGAAGACCGCGCGCAGCCGCGCCAACCGGGCCGGCCGGATAAAGGGTGTCAAGGGCGTCAAGGGTGTGAAGAGCATCAAGAAACTCTGAGGAGGGAGCGGACGTGACCAACATTCCCGAGACCGGCCGCACCTCCCGGGTGCAGATCCGCCTCGTCATCATCCAGGTACTCGTCGTCTCGATGCTGGTCACCCTCGGCGGACGCCTGTGGTACCTCCAGATCCGCAACGGCGAGGAGTACTACAACGAGGCGAAGAGCAACCACGTCCAGCGGGTCGTCCGGCCCGCCGTCCGCGGGCCGGTCCTCGACGCCCGCGGGGTACCGCTCGCCGACAACGAGACGCGCCTGGTCGTCTCGGCCAGCCGCACGGCGCTGATGAAGATGAAGGACAGGGGCAAGGGCGTCATGACCCGCCTCGCCGACGTCCTGGACATGACCCCCAAGGAGGTCATGGAGAAGGTCCGCCTCTGCGACTCCCAGACCCCCGCGCCCTGCTGGAACGGCTCCCCGTACCAGCCGATCCCGATCACCCTCGAAGCCAACACGCAGCAGGCGCTGCAACTGCGCGAACGCCCGGAGGACTTCCCCGGCATCACCGCGGAGCCCACCGCCGTCCGCCGCTACCCGGCCCCCGGCGGGGCCCGCGCCGCACAGGTGCTCGGCTACCTGTCGCCGGTCACCGACGACGAGATCCAGAAGGCCAAGGACACCGACTCGCCGCACCTGCGCTCCGACCAGGTCGGCCGCTCCGGCATCGAACGAACCTATGACAGGCAGCTGCGCGGCAAGGCGACCGTCACCTCCTACGAGGTCGACAACCTCGGCCGGGTCATGCACCAGACCCAGTCCGACGCGGGCGTACCCGGATCCACCCTGATCACCAGCATCGACGCCCGGGTCCAGGCCGTGGCCGAGTACGAGCTCCAAGAGGCGATGAAGGTCGTCCGCAACGAGACCGACAACATCACCGGCCGCAAGTACGAGGCGGACTCGGGCGCCGTCGTCGTCATGGAGGCCAAGACCGGGCGCGTCGTCGCGATGGCCTCCCAGCCCGACTACGACCCCAACGCCTGGGTCGGCGGCATCTCCGGCAAGGACTACGCCAACCTCACCAGCCAGAAGTCCAACTACCCGCTGCTCAACCGGGCCATCCAGGGCCAGGCACCCGCGGGCTCCATCTTCAAGGTGGTCTCGGCGAGCGCGGCCGTACGGGCCGGCTACGCCTTCGACGACAAGTACAACTGCAGCGCCTCCTACAACATGGGCGGCCGCAGCTTCGCGAACTTCGAGTCCAAGGGGCACGGGCCCATCACCCTCGGCGAGGCCCTCAAGTTCTCCTGCAACACCGTCTTCTACGCCCTCGGGCACAAGGAGTGGCAGCGCGACGGCGGCCTCAAGCCCAAGAAGGACGCCCAGGACTGGTTCTACCGGACCGCCCGCGAATTCGGACTCGGCTCCGAGACCGGGATCGACCTGCCGAACGAGGTCAGCGGCCGCATCCCCGACCGCCGGTGGAAGAAGAGCTTCTGGGCGGCCAACAAGGACTCCTGGTGCAAGCAGGGCAAGAAGGGCGGCACCTACGTCGAGCAGATCGCCTACGAGAGCTGCCTCGAAGGCAATCAGCTGAAGGCGTTCGACAGCATCAACTTCGCCATCGGCCAGGGCGACGTCCTCGTCACCCCCATCCAGATGGCCACCGCCTACTCCGCCATCAGCAACGGGGGCACCCTCTTCGACCCCACCGTCGGCAAGGCCGTGATCAGCCCCGACGGCAAGCGCATCGAGATGATCAAGCCCCAGGCCCACGGCAGGCTGCCCGTCGACGCCCGGACCATCAGCGACCTCGACCACGGCCTGCGCATGGTCGTCGAGCCCGGCGGTACCGCCGCCTGGCGGTTCGGCGGCTGGCCCATGGACAAGATTCCGATGCACGCCAAGACCGGCACCGCCCAGGTCTACGGCAAGCAGACCACCTCCTGGCTGGCGACCTACACCAAGGACTTCACGATCGTCATGACGATCTCCCAGGGCGGCACCGGCTCGGGGGCCTCCGGCCCCGCCGTCCGCAACATCTACAACGCCATCTACGGCCTCGACATGGAAGGCAACCAGGACCTGAAGAAGGCCCTGCTGCTGGGGCCGGAGACGAAGCTGCCCAAGATCTACCCCGACGGCTCCATCGACTCCCCCGAGATCCGGCCGTACGTGCCGCCGTCCCCGGAGGAGCCGGCGCCGCCCGCGCTCGCCGGCCCGCCCGCCCAGCGCCCCGCGCAGCACGACTGAGGACCGAAAGACATGCAGACCGCCAACAAGTTCTCCGTCTCCCGGTACGCGCCCGAGCGCGGGGCGATGGCCAGGCTCACCGCCCGCGACTCCGTGGTGCGCCGGCTCGACTGGCCGATACTCCTGTCCGCCCTCGCGCTGTCCTTCATCGGCGCCCTGCTGGTGTGGTCGGCGACCCGCAACCGGACCTCGCTGAACAACGGGGACCCGTACTACTTCCTCGCCCGGCACGCCCTGAACACCGGCATCGGCCTCGTGCTGATGATCGGCACCGTCTGGCTCGGCCACCGCACCCTGCGCGGCGCCGTGCCGGTCCTCTACGGGCTCTCGCTGCTGCTGATCCTCGCCGTGCTCACCCCGCTCGGCGCCACCATCAACGGTGCCCACGCCTGGATCGTGATCGGCGGCGGATTCTCCCTCCAGCCCTCCGAGTTCGTGAAGATCACGATCATCCTGGTCATGGCCATGCTGCTGGCCACCAGAGTGGACGCGGGCGACCTGACCCACCCCGACCACCGCACGGTCGTCAAGGCGCTGTGCCTCGCGGCCGCCCCGATGGGCATCGTCATGCTGATGCCCGACCTGGGCTCCGTCATGGTCATGGTCGTCATCGTGCTCGGCGTGCTCCTGGCCTCCGGCGCCTCCAACCGCTGGGTGCTGGGCCTGCTCGGCTCGGGCGTGGCCGGGGCCGTCCTGATCTGGCAGCTCGGCGTCCTCGACGAGTACCAGATCAACCGCTTCGCGGCCTTCGCCAACCCCGAGCTCGACCCGGCGGGCGTCGGCTACAACACCAACCAGGCGCGCATCGCGATCGGCTCCGGCGGCCTGACCGGTTCTGGGCTGTTCAAGGGCTCGCAGACCACCGGCCAGTTCGTCCCCGAGCAGCAGACCGACTTCGTCTTCACGGTCGCGGGGGAGGAGCTCGGCTTCCTCGGCGCCGGCCTGATCCTGGCGCTGCTGGGCATCGTGCTGTGGCGGGCCTGCATGATCGCCCGCGAGACCACCGAGCTGTACGGGACCATCGTCTGCGCCGGGATCATCGCCTGGTTCGCCTTCCAGGCCTTCGAGAACATCGGGATGACCCTGGGGATCATGCCGGTCGCGGGGCTCCCGCTGCCGTTCGTCTCCTACGGGGGATCCTCGATGTTCGCCGTGTGGGTGGCCATCGGCCTGCTCCAATCGATCAAGGTCCAACGGCCGTTGTCGGCCTAATCAGGAGTTCACCCTGCCGCCGTGTTCCGTTCAGGACTAAGTTCGGTCTATGGCGGACACGAAGCGTGAGATCGAGCGGAAATTCGAGTTCACCCGGGCCCACAAGAAGCAGTCCAAGGGGGCCCGGCGCGAGGTGCCGGACCTGACGGGCACGGCCGGGATCGCGGCCGTCTGCGACCAGGGCACCGTCGAGCTCGACGCCACCTACTACGACACCCCCGACCAGCGGCTCGCCGCCGACGGCCTCACCCTGCGGCGCCGGACCGGCGGCGCGGACGCCGGCTGGCACCTCAAACTGCCCGTGTCGCCCGGGGTCCGTGACGAGGTGGGCGCACCGCTCGGCGACACCGTCCCGCGCGCCCTGGCCGCCCTGGTCCGCTCCCGCGTCCGGGACTGCGCCCTGGAACCGCAGGTCAGGCTGGTCTCCTCGCGCCGGGTCAGCCATCTCCTGGACGCCGAAGGGGCCCTGCTCGCGGAACTCTCCACCGACCGCGTCCGGGCCGAGCGCGGCGAGCGGACCGCCTCCTGGACCGAGGTCGAAGTGGAACTCGCCGACGGGGTCGCCCCGGCACTCCTCGACGCCGTTGAACAGACCTTCGCCGCAGCCGGGCTGCGCGTCTGCGACGCCCCCTCCAAGCTCGCCCGCGCGCTCGCCGAGACGGGCGGCGAGCCCCCCGCCCGGCCCGAGGGCGCTGCCCCCGAGGGCACGGCGGGCGCGTACGTGCTCTCGTACCTGCGCGAACAGCGCGACGCCCTGATCGCCCACGACCCGGCGGTCCGCCGGGACCTGCCCGACTCCGTCCACCAGATGCGGGTCGCCACCCGCAGGCTCCGCAGCGCCTTCAAGACGTACCGCAAGGTGCTGGACCGCGCCGCCACCGACCCCATCGGCGAGGAACTGCGCTGGCTCGCCGCCGAACTGGGCGTCGACCGCGACCAGGAGGTGCTGCTGGAGCGGATCCGCACCCGCCTCGGAGAGCTCCCGCGCACCCTGGTCGCGGGCCCGGCCCGCAGCCGCCTGCGGACCTGGAACACCACCCGCCGCTCCGGCTCGCGGCGCCGCGCCCTCGCCGTGCTCGACGGCAAGCGGTACGTGATCCTGCTGGACTCCCTCGACGCGCTGCTGGCCGATCCGCCGCTGCTGGGGGCCTCGGCCCGGGCCGCCGCGCACACCCTGCCCAAGGCCGTCCTCGGCGACTACGAGCGCCTCGCCACCCGCGTCGAGGGCGCCCTGGCCATGGACGCGGGCCACGAGCGCGACCTCGCCCTGCACGAGGCGCGCAAGGCCGCCAAGCGCGCCCGGTACGCGGCCGAAGCGGCGACTCCGGCGCTGGGCAAGCCGGCGAAACGGCTGGCCAAGGACATGAAGTCGGTCCAGACCGTGCTCGGCGACCACCAGGACAGCGTGGTCGCCCGCACCGCCCTGCTCGGCATCGCGTCCCAGGCGGCGGGCGCAGGGGAGTCGGCCTTCACCTGGGGAGTCCTCTACGCCCGCGAGGAAGCCCTGGCCGAACGGCGCGAACGGGAGCTCCCCGACGTCTGGGCGGCAGCCTCGGACCCGGCGCACCGGGCGGCCCTCACCGGGTAGCCGGTGATCTTGGCGGGCGGGGGCGTCCGGGCACCGGGGTACGCTTGAGAGTCGCCCCCTGCCCGCTTCACGAAAGTCGCGTGATGACCGAGTCGGTCTTCCCTCAGCTCGAGGCCCTGCTTCCGCACGTCCAGAAGCCGATCCAGTACGTCGGCGGGGAGCTGAACTCCACCGTCAAGAACTGGGACGAGTGTGACGTCCGCTGGGCGCTCATGTACCCGGACGCGTACGAGGTCGGCCTGCCCAACCAGGGCGTCATGATCCTGTACGAGGTGCTCAACGAGCGCGAGGGCGTGCTCGCGGAGCGCACCTACAGCGTGTGGCCCGACCTCGAAGAGCTGATGCGCGAGCACAAGGTGCCGCAGTTCACCGTCGACAGCCACCGCCCGGTCGGTGCCTTCGACGTCTTCGGGCTCTCCTTCTCCACCGAGCTCGGCTACACCAACATGCTGACGGCACTGGACCTCGCGGGCATCCCGCTGGAGTCCAGGAACCGTACGGTCGACCACCCCATCGTCCTCGCGGGCGGCCACGCGGCCTTCAACCCCGAGCCGATCGCGGAGTTCATCGACTGCGCGGTCATCGGCGACGGCGAGCAGGCCGTCCTCGACATGACCGAGATCATCCGCACCTGGAAGGCCGAGGGCCGGCCGGGCGGACGCGAGGAAGTGCTGCTGCGCCTCGCGAAGACCGGCAACGTCTACGTTCCGGGCTTCTACGACGTCGAGTACCTGCGGGACGGCCGCATCGGCCGTGTCGTGCCGAACCGCTCCGGCGTGCCGTGGCGCGTGTCCAAGCACACCGTCATGGACCTCGACGAGTGGCCCTACCCCAAGCAGCCCCTGGTCCCGCTCGCCGAGACCGTCCACGAGCGCATGTCCGTGGAGATCTTCCGCGGCTGCACCCGCGGCTGCCGTTTCTGCCAGGCCGGCATGATCACGCGCCCCGTGCGGGAGCGAAGCATCACCGGCATCGGCGAGATGGTGGAACGCGGCCTCAAGGCGACCGGCTTCGAGGAGGTCGGCCTCCTCTCGCTGTCGTCCGCCGACCACACCGAGATCGCCGACATCGCCAAGGGCCTCGCGGACCGCTACACCGACGACAAGGTGGGCCTGTCCCTCCCGTCGACCCGCGTGGACGCGTTCAACGTGGACCTGGCCAACGAGCTGACCCGCAACGGGCGCCGCTCCGGCCTGACCTTCGCCCCCGAGGGCGGCTCCGAGCGCATGCGCAAGGTCATCAACAAGATGGTCTCGGAAGAGGACCTGATCCGGACCGTCTCCACCGCGTACGGCA
Organism: Streptomyces sp. NPDC037242; assembly: GCF_055604165.1. Taxonomy (NCBI): domain Bacteria; kingdom Bacillati; phylum Actinomycetota; class Actinomycetes; order Kitasatosporales; family Streptomycetaceae; genus Streptomyces; species Streptomyces sp. NPDC037242. Next base: position 104,669 of record NZ_JBVJUY010000005.1, read on the forward strand.
ACGGCTGGCGCCAGGTGAAGCTGTACTTCATGTGCGGCCTGCCGACCGAGACCGACGAGGACGTCCTCCAGATCGGCGACATGGCGGTCAACGTCATCGCCAAGGGCCGCGAGGTCTCCGGCCAGAACGACATCCGCTGCACCGTGTCCATCGGCGGCTTCGTGCCGAAGCCGCACACCCCGTTCCAGTGGGCGCCGCAGCTGTCGGCCGAGGAGACGGACGCGCGCCTCGGCAAGCTCCGGGACAAGATCCGCGGGGACAAGAAGTACGGCCGCTCCATCGGCTTCCGCTACCACGACGGCAAGCCGGGCATCGTCGAGGGCCTGCTCTCGCGCGGTGACCGCCGCATCGGCGACGTCATCCGCGCCGTGTACGAGTCGGGCGGCCGCTTCGACGGCTGGCGCGAGCACTTCTCGTACGACCGCTGGATGCAGGCCGCGGAGAAGACGCTGCCCGCCCACGGCGTGGACGTGGCCTGGTACACCACGCGCGAGCGCACCTATGAGGAAGTCCTGCCCTGGGACCACCTGGACTCGGGCCTCGACAAGGACTGGCTCTGGGAGGACTGGCAGGACGCCCTCGACGAGACCGAGGTCGAGGACTGCCGCTGGACCCCGTGCTTCGACTGCGGTGTGTGCCCGCAGATGGACACCAGCATTCAGATCGGCCCGACGGGCAAGAAGCTGCTGCCGCTGTCGGTCGTCAAGTAACGCCTGAATCAAGTAACGCCTCCACAACGAGGGGCCCCCGCCGCAACGGCGGGGGCCCCTCGCGTGTCTCTACATTCATGGAACTGGAGAAGCCGCAGCCGCCACCCCAGGGAGACGGCTGCCTCGTCGGGATCGTCCGAGTACCCGTCAGGATCGTGGCGGTGCTGATCGTGCTGCCCGTGCGGATGGTCTGGGACGTGCTCGTCGCCGGAGCCCGGATGCTGAACCGGCACGTCCTCGGGCCGGTGGGGCAGGGGCTGAGCTGGTTCTACGAGCACGCCGTGCGGCCGGTGCTGCGCGCGCTCGGATGGACGGCGGGGACCCTGCTGAAGCTGGTGTTCGTCTGGCCGTGGGTCGGTCTGTGGCGCTACGCCCTGGTCCCCGTCGGCCGAGCGCTGGCGTGGCTGGGCCGCGGGGCGCTGACGTACGTGTTCGTGCCGATCGGCCAGGGGCTGGCATGGCTGGCGCGCGGGGTGTACGCCTACCTGCTCCGGCCGGTGGGGATGGCGCTGTTCGTCTGGCCCTGGGTCGCCCTGTGGCGCTACGTCCTGACGCCCGGCGGCCGCGCCCTGCTGCGCTACCTGCTGCGGCCCGCCGGGGCGGGGATCGCCTGGGTGGCGCGCGGGATCGGGGCCGCGCTGGCATGGCTGGGCCGGGCGCTGTTCGTGTGGCCGTGGGTCGCGCTGTGGCGCTACGCCGTCGTGCCGGTCGCGGTCGGGGTGTACCGGTACCTGCTGACACCGCTCGGCCGCGGGATCGGCTGGGTCGCGTGCGGGCTGTACGCGTATGTGCTCGCGCCCCTCGGGCGGTTGCTGGCCAGCGCCTGGCACCTGGCCGGGCGGGTCAGCCGGGCCCTCGGGCGAGGCCTCCTGCGGCTGTGGCGCGGGCTCGTCGCACGGCCCGCCGCCTGGGTCTACCGGCGGGTCGCCACTCCCGTCGGGCACGTCGTCCGGGAGGTCTGGCGGACCACCCGCGCGGCGGTGCGCGAGGCCCGCGCGGACGTGCGGCGGGCGCTGTTCGGTGGGCCGCCCCGGGAACCGGCGAGGTCACGGGCGCGTACTCTGGGTAGTACGACAGCCGCAGGCAACACGCCAGCCAAGCCGATCCCGTCGGGCCCCCTGCACGAGCAGGTGTGAGCCGGAGGGCACGGAGTGGCCCGCAGGCTCCCACAGACCTCAGGGCGACGCGCGAGCGCGGAGCCCCGCACAAGGAGAAGAACCACTGGGCAAGCGACAGCCCGAAGGCCCGCCCCCCGCACCGGTGGTGCAGCGCATCCGTCTGCGCTACACCAAGCGCGGCCGCCTCCGGTTCACCAGCCACCGGGACTTCCAGCGCGCCTTCGAGCGGGCCCTGCGCCGCTCCGAGGTGCCCATGGCGTACTCGGCGGGCTTCACCCCGCACCCGCGCGTCTCGTACGCGAACGCCGCCCCGACCGGGACCGGCAGCGAGGCCGAATACCTGGAGATCGCCCTCGCCGAGGCCCGCGACCCCGCGAAGCTCCGCGAGCTGCTCGACGAGTCGATGCCCGTCGGCCTCGACATCGTCGACGCCGTCGAGGCCCGCACCTCCGGCCTCGCCGACCGGCTGACCGCCTCCGTGTGGGAGCTGCGCCTGGACGGCGTGGAGCACGCGGACGCCGAGCGCGCCGTGGCCGCCTTCCTCGCCGCCGAGAGCGTGGAGGTCCAGCGCCGCACCAAGAACGGCATGCGGACCTTCGACACCCGGGGCGCCGTCGTCAGTCTGGAAGCGGTTCCCGCGCAGGCTGATAGGACCCTGGACAATGCTTGTGCGATACTGCGGCTGGTTGTTCGGCATCTGACACCTGCCGTGCGACCCGACGACGTCCTGTCCGGTCTCCGAGCTGTGGCCGACCTGGCGCCGCCGGTCCCCGCAGCGGTGACCAGGCTGGCGCAGGGGCTCTTCGACGAGGAGTCCGGCACGGTGACCGACCCGCTCGCGCCCGACCGCGAGGCTGTCACGGCCGCCCCACCCACGGCCGCCGTAGCCGCCGACGCGAAGGCGCCGGAAGGTCCCGCCGCGTAGGGATCGTCGTCGTCGCGCAGCCCTGGCACTCGGGAGCCACCTGGGTCGGGCCGCGCACAGACCTGAAGACTTCCGCCAGGCCGTACGGACAACACGTACGGAACCGGCGGCCATGAACTGAGCTCCCGTGTGGCGAACGCGCCCCGGAGGCCGGATCCGCGCTGATAGGGCGGAACCGTGCCGGACCGGAAGTCAGCCGCGGCGCCCGGGAGCGTGACGGGAGAAACCCCGCATGCTCAACAACGAAACCGACAACACCACCGCAGGCAGCGCCGACAGCGGCAGCCCGAGCGACAACCTGCCTCCGCGCAGGCGTCGCCGCGCCGCTTCCCGGCCCGCCGGCCCGCCCGGCGGTCCGGTCGCCGCCGAAACGGCTCCCGCCGCGGCCGCCCCGGTCGCCGCTCCCGTCGAGGAGGCCGCTCCGGCCGCCGCCCCGGCCCGCACCCGCCGCCGCGCGACCCGCGCCGTGGCCGCCCCCGAGGCCGCTGTGGCCGCCGCTCCCGCCGAGGCCCCCGTGGCTGCCGCGCCGGTCGCCGCCGAGGAGGCCGCTGCTCCCGCTCCGCGTGCCCGTCGCCGTGCGACCCGCGCCGTGACCGCCCCCGAGGCGCCCGCCGCCGTGGCCGAGGCCGCGCCGGTCGCCGCTCCCGCCGAGGAGGCCGCTCCGGCCGCCGCCCCGGCGCGTACCCGCCGCCGCGCCACCCGCGCCGGGACCGCCGCCGAGGCGCCGGCCGCCGTGGCCGAGGCCGCTCCCGTCGAGGCCCCCGTGGCTGCCGCGCCGGTCGCCGCCGAGGAGGCCGCTGCTCCCGCTCCGCGTGCCCGTCGCCGCGCGACCCGCGCCGTGACCGCCCCCGAGGCGCCCGCCGCCGAGGCTGCTCCGGTCGAGGCCGCGCCCGTGGCGGCCGCCGCGCCGGTCGCCGCCGAGGAGACCGCCGCTCCGGCCCCGCGTGCCCGTCGCCGTGCGACCCGCGCCGTGACCGCCCCCGAGGCGCCCGCCGCCGCTGCGGCCGCGCCCGAGGCGGAGGAGGCACCGGCCGCCAAGGCCGCCGCCCGCGCCGTGACCGTCGCCGACGCCGTGGACTCCCCGAAGCGCGGCGGCCGCCGCCGCGCCACCCGCGCCACGGCCCCGGCCGCCCCCGCCGCGCAGCCCGTGGCCGCAGCCGAGGCTGAGGAGCCCGCCGCCCCGGGCCGTGCCCGCCGCGCCGCGCGCCCCGCCGTGGCCGTCTTCCAGGCTCCCGTCTTCGCCGAGCCGATGTTCCAGACCCCCGAGACCGCAGCCATGGCCGCGGCCGCCGCCCGCGCCGCCACCCCGGCCGACGAGGTCGAGGAAGAGGAGGAGGAGCTCACCGAGGCCTCCGCCCCGGTCGAGGCCGCCCCGGCCCCGCAGCCGGCCGGCCGTCGCCGCCGCCGTGGCCGCGGCGCCGTCGAGGCCGCCCCGGTCGCCGAGTCCGCGCCGGTCTCCCTCCCCGAGGTGCTCGCCGAGGAGGAGCCCGAGGCCGAGCTGGAAGAGGAGTCCGCCGAGTTCGACGAGGGCGACGAGTCGGGCGAGCGTCCGTCCCGCCGCCGCCGTCGCGGTGGCCGCCGCCGCCGTCGCGGCGAGGCCGCCGACCTCGACGAGTCCGTCGAGGAGGAGGCCGAGGCCGCCGAGCAGGAGGCCGACGAGGAAGAGGAGGACGAGGCCGACGAGGCCCTCGGCTCCAGCTCCAGCCGTCGTCGCCGCCGTCGCCGTCGCCGCAGCGGTGAGCCCTCCGCCGAGTCCGCCGAGGCGGGCGAGGAGGACGGCGTACGCACCGTCGTCAAGGTCCGCGAGCCGCGCCCGGCGCGCGAGCGCAGCGAGTCCACCTCCTCCGACGAGGTCCAGTCCATCAAGGGCTCGACCCGACTGGAAGCGAAGAAGCAGCGCCGCCGCGAGGGCCGCGAGCAGGGCCGCCGCCGTGTCCCGATCATCACCGAGGCCGAGTTCCTGGCCCGCCGCGAGGCCGTCGAGCGCGTGATGGTCGTCCGCCAGTCCGGCGAGCGCACCCAGATCGGCGTCCTTGAGGACAACGTGCTCGTCGAGCACTACGTCAACAAGGAAGAGGCCACCTCGTACGTCGGCAACGTCTACCTGGGCAAGGTCCAGAACGTGCTGCCGTCGATGGAGGCCGCCTTCATCGACATCGGCAAGGGCCGCAACGCCGTCCTGTACGCCGGCGAGGTCAACTTCGAGGCGCTCGGCATGGCCAACGGGCCGCGCCGCATCGAGTCCGCCCTCAAGTCCGGCCAGTCGGTCCTGGTGCAGGTCACCAAGGACCCGATCGGCCACAAGGGCGCCCGCCTGACCAGCCAGGTCTCGCTGCCCGGCCGCTACCTGGTCTACGTGCCCGAGGGCTCGATGACCGGCATCAGCCGCAAGCTGCCCGACACCGAGCGCGCGCGCCTGAAGACCATCCTCAAGAAGATCGTCCCCGAGGACGCGGGCGTCATCGTGCGCACCGCCGCCGAGGGCGCGAGCGAGGACGAGCTGCGCCGCGACGTCGAGCGTCTGCAGGCCCAGTGGGAGGACATCCAGAAGAAGTCGAAGCAGATCTCGACCTCTTCGCCGAGCCTGCTGTACGGCGAGCCGGACATGACCGTCCGCGTCGTGCGCGACATCTTCAACGAGGACTTCTCGAAGGTCATCGTCAGCGGTGACAGCGCCTGGGAGACCATCCACGGCTACGTGAACCACGTGGCCCCGGACCTGGCCGACCGGCTCTCGCGCTGGACCTCCGAGGTCGACGTCTTCGCGACGTACCGGATCGACGAGCAGCTCGCCAAGGCGCTCGACCGCAAGGTGTGGCTGCCCTCGGGCGGCTCGCTTGTGATCGACAAGACCGAGGCGATGATCGTCATCGACGTCAACACCGGCAAGTTCACCGGTCAGGGCGGCAACCTCGAGGAGACCGTCACCAGGAACAACCTGGAGGCGGCCGAGGAGATCGTGCGCCAGCTGCGGCTGCGCGACCTGGGCGGCATCGTCGTCATCGACTTCATCGACATGGTCCTGGAGTCCAACCGCGACCTGGTCCTGCGGCGCATGCTGGAGTGCCTGGGCCGCGACCGTACGAAGCACCAGGTGGCCGAGGTCACCTCGCTGGGCCTGGTCCAGATGACCCGCAAGCGGGTGGGCCAGGGTCTGCTGGAGTCCTTCTCCGAGACCTGCGTCCACTGCAACGGCCGCGGCGTCATCGTGCACATGGAGACGCCGGCCGCGATCGGGGGCGGTGGCAACGGCAAGCGTTCCAAGCGCCGCGGTGGCCGCACCCACGAGCACGACCACGAGATCGAGGCCGTCGAGACCGAGGGCGCCGAGGTCTTCGAGGTGGAGACCGAGGCCGAGGTCGCCGCGGAGGCCGCCGCCCCCGTGGCGCTGCCCGAGCCGTCCTTCGTCCCCGACGAGGAGCTCTACAGCAGCCCGGCCGAGGCCGAGGCCGCGGCAGGTCTGAGCGGCCGTCGCAACCGCCGCCGCGCCACCCGCAAGGCGACCGCTCCGGCGGGTGCCCCGCGCGGTGCGGCAGCCGCCCCGGCGGCGTCGGCCCCGGCCCCCGTGGCCGAGGCGGCGCCGGAGGCAGTGGTCGAGGTCGAGGCCGTCGTCGAGCCCGTGGTCGAGGTCGAGCCCGTCGTCGAGCCGGCCGTGGAGGAAGCCCCCAAGGGCCGCACCCGCCGCCGTGCCACCCGTAAGGCGACCGCTCCGGCGGGGGCCCCGGCCCCCGCGGCCGAGGTCGCACCGGAGCCCGTCGTGGCACCGGAGCCGGTCGTCGAGCCCGAGCCGGTCGTCGTGGCCGAGCCCGAGCCCGTGGTCGTGGAGACCCCGGCCGAGCCCGTCGCGGAGGCCGCACCGGCCCGTCCGCGCCGCCGTGCCACCCGTAAGGCCACCGCACCCGCCGGCTCCCCGGCGGGCGCGGCCGAGGCGGCCGTCCTGGTCGTCGAGGCGGCCCCGGTGGCCGCTGCGGAGCCCGAGGCGGCCCCCGTCGAGGCCGAGGCCGAGGCGCCCGTGAAGAAGGCCCGCAAGGCTCCGGCCAAGAAGGCGACGACCACGGCGAAGAAGGCCCCGGCCAAGAAGGCGGCGACCGCCAAGACGGCCGCTGCCAAGAAGACGGTGGCGAAGAAGGCCACCGCCAAGAAGACCGTGGCGAAGCGGGCGACGAAGAAGACCGCGGCGGCCGAGCAGCAGACGCTGCCGTCCGTCTCGGCTCCGACCGAAGCCTGACCCAGCCCGAGAGGCACAGCACGACCGTGGGCCCCTGCCGAGAGGCGGGGCCCGCGGCCGTGCGGGGCCCGGTTTGACCCTCCGGTACCGGCCCCGTAACCTAGACCGTCGGCGTGTCTGAGTGCACGCCGCGCTCCTGAGCACCTTCCTCCAGGCCCTGCCCGGAGAGGCCGCTCGTCCAATCCGGATCTGCGCGGACCCTTCTTCACGAGGGGCCTGCCTGAGCGGCTGGCTTCAGGAGCATCCGTCCCGAGTGAGAGAGAGATCCGCGTGTACGCCATCGTGCGCAGCGGTGGTCGCCAGCACAAGGTTGCTGTCGGCGACATCGTTGAGGTTGACAAGATTTCCACTGCCAAGGTTGGCGACACGGTCGAGCTCTCGACCCTGCTCGTTGTCGACGGCGAAGCCGTGACCAGCGACCCGTGGGTCCTGGCCGGCATCAAGGTCCAGGCCGAGGTCGTGGACCACCACAAGGGCGCCAAGATCGACATCCTGCGCTACAAGAACAAGACCGGCTACCGCCGTCGCCAGGGTCACCGCCAGCAGTACACGGCGATCAAGGTCACCGGTATCCCCGCGGCTGCGAAGTAAGAGGGACTGAGACATGGCACACAAGAAGGGCGCATCGTCCACCCGGAACGGGCGCGATTCCAATGCTCAGCGGCTCGGCGTGAAGCGCTTCGGCGGTCAGGTCGTTTCCGCTGGTGAGATCCTCGTCCGCCAGCGCGGCACCCACTTCCACCCGGGTTCGGGTGTCGGCCGTGGCGGCGACGACACGCTGTTCGCGCTGCAGGCCGGTGCCGTGCAGTTCGGTACGCACCGTGGCCGCAAGGTCGTCAACATCGTTCCGGCCGCCTGATCCAGCTTCTGCTGATCTAGCGCGTTCGTAACTTCCCGAGGGCGGATCTCAGCTCTTTCCGGCGCAAGCCGGGAAGAGAGGTCCGCCCTCGGCGCGTTGTCACATAGACACGTTTAATGGGCAGCAAGGCCTGCCCGGGACATTCCCGTATGTATCTGGAGGAACACCCATGACCACCTTCGTGGACCGCGTCGAGCTGCACGTCGCCGCGGGTAACGGGGGCCACGGCTGCGCCTCCGTTCACCGGGAGAAGTTCAAGCCGCTCGGCGGTCCCGACGGCGGCAACGGCGGCCGTGGCGGCGACGTCATCCTGGTGGTGGAGCAGGCGATCACCACCCTGCTGGACTACCACCACAGCCCCCACCGCAAGGCCACCAACGGCAAGCCCGGCGAGGGCGGCAACCGCTCCGGCAAGGACGGCCAGGACCTGGTCCTGCCCGTGCCGGACGGCACCGTGGTCCTCGACAAGGAGGGCAACGTCCTCGCCGACCTCGTCGGCCAGGGCACCACCTACGTGGCCGCAGAGGGCGGCCGCGGCGGCCTCGGCAACGCCGCCCTGTCCTCCGCCCGCCGCAAGGCCCCCGGCTTCGCGCTCCTCGGCGTCCCCGGCACCACCGGCGACGTCGTCCTGGAGCTCAAGACCGTCGCCGACGTGGCGCTGGTCGGCTTCCCGAGCGCCGGCAAGTCCTCGCTGATCTCGGTGCTCTCCTCGGCCAAGCCGAAGATCGCGGACTACCCCTTCACGACCCTCGTCCCGAACCTCGGCGTCGTCACGGCCGGCTCGACCGTCTACACGATCGCCGACGTCCCGGGCCTGATCCCCGGCGCCAGCCAGGGCAAGGGCCTCGGCCTGGAGTTCCTGCGCCACGTCGAGCGCTGCTCGATCCTCGTGCACGTCCTGGACACCGCCACCCTGGAGTCCGACCGCGACCCGCTGGCCGACCTCGACGTCATCGAGGAGGAGCTCAAGCTCTACGGCGGCGGCCTGGAGAAGCGCCCGCGCCTCGTCGTCCTCAACAAGGTCGACATCCCCGACGGCCAGGACCTCGCCGACATGGTCCGCCCGGACCTTGAGGCCCGCGGCTACAAGGTCTTCGAGGTCTCCGCGGTCTCCCGTACGGGTCTGAAGGAGCTGTCCTACTTCCTCGGCGAGGTCATCGCGAAGGCCCGTGCCCGCAAGCCGAAGGAGGAGGCGACCCGTATCGTCATCCGCCCGAAGGCCGTGGACGACGCCGGCTTCACCGTCACCTACGACGAGGTCGAGGACGTCTACAACGTGCGCGGCGAGAAGCCGGAGCGCTGGGTCCGCCAGACCGACTTCAACAACGACGAGGCCGTCGGCTACCTCGCCGACCGCCTCAACCGCCTCGGTGTCGAGGACGCGCTGCGCAAGGCCGGCGCCCGCGCCGGTGACGGCGTGGCCATCGGCTCCGACGAGAACGCGGTCGTCTTCGACTGGGAGCCGACCATGATGGCCGGCGCCGAGATGCTGGGCCGCCGAGGCGAGGACCACCGCCTGGAGGCCCCCCGCCCGGCGACCACGCGCCGCAAGGAGAAGGAAGCCAAGCGCGGGGACTCCGCCCAGCAGGAGTACGACGAGTTCCGTCCCTTCTGAGTGCCGGACGCCCTTGAGGTGGTGTTTACTCCGGTCGCCTAGGATCCACCGGGTGACCAGCACCATTTCTCCCACCGTTTCCGTCGTGGTGATCGCGTACAACGACGCCGGGCTCGTGGGCGAAGCCGTTTCCTCGGCTCTCGCCCAGGGCCCGGTGGTCGCCGAGGTCATCGCCGTGAACGACGCCTCGTCCGACAGCACCGCTCAGGTGCTCGACGAGCTGGCCGCCCGCCACCCCCGCCTGAAGGTGGTGCACCGCACGGAGAACAGCGGCGGCTGCGGCACCCCGCGCAACGACGGCATCGCGGCCGCGAGCGCCCCCTACGTGCTCTTCCTGGACAGCGACGACGTCCTGCCCCCGGGAGCGGCCGACGCCCTGGTGCGCGCCGCCGAGCAGCACCGCGCACCCGTCACCGTCGGCGCCTGCGTCAGGCGGGAGCTGCCCGAGGGCCGCGACGTCCCGTGGGCGCCCGGGGTGTACACCGCGGGCGACGTGATCGAGCGGCCCGCCGACCGGCCCGGACTGGTCCGGGACACGCTCTGCGTCAACAAGCTCTACGACCGCTCCTTCCTGGACAAGCATTCGATCCGCTTTCCCGACGGTCGTTTCATCTACGAGGACTTCGTCTTCACCGCCCGCGTCCTGGCCGCCGCCCCGCGCATCGCGGTGATCGGCGACCTCGTCTACGTGTGGCACGTGCGCCGCAGCGCCGCCCAGGTGTCGATCTCCCTGGACCGCAAGGACGTGGGTAACTGGCGCTCGCGCATCGAGGCCCACCGCACGGCCTCCCGGATCATCAGCGCGGCCTCGCCGGAGCTGGGCCGGGCCTGCCAGGTCAAGTTCCTGGAGTACGACCTGCGCATGTACCTGCGCGAGCTCGGCAAGGACCCCGAGTACCAGGCCGCCTGGTGGACCCTGACCCGCGAGTACGTCGACACCTTCGCCGAGGCCGACATCGAGGCCGCCGGGGCGCATGCCCGCTGGATCGTCCGGGTGCTGCGCGCCACCGCGACCCCGCCCGCGCCCGCGGACCTGGAGCGGCTCACCCGCTTCGCCGCCGACCCGCCCCGCCTGCTGCCCCCGTACGCCACCGGAGCCGACGGGCTGCCGGTGTGGAGCGCGGAACTCCCGGTCCGGCTGGACGGCCTGGCCGGGCTGCCGGTCGCCGAGCTGCCCGTCACCGTCGACGCCGGGCCGGCCGGCTCCGCCGGGCTGCGGATCCACGTACACGACCTGTACGGGCGCCTCGCCGCGGCCGGGCCGCACACGGCGTACCTGCGCTTCGTGCCCCGCGCGGGCGGCGAGCCCGTGGTCACCCGGTCGGCCGGGCTGCGGTCCGAGGAGGCCGGCGGCTGGAGCGCGGAGCTGCCGTTCCGGCTCACCGCGGTGGCCGCCGCCGGGCGCCGCACCGGCGCGCGCGGGATGCAGGCCTGGAACGTCGAAGTGGGCGTGGAGTGCGAGGACGGGAGCTCCCTGCTCACCTCCCCGCGCCCCCTGGACGGGTTGCTCCACCGCCGCGCGCTGGCGAGCAGCCGGTACGGTGTTCTGCTGGCACAGCCGTTCCGTGCCGCGGGCGGCTCGCTGGGCCTGCGGCTCGCGCCCGGCGCACAGGGCGCGCTCAGCTTCGTACGCAACCGTCTGCACCGGGCCATGGCAGGCCGCGCGTCGGGCTGAGGCACACCAGAAATATCGGACAGGACTCGGGAGACACGGCATGACTTTTCTGATCACCGGTGGCGCCGGCTACATCGGCGCGCACGTCGTCCGCGCGATGCTGCTCGCGGGGGAGAAGGTGGTCGTCCTCGACGACCTCTCCACGGGCAACGAGGACCGCGTTCCGGAGGGCGTCCCGCTGGTGATCGGGTCGGTCCTGGACCGGCTGATCCTGGACGAGACCATCTCCGAGCACAAGATCACCGGCGTGGTGCACCTCGCGGGCAAGAAGCAGGTCGGCGAGTCCGTCGAGAAGCCGCTGTTCTACTACCACGAGAACGTCCAGGGGCTCACGGTCCTGCTGCAGGCCGTCGCCGCCGCGGGCATCCGCAACTTCCTCTTCTCCTCCTCCGCCTCCGTGTACGGGATGCCCGACGTGGACCTGGTCACCGAGGAGACCCCGTGCGCGCCGCTGAGCCCGTACGGCGAGACCAAGCTGACGGGCGAGTGGCTGGTTCGCGCGGCCGGCAGGGCGCACGGCATCTCCACCGCCTGCCTGCGCTACTTCAACGTGGCGGGCGCCGCGACCCCCGAGCTCGCCGACACCGGCGTCTTCAACCTCGTCCCGATGGTCTTCGAGCGGTTCGACGCGGGCGAGGGCGCGCGGATCTTCGGCGATGACTACCCGACCCCGGACGGCACCTGCATCCGCGACTACATCCACGTCGAGGACCTCGCGGACGCGCACGTCGTGGCCGCGCGCAAGCTCGCCGAGTGGGGTGCGCAGGGCCAGTACCAGGACCTCACCGTGAACATCGGCCGTGGCGAGGGCGTCTCCGTACGGGAGATGGTCGAGCTGCTGAACGAGAACACCGGGCACACCTACGAGCCCGTGGTCACCCCGCGGCGCCCCGGCGACCCGGCGAAGGTCGTGGCCTCGGCCGACCGGATCGCGGCCGAGCTGGGCTGGAAGGCGCGGCACGACGTCCGCGAGATGATCACCTCCGCCTGGAAGGGCTGGGAGGCCAACCGCAAGGGCTGACCCGCCCGCCCGCCCACGTACGTACGAAGCCGCCCGCCCCGGACACGACCGGGGCGGGCGGCTTCGTCTGCGCGGGGGAGGGGCTTCAGCGCTCCAGGAAGGAGAACAGCTCCTCCCACCGGTCGGTGATCTCGGCACTGGAGTACCGCTGGACGTGGTGGAAAGCGGTGTCACCGAGCCGGTCGCGCAGCGCGCGGTCCGACATCAGCGCGTCCAAGTGGCCCGCCAGCTCCATGGTGTTGCCCAGCCGGGCCAGCAGCCCGTCCTCGCCGTGCTCCACGATCTCCCGTACGCCCGGCGCGCAGTCGAAGGCGGCCACGGGCACGCCTGCCGCCATCGCCTCCAGCAGGGTGATCGGGAACCCTTCGGCCCGGGAGGCCTGCGCGAACACCGAGGCACCGCGCAGCGCTGCCAGCACGTCGTCCGTACTGCCCATCCACTCCACGGAGTCGTCGAGCCCGAGCGAGGTGCAGTGCGCCCGCAGCGCCGGCTCCTCCACGCCCGCGCCGTAGACCCGCAGCACCCAGTCGGGGTGGTGCGGGGCGGCGTCGGCCCACGCGTCGAGCAGCAGGTCCATGCCCTTCTCGAACGCGAGCCGGCCCACCGTCGCGACGACCTTCTCCGTGCGCGGAGCGGGTGCGTCCGGCATGAAGGGCAGCGGGTTCGGCATGCTCCCCACGTTCTCCATGCCCGCCCGGATCCACAGGTCCGCGTCCTCCGGGGTCAGCACCAGCATCCGGTCGACCTCCGGGTAGTAGCGGCGTACCCGCTCGCCCCGGGTGGACTTCTGGCTGGCCTCGAAGGACTCGTGGCTCATGCCGATGACGCTGAGCCCCTTGGTGTCGGCGAGGGCCACCCACTCCATCGCCCAGACCTGGGTGACGATCACCACGCCGCCGGGACGGGCCGCGCGGAAGAGGTCGTTCAGCGTCTGCGCCTTGGCCCGCATCCGGGCCCGGCGGGCCGCCTGGCGGCGCCGCTCGGGCGCGTTGAGCCGGCCCTTGAGCCCGTGCAGCCGGCGGGCCTTGGGCGGGTGGGCGTCGTAGAGCGTGGTCATCTCGTACGGGAGGTCCTGCGGCAGCTTCTGCCGGATCTCCTCGGCGACCGGGGCGATGCCGACGATGTGCACCCGGTGCCCGCGGTCGGTGAACAGCTGGGCCATCTGGTGCGACCAGGTGGTCACCCCGCCGAGCTCGTCGACGCTGTTGGAGACGAGGAAGATGTCACGGCCGCCCGACGCGGACCCGGCGGTGTGCTGGCTCACTTGCCGCTCCTGGTGAAGAACTTCTCGACGATCTGGCGGGCCGCGTCCCCACGGTCGTACTCGCCGAACTCGGTGAGGAAGCGCTGGCGCGCCTCGGCGTACTTGGCGTCCGCCTCGTCGAAGGCGGCGATGGCCTGGAGGAGCTCGTCCGCCGTGGCCACGACCGGGCCCGGGGCCTTCTCCTTCAGGTCGAAGTACGTGCCGCGGATGTCGGTCGCGTACTTGTCGTAGTCGTACGCGAAGAACAGCATCGGCCGGTCCAGGACCGCGTAGTCGAACATCACCGACGAGTAGTCGGTGACCAGCCCGTCCGCGAGCGCCAGCAGCGGGGTGATGTCGTGGTGCTTGGACACGTCGATCACCCGGCCCTCGACCGACGGCGGCAGCGAGACGCTGTTGAGGTAGTGGGTGCGCACCAGCAGCGTGAAGCGGTCGCCGAGCCGGTCGGCGAACTCCTCGACGTCGAAGGGGAACTCGAAGCCCTCGACGGTGCCGTCCGCGGCCGCCCGGAAGGTGGGCGCGTACAGCAGCACCTTCTTGTCCGGGTCGATGCCGAGCTCCGCGGCCAGCGGCCCGCGCACCCGCTCGCCGCTGTGGGCCTCGCTGCGGTGCGCCTCGACCAGGGCGTCGTTGCGCGGGTAGCCGGTGCGCAGCAGGACCTCGTCGCGCAGCCGGAAGCCCTTGGCGAGGGTGCGGGTGTCGTGCTCGGAGCGGATCAGGAAGTGGTCGAAGCGGTCGACGGCCGCCTGGAACCGGGCCTGGCCCGCCCGGCCCTGAGCCTTGGTGCGCGGCTCGTGGAAGCCCATCCGCTTGAGTGCGGAGCCGTGCCAGGTCTGGATGTAGGTGGTTCCGGAGCGCTTGGCCAACGCCAGCGGGAAGCCCTGGTTGTCGACCCAGTACTCGGCCTGTGCCAGCGCCCGCAGGTACGGCCAGCTCCAGCGCCGGACCAGGGTGGCCTCCTTGGGGAAGCCGGTGGGCTTGCCGCCCGCGTAGGACCAGATCGCCTCGAAGGGCGCGCCCTGGCGCACCATCTCCTCGTAGATCGCCTTGGGGCTGTCGCTGTACTGCTTGCCCATGTGGCTCTCGAAGACGACCGTGCCCTTCTTGATCGGCAGCTTCGAGAAGACCTCGTGGTAGACCTTCACCTTCTGCTCGCCGGAGCCCAGGTTGCGCCGGGCCTTCAGGGCCCTGCGCAGGCTGCGCTTGACCACACCGGCGGCCTTGCCGTGCATCGCGCTGTTGATCAGCGTCTGGGTGCGCACGGCTGCGGCGCCCTCGGCGATCAGGACGTAGGAGAGGTTGCCCTTCTTCGTCATCTCCGGCTCGAAGCGGTCCGAGACCAGCCGGGTCAGCCGGGGGCGGACCCGCAGCCGCGCCGCCGTCTCCAGGTCGACCCCGCCGACCGAGACGCGGGTGGTGACCCGGTCCGCGCCGGCCGTCAACTTCAGGCGCACGTCCCAGACGGCGTCGATGATGCCGAGGGGGCGGATCGTGCTCCCGATGTCGGCCGTCGCGGTCCACTCGATCGTGTCACCGGCGTGGCGCACGGTTGCCGCCGGGAAGCTGAACGAGCGCACCCCGATCTGCCGGCGGGCCCGGAATTCGAGCGAAGCCTTGAGTTCCGTTTCGGGCTTGATGCGGCCCAGGGGGTTCACGACGGCGCCGGAGAGCGTCACCGTGCCGCGCCCGTCGTCCTCGTACGAGGTGAGGCGGTTGCCCAGGGTCAGGGAGCCGAGCGGGGTGGTGTGGAAGCCCTGCTCGGTGACATCCAGTATCCGGCGGGCCTCGGTGTCGTCGGGGTCGTCGATGTGCTGTGCGCACCAGTAGACGCGGCCGTCCCGCTCGGCCAGCGGGGAGGACAGCCGGCCCTTGTTGGTCATGGCGTCGGCGGCCGGGAGCAGGTTGTCCCAGTCCTCCTTGCCCAGCAGGTAGGCGCAGATGGCCTGGAGGTGGTTGACGTTGTCGTACGCCGCCGGGTCGATGCCGGCCAGGTAGCCGTTGGCGAGGCGGGCGAACTCCTGCCGGTACGCATCACCCAGCAGGGGCAGGTCGCGCAGGTGGAGCACCAGGTCGTGCTTGAGGAACTTGGCGTCCTTCGCGGACTTGATCTGCGCGTGGCCCTTGGCCGCGAGCAGCTCGTCCACGCGCCGGTGGATCTCCATCCGGTGGACGAAGTTCGCGATCTCGTGGCGCCGGTTGCTGATCGACTTCGCCGCCGCCTTCTCGACCACGTTCCAGAAGTAGACGTGGTTGGGGATCAGCGTGATGCGGCGGGCGGCGACATAGGCCTGCGCGGAGAACAGCAGGTCCTCGTAGTGGATCCCGACCGGGAACTCCAGGCCCTGCTCCAGCAGGAACGCGCGCCGGTAGCACTTGTTCGTGGAGAGGGTGTCGTAGACCAGCAGGTCGGGGAACTCGGTGATCGACTCCAGCGTCCGGGTGCGCGAGTAGATCCAGGGGTACCACTCGGTGGTCTTGCCCCACCGGTTGTCGAGGTGCACGCGTACGCACATGCCCGAGACCAGGTCGGAGTCGGTCCGCTCGGCGGCGTACAGCATGTTGCGGCAGGCGTTTCGTTCCAGCACGTCGTCGCTGTCCAGGAACATGACGTACGTGCCGGTGGCCTGCCGGATGCCGTGGTTGCGCGGCGCACCGCAGCCGCCGCTGTTCTCCGGCAGCTGGAAGGCGCGCACCCTGCCAGGGTGCGCCGCCTCCAGCTCCTGCGCGACCGCGTAGGACCGGTCCTTGCTGCAGTCGTCGACGATCACGACTTCGACCCCGTGCAGGGTTTGGTCCAAAACCGACTGGACGGCTGTCGGCAGACGCTCTGCGTCGTTGTAGACGATGACGACCACGGAGACGTCAGGCACGTGCACCTCGATCCCTTCGTTCCATTCCGCTTATCCCGTCAAAGCTACCGTGTGCCGCACTCCACTCAGGCAGGCCGATGGTCGGCGTGCATACTTCTAAGGAAGAGGTGAGTGGCGGGTCCGGTCGCCGACAATCACCCGTTCGGACCCAGCAGGAAGTGTTCATGAAGCTGTCCGTAGTAGTCCCTTGCTACAACGAGGAAGCTGTTGTCGACAGCTTCGACCTCGAAATCCGCAGGGTCCTGGACGCCCTCCCCGTCGAGTACGAGGTCTGCTACGTCGACGACGGCAGCCGCGACGGAACCCTCGAAAAGCTCCGCAAGATCGCCGCGCAGCACGGCGAGCGGACCCGGTACGTATCCTTCAGCCGCAACTTCGGCAAGGAGGCCGGCATGCTCGCGGGCCTCCGCGAGGCCACCGGCGACGCCGTCGTGATCATGGACGCGGACCTCCAGCACCCGCCGGAGCTCATCGCGACCATGCTCGACTACTACCGGCAGGGACACGACCAGATCATCGCCCGCCGCACGCGCGAGGGCGACAAGAAGCTCCGCTCGGCCCTCAGCCGCCTGTACTACCGGGGCATCAACCGCTGGGTCGACGTGGAGCTCACCGACGGGGTCGGCGACTTCCGGTTGCTCTCGCGCCCGGCCGTGGACGCCCTGCTGTCGCTGCCGGAGTACAACCGCTTCTCCAAGGGCCTCTTCTCCTGGATCGGCTTCGACACCGTCCACTTCGACTACCGCAACGCCCAGCGCGAGGCCGGCGAGACGAAGTGGAAGTTCGGGTCCCTGCTGAACTACGGCATGGACGGGCTGATCTCGTTCAACAACCGCCCGCTGCGCATCGGCATCTGGCTCGGCGTGTCGCTGGTGGCCCTGACCGGGCTGTACGCGCTGTGGATCACCGTCATGGCGATCACGAACGGCGTCGAGTCGCCCGGCTACGTCACCCTCGTCGCCCTCATCACCGGCCTCGGCGGGGTCCAGATGATCATGCTGGGCCTCATCGGCGAGTACATCGGCCGCATCTACTACGAAACCAAGCGTCGCCCGCACTTCCTCGTGAAGGAAGCGCACGGCGCGGAAGGAGTGCCCGGCGTGTCCAAAGCAGTGATCGCGGAGGACAGCCGCCGATGACGAAGGACAGGAAAGAGCAGCTCGGCCAGGTCATACGGTTCGCCCTCGTGGGCGGCGTGAACACCGGCACCTTCTTCCTCATCTACCTCCTCCTGCACCCGTGGATGCCGTACTTCCTGGCCTACACGCTGGCGTTCGGGCTGTCGATGATCGGGTCGTTCTTCATGAACACCTACTTCACCTACCGGACCCGGCCGACCTGGAAGAAGTTCTTCCTCTTCCCGCTGACGAACGTCACGAACTACGTGGTCCAGTCGGTCGGCCTCTACGCCCTCGTCGCCTGGGCCGGACTGGACAGCAAGATCGCGCCGCTGGTCGCGGCCGTCGTCGCCATCCCGTTCACCTTCCTGCTGTCGCGCAAGATCCTCACTCCGGGAGCCGCGGCGCAGAGCGCCGACCCCGAGCCGGTCGGCGGCGCGTCCAGGGTCTGAAACCCCCGCGCAGTGCCTGCCTGCCACCCCGTAGATTGAGGTGGCAGGCAAGGCATTCGGCAAGGGGCAAGGGGACAGAAGTGTCAGCGGCTAGGCAAGGTGTCGTGGACGCCCGCAGGATCGTGGTCAAGGTCGGCTCCTCCTCCCTGACGACGGCGGCCGGCGGACTCGACGCCGACCGGGTGGACGCGCTGGTCGACGTACTGGCCAAGGCCCGCAGCGGCGGCGAGAAGGAGATCGTCCTGGTCTCCAGCGGCGCCATCGCTGCCGGCCTCTCCCCGCTCGGACTGCGCCGCCGCCCCAAGGACCTGGCCCGGCAGCAGGCCGCCGCCAGCGTCGGACAGGGACTGCTCGTCGCCCGCTACACCGCCTCCTTCGCGCGCTACGGAGTCCGTGTCGGCCAGGTGCTGCTCACCACCGACGACACCAGCCGGCGCGCCCACTACCGCAACGCCTACCGGACGCTGGACCAGCTCCTCGCCATGGGCGCCCTCCCCGTGGTCAACGAGAACGACACCGTCGCCACGGACGAGATCCGCTTCGGCGACAACGACCGGCTCGCGGCACTGGTGGCCCACCTGGTCCGGGCCGACCTCCTCGTCCTGCTCTCCGACGTCGACGGCCTCTACGACGGCGACCCGTCCCTGCCCGGCACCACCCGCATCGACGAGGTGCGCGGTCCCGAGGACATCGCGCACGTCTCGATCGGCAGCGCCGGCAAGGCGGGCGTCGGCACCGGCGGCATGGTCACCAAGGTCGAGGCGGCCCGCATCGCCGCCGCCGCCGGCATCCCGGTCGTCCTCACCTCGGCCAGCCAGGCGGCCGACGCGCTGGCCGGGCGCCTGACCGGTACGCACTTCCACGCCACGGGCCGGCGCTCCGCGGACCGGCTGCTGTGGCTCCAGCACGCGTCGACCCCGCAGGGGCACCTCGTGCTGGACGAGGGCGCGGTGCGCGCGGTCACCGAGCGCGGCAGCTCCCTGCTGCCGGCGGGCATCGCCGCCGTCGAGGGCGACTTCGTGGCCGGGGACCCCGTGGAACTGCGGGCCACCGACGGCCGTGCGGTGGCCCGGGGCCTGGTCAACTTCGACGCCAAGGAGCTGCCGCAGCTCCTCGGCCGCTCCACCCGAGAGCTCGCGCGGGAACTCGGACCCGCGTACGAGCGGGAGGTCGTCCACCGTGACGATCTGGTCCTGCTCCAGGGCTGAGGTTCCGTAAAACCGCCGCGCGGTGCGCCAAGGACTGGTCAACTGTGAGGGGCGGACACGCGTAGCAAGAACAGGAGGCGGCTGGTGAGGCGAGCGCTGACCAGCGTCGGCACGGGGGACGGCGGCGCAGACGGGCAGGACGACTCCTCCCGCCTCTGGCACGTGACCCTGAGCGTCTCCGGCAAGCCGGCGCCGCTGTCCGAGGTCCGGCGCGGGCTGGAGCAGCTGGCGCACGACCATCCCTTCCTGCTGACCAGCCGGTACGCCGACGACCATGCGGAGATCCGCTACTGGGAGGAGGCCCGCGACCTCCATGACGCGGCCGCCGTCGCCCTGCGGCTGTGGGGCGAGCACCGCTCCTCGGCGCAGCTGCCGCCCTGGGAGATCGTCGGCCTGGAGGTCATCGACCGCGCCACCTACCACCAGCGCGTTGCGGAGGGCTACGGTCCGCCCCCGGCCCACCCGGTGGGCGTCCACCCGTACTGAACGCGGCGGCTGCGAGGACCCGGTCTCGGGGGGTGAAACCCCCGTCCGCCGGGGCCGGGCCGGGGACTACCCTGGCCGCATGACCACGCTCGATGACGCCACCGCCACCTCGCCCGTCCTCGCCACCGCGCAAGCGGCCCGCACGGCGGCCGCCGCCATCGCCCCACTCCCGCGGTCCGCCAAGGACACGGCCCTGCTGGCCATCGCGGACGCGCTGGAGGCCCGTACGGCCGAGATCGTCGAGGCCAACGCCACCGACACGGCCAAGGCGCGGGCGGCCGGCACCAGCGAGACCGTCATCGACCGGCTCACCCTCACCCCCGAGCGGGTCGCGGCCATCGCCTCCGACGTACGCGACGTCGCGGCCCTGCCCGACCCCGTCGGCGAGGTCGTCCGGGGCTCCACGCTCCCCAACGGCATCGACCTCCGCCAGATCCGCGTCCCCCTCGGCGTCGTCGGCATCATCTACGAGGCCCGCCCCAACGTCACCGTCGACGCCGCCGCCCTCTGCCTGAAGTCCGGCAACGCGGTCCTGCTCCGCGGCAGCTCCTCCGCGTACGCCTCGAACACCGCCCTGGTCGCCATCCTGCGCGACGCCGTCGAGTCCGCGGGCCTGCCCGCCGACGCGATCCAGCTGGTCCCGGGCGAGTCCCGCGACTCCGTCCGCGAGCTGATGCGCGCCCGCGGCCTCGTCGACGTGCTCATCCCGCGCGGCGGCGCCTCCCTCATCAAGACCGTGGTCGAGGAGTCCATCGTCCCGGTCATCGAGACCGGCACCGGCAACTGCCACGTCTATGTGGACGCCCAGGCCGACCTGGCCATGGCAGTGGACATCCTCGTCAACTCCAAGGCCCAGCGGCCCTCCGTCTGCAACTCCGCCGAGACGCTCCTCGTCCACCGCGACATCGCCGACGCCTTCCTGCCGCTCGCCCTCGACGCGCTCGCCGACGCCGGGGTGACCGTCCACGGCGACGACCGGGTGCTCGCCTTCGCCGAGAACTCCAAGGTCACCGCGCTCCCCGCCACGGACGAGGACTGGGCCGCCGAGTACCTCTCGTACGACATCGCGGCCGGCGTCGTGGACTCCCTCGACGACGCCGTCACCCACATCCGCCGCTGGACCTCCGGCCACACCGAGGCGATCGTGACCACCTCGCAGGCCGCCGCGCGCCGCTTCACCCAGCTGGTCGACTCGACCACGGTCGCCGTGAATGCGTCCACCCGGTTCACGGACGGTGGCCAGTTCGGCTTCGGCGCCGAGATCGGAATCTCCACCCAGAAGCTGCACGCCCGGGGCCCCATGGGCCTCCCCGAGCTCACCTCGACCAAGTACATCGTCACCGGCGACGGTCACGTTCGGTAATCGCAGCCGGGACGGCGCGTGGCCGGATTTCGGCACATGCCCTGCCCAAACCCGCCCCCCAGGTCTACGCTGGTTCTGTGCCGGACGACGTGGGGGGCAAGCCGTTCCCGGACGACGGGTCCCCCGAAGACGATGCAGACGACCGCGGAGGCGCGGACAAGGACTTCGCCTCCGTGGTGTTCGACGAGGACTTCGTCCGGAACGCCGAGATCCATGAACCGAGCGCCGCAGAGCGCCAACGGGCGGCCGACCGGGCCCGCGCGGAGGCCGAAGCCGCCCGCGCCGTCGCCGGCGGCTGGCAGGGCGACGAGGACTACGCCTACGGCCATCCCGACGGATACGGGCTCGACGAATCCGGCTGGGAGAACGGCCACGGCTACGGCTACGCGGAAGGCCCGTACGGCGCCTACGGCGGCGCCCTGCGCCCCTACCGCGGCCGCTCACCATGGCTGCGCCCCGTCGCCTGGGTGCTCGCCTTCGTGATGGGCCTGGGCATGGTGGCCCTCGCCTTCAGCGCCGTCTACCGCAGCGCCGCCGCCGACGCAGACCCCGCCGGCCCGGCCCCACTACCCGCCAGCACTCCGATGGGCGAAGTCAGCGGCGCCAAGGCGTTTACGCAGCCCGTCGGCCGCCAACCCTGAAGGTACGACCCCACTCCCTTTTTCGCCGGAGCCGGGGGCTTCTCTGAAGCGGGGACAGCGGGGAGAAGCGATGGCCATGCCAGGAGATCCACCCAACGGCACCCCCGACGGCATCGGCGGGGGCGACGACGAGTTCCGGGCGGACGAGTACCGGTCGGTGGTGTTCGACGACGACTTCGTCAGGGCTGCCCGCATCCAGGAGTACTCCGCCGAGGAACGCCTCGACGGGCACTCCCGCGCCGTACGCAGCCGCTCCATCTGGTCCGGCGGCTACGCGGGCTCCCGCACCGGCAGCCCCGGCCGCGGAGCCCGGCAGGGCATGCTGCTCGTGCTGCTCATCGCCGCGGCCTTCGCGGCCGCCGTCTACATGGGCCTGCGCAACCCGTACGTGCCACCCGTCGGCGGCCGCGCCGAGCCGCTCAGCAGCACCGTCGTCCCGCTGGCGCCCAGCGTGACCGTCCCGGGCGGCCGCCCGGCCGACCTGTACGCCCAGAGCCCGGCCGCGCAGTACCGCGTCGGGGCGGCCGGGATCACCCTGCCCGCGGTGCGCCGCACCCACCACTTCACCGAGGGCCAGGTGCTCGTCGCCCTGACCGTCGCCAAGGACTACCTGGTGCAGTCCTCGCTGGACCCGGACGTGCTGTCCTCCGCCGCCTCCCGGCCGGTGCGGGTCCTGCTCGACCCCGACCAGCTGGCGCAGTTCGACCGCAGCATGCTCTCGCCCTCGGGCGACGGCCGGCACGCCGCCACCGGCTGGCTGGTCCGCTTCGACGCGGGGGCCGCCGTCGTGGCCGACTCCCGGGTCCGGGTGAGCGGCACCCTCGCCGTCCTGGAGGTGAGCCCGGAGGTGCTGGAGGTGACCACCGACCACACCTTCGTCTACGCCGTCCGCCCGGCCACCGGGCCCCCGACCGCGGCCGACGGCGCCTCGCTCTTCACCGTCCGCCGCGAGCTGCGGCTGCGCTTCGACCGCGAGGACCTCACCGCCCGGCGCGCCGAGCTGGCCTCGGCCTATGTGATGGCCGGCCCGCAGGACTGCTCCGCCGACCCCGCCGCGGGCTTCCGCCCGCTCCTGGCCGGGGCCGGGCCGACCACGGTCGGCCCGGCTGCGAGCGACCCGTACGCCAGCGGCCATCCGCGCATGACGGCCGGGCTGTGCGGCGTACTGGCGGCGACGCCGGCGCCGGCGCAGAGCGTCAGCCCTGTTCCGTAGACCCTCCGGCGCCCTGGCCCTTGCCCTGCGCGTCGCCTCCCGCGCCGCCCGTTCCACCCGCTCCGGCTCCGGCTCCGGTGAACTTGTCCCGGAGCTTGCCGCCCAGGTCGCCCGCCCCGCCGGCGATGTCGCCGACCAGCTTCATCAGCGGGTCCTTGCTGGTGCGCACCGAGTCGGCGTAGTGCGCGGCCGACTGCCGGAAGGAGTCGGTCACCGAGGTGTCCTTGTCCTCGTCCCGCCGCGGGTAGTGGCCGTCCATGATCCGCTGGTGGTCCCGGCTCTGCGACCACTTCTTCAGCTCGGCCGCCCGGACCGTAGTGAAGGGGTGCGTGCGGGGCAGCACATTGAGGATCTTCAGCACGGAATCGCGCAGGTCGCCGCTCTCCTCGTACTCCTCGGCCTGGGCAAGGAAGGCGTCGACATTCATCTCGTGGAGGTGGTTGCCGCCCGCGATCTTCATCAGCCCGCGCATCGAGGCGTTCACGTCCTGCCCCACCAGCAGACCGGCCCGGTCCGCGGAGAGCTCCGACTTGCGGAACCACTCCCGCAGCGCGGTCACGATCGCCATGATCGCCACATTGCCCAGCGGGATCCACGCCACCTTCAGCGCGAGGTTCGTCAGGAACAGCAGGATCGTGCGGTACACGGCGTGCCCCGACAGCGCGTGGCCCACCTCGTGGCCCACGACCGCCCGCATCTCCTCCTCGTCGAGCAGCTCCACGAGGCCCGTCGTCACCACGATGATCGGCTCGTCCAGCCCGATGCACATCGCGTTCGGCTTCGGGTCCTGCTGCACGTACATCTGCGGGACCTTCTCCAGGTCCAGGATGTAACAGGCGTCCCGCAGCATCGCGTACAGGTGCGGGAACTGCGTCTCGCCCACCCGCACGGAGTCCGACAGGAACAGCAGCCGCAGGCTCCGCTCCGGAAGGAGCCCGCTCAGGGCCTTGAACACCGTGTCGAACCCGCTCAGCCTGCGCAGCGCCACCAGCGCCGAGCGGTCCGCGGGGTGCTCATACGCCCGCGAGGAGATCCCGGGGAACCTCCTGCGGTCCCGTGCCGGTGCCTTCTCGAATCCCGTGTCCGTCATAGCGCCTCCCCCTCGATCTGACTTCCAGCCTGTGCGTCTATCCTCTCCAACGCCTGAGTCGACGTGAGCGTGCCCCAGGCCCCCGCATACGATGTGAGCGAAATCTCCGCCCGCTCCCCGACTCGATAGGTACCTGCCTGATGAGCCTCGCCACCACCGCCAACAGCCTGGTCGTCCTCGCCTCGGAGGGGGCCGAGAAGCACGGCGGCAACCACGACAGCCTCAACCCCTACCTGACCGGCGGCGCCGCGTTCGTCATCCTGCTGCTGCTGCTGTGGGTCACCACGCGCCTGAACCGCGACCGCTAGATCACCTCGCGTACGCGCTCGAATGCGGGTCCGGACCGCTCCGCCGGGCCAGTAGGCTCTGCGCTCATGGAAGAGCAGGAAGTGCCTACCGGCCCGGTCAAGCGCCGGCTCGGCGTGATGGGCGGGACGTTCGACCCGATCCACCACGGCCACCTGGTGGCCGCCAGTGAGGTGGCCGCGCTGTTCCACCTCGACGAGGTGATGTTCGTACCGACCGGCGAGCCGTGGCAGAAGTCGCAGCGGGCCGTGTCGTCCGCCGAGGACCGCTACCTGATGACGGTCATCGCGACCGCCTCGAACCCGCAGTTCTCGGTGAGCCGCATCGACATCGACCGCGGCGGGCCGACGTACACGATCGACACCCTGCGGGACCTCAGCGCACTCAACGACGACGCCGACCTGTTCTTCATCACCGGCGCCGACGCCCTCGCACAGATCCTGACCTGGCGAAATGCTGAGGAACTCTTCTCGCTCGCCCATTTCATCGGCGTCACCCGTCCGGGCCACGTCCTCACCGACGACGGTCTGCCGGAGGGCGGCGTCTCCCTGGTCGAGGTGCCCGCACTGGCGATCTCGTCCACGGACTGCCGCGCCCGGGTCGCCAAGGGGGATCCTGTCTGGTACTTGGTTCCGGACGGCGTGGTGCGCTACATCGACAAGCGTGAGCTGTACCGGGGAGCCTGAGCTTCCGGAGAGAGGGGCCCCGCGGTGAACGACCGACAGGATCAGTACGACCGGTACGATCCGCACGCCCACGAGCAGCAGCTCATCGGCTACGACGAGTACGGGCGGCCGGTGTACGGCCAGGTGCCCGCGCAGCCGTCCCCCGCCCCCGCCCAGCAGTACGAGCAGCAGGGCTACGGGCAGCAGCAGTCGTACGGCGGGTACGGCTACCAGCCGTACGACCAGCAGCCGCAGCAGTACTACCCGCAGCAGCAGCAGCCGCAGGACTACGCCCAGGCCCCCGCGTACGGCTACGACACGCAGGCCGCGCAGCAGTGGATCCCGCAGCAGGCCGCCCCCGAGGCCCCGGCCCAGCCCCCCGCCGCCGAGCCCGCACCGTCCCCGGAGCCCGAGTACCGCCGGCCCGCCGCGCAGGTCCCGGAGCCCCGCCGCTCCGACGCCGCCCCCGGGCAGCAGGCCGCCGGGTACCACACCGAGCAGTTCGCCTTCATCGACCAGCCGGACGAGGACTCCGAGGACGTCATCGACTGGCTCGCCTTCACCGAGAGCCGCACCGAGCGCCGCGAGGAGGCCCGCAGGCGCGGCCGCAAGCGCGTGGTGGCGCTGATCGTCGCGCTCGCCCTCTTCGTGGTGGGCGGCCTCGGCTACCTCTGGTACGCGGGCAAGCTGCCCTTCCTGGAGGGCCCAGGAAAGGCGAAGGACGCCGCGGCCGCCACCGGGCCGCAGAAGCGCGACATGATCGTCGTGCACGTGCACAACACCAAGAAGGGCGGCACCTCCACGGCGCTGCTCGTGGACAACGTCACCACCAAGCAGGGCGCCACCGTCCTCGTGCCCAACACCCTCAACGTCCCCAAGGAGGACGGCAGCGCCGCCGCCCTCGGCAAGGCGGTCGAGGAGGGCGGCCTCGGCGTGCGCGAATCCCTCGACACGGTGCTCGGCACGCACATCGGCGGCACCTGGCGCCTGGACACCCCCTTCCTGGAGAACCTCGTCGAGCTGGTCGGCGGCATCGAGGTCGACACCGACGCCGCGGTGCCCGCGGACGACGCGGCCAAGGCCCCGGCCGTGGCCCAGGGCCAGAAGCAGAGCCTCAGCGGCGCGATGGCCGTCGCGTACGCCACCCACCGCGGCCAGGGCGAACCGGAGGCCAAGCAGCTGGACCGGCTCGGCAAGGTCCTGTACGCCGTGCTGCGCAAGGTCCCCGGGGACGCCAAGTCGGCGACGATGACGGTCGAGAGCATCGGCCAGATCCTGGACCCGGCACTGAACGCGCAGACCCTCGGCGCCATGCTGGCCAAGCTCGGCGAACACGCCAAGGTGGGCTCGTACCGCACCGACGTGCTCGCGGTGAAGCCCGACGGCGGCCTCACGGACGACGCCAACAAGACGGTCGTCAAGGAGGTGCTCGGCGGCTCCTTCACGGCGGCCCAGTCCGGCGCCGCCCCGCGGGTCGGCCTCAAGGACGCCAGCGGCGACGACAAGAACCAGACCGCGGCGAAGGCGGCGCTGCTCAACGGCGGCTACTCGCTGGTCGACGGCGGCAAGGCGGACAAGACCGCTCCCGCGTCGCAGATCACGTACCAGGACGACGCGCAGCGGGACCGGGCGATCGAGGTCGCCAAGACGCTGGGGCTGCCCGAGACGGTCGTGAAGAAGGGCGAGAACACGGTCAACGCGGACATCGTGGTGATCTTGGGCAAGGACTACAAGACGTCCTGAGCCTTGCCCGGTCAGGGCTCCGAGGTGGGGATACGCCCGCGCGGGACGTTCCGCGCGGGCGGTGACGGCGGTACATGAGACCCTTGTATGGATCTGCCCGCCAACCCGAAAGCATGGCCAGTGACCGCCACGGACCGCTCCATCGAGCTCATCACCGCCGCCGCCCAGGCCGCGGCCGACCGGCTCGCGCACGACATCATCGCGTACGACGTCAGCGACGTGCTGTCGATCACCGACGCCTTCCTGCTCGCCTCGGCGCCCAACGACCGCCAGGTCAAGTCGATCGTGGACGAGATCGAGGAGCGCCTCCTCAAGGAGCTCGGCGCCAAGCCGGTGCGCCGCGAGGGCGACCGCGACGCCCGCTGGATCCTGCTCGACTACATCGACATCGTCGTCCACGTGCAGCACAGCGAGGAGCGGGTCTTCTACGCGCTGGAGCGCCTGTGGAAGGACTGCCCCGAGATCGACCTGCCCGAGGACGCCAAGCTCACCAAGGGCAAGGCCGAGGAGCACGCCAAGCTGCGTGAGGCAGCGGGCGACGACGACCTGGACGGTGATCTGTTCTGAGCACGCCCACCAGGGGGAAGACCGGACGGAAGATCGTCCTCTGGCGGCACGGCCAGACCTCGTGGAACCTGGAGCGCCGCTTCCAGGGCTCCACGGACATCGAGCTGACCGAGACCGGTGTGGCGCAGGCGCGCCGCGCCGCCCGGCTGCTCGCCTCGCTGAAGCCCGACGCCATCATCGCCTCCGACCTGCGGCGGGCCTCCGCCACGGCCGACGAGCTGGCCGCCGTCACGGGCCTGCCGGTGACGCGCAGCGCGGCGCTGCGCGAGACGTACGCGGGCGAGTGGCAGGGCCTCACGCACGACGAGATCGTCGAGAAGTACGGCGAGCAGTACGCAGCGTGGAAGCGCGGCGAGCCGGTCCGCCGCGGCGGCGGTGAGCTGGAGACCGAGGTCGCCGACCGGGCCGCTCCCGTGGTCCTGGAGCACGCGAACCGCCTGTCGGAGGCCGGCACGCTCGTCGTGGTCAGCCACGGCGGCGCCATCCGCACGACGATCGGCCGTCTGCTGGGGCTGGACGCGCACCACTGGGAGAGCCTCGGCGGGCTCTCCAACTGCTGCTGGTCCGTCCTCGGCGAGGGCGCGCGCGGCTGGCGGCTGATGGAGCACAACGCCGGCACGCTGCCGGAACCGGTTCTCGGCGACGACGACTGAGCGCTTCCGCCCGCCTCCCACCCGGATTTCACTTTCCGGCTGGTCACAGGCTAGAGTTCTTCTTGTTCGCAGCGCAGAACACCGGAAACGGGGGGAGCGCAGCGGAGAGCGGGGCTATAGCTCAGTTGGTAGAGCGCCTGCATGGCATGCAGGAGGTCAGGAGTTCAATTCTCCTTAGCTCCACAATCAGGATCCCGTCCCCAACAGGGGGCGGGATCCTTGCTTTTGTCCCTTGCTGACCAGCCGCGCACCGGCATGGCAGAATCGGACGG
This sequence comes from Streptomyces sp. NPDC037242, assembly GCF_055604165.1. Classification (NCBI taxonomy): domain Bacteria; kingdom Bacillati; phylum Actinomycetota; class Actinomycetes; order Kitasatosporales; family Streptomycetaceae; genus Streptomyces; species Streptomyces sp. NPDC037242. The sequence continues at coordinate 132,731 of NZ_JBVJUY010000005.1, forward strand.
CCGGAGGGGGACACGACGGCCCGACGCGGGAGGGAGTCGCTGACGGATGGGTGCACACCGGCGGCGGTGCGACTGGTGCAACAACGGCACGCCGATCGTGCGGGACATGGACCCGATCAACTCCGACTACCAGTACTGGTGCGAGGAATGCGCGCGGGCGCTGATCATAAAAGGCGACCCGATCGAGACGTACCGCGAGCTGGAGGGGGAGCCGATCTACGGGCGCCTGCTCGACGAGCACTGCACGCTCAAGCGGTTCTACCAGTTCGCGCGAGCCTGACGATCTGTATCAAAACGGACATGGTCCGCGGTCCACGGAAACCGATTTTTGGACCAGGGCCATGACCGTGTAATGTTTGGGACGTCGCCAAGGGGAACCGGAAACGGAGAGCCGAGGTGGCGGGCAAGACAAGGGGCTATAGCTCAGTTGGTAGAGCGCCTGCATGGCATGCAGGAGGTCAGGAGTTCAATTCTCCTTAGCTCCACAGTGAAGAAGCGGGGGGGGGGGGGGGGGGGGGGGGGGTTTTTTTTTTTTTTTTTTTTGGTCGGGGGCGCGGGAGGGCGGAGGAGGAAAAA
>NZ_JBVJUY010000005.1:133316-186408 GCF_055604165.1 Streptomyces sp. NPDC037242
AAAAAGATGTTTACATTGCAGTGGACGAGATCTCGGAGGAAGAGAAGGGCGGCAAGGCTCGCAGCTCCCTTCACCCAAAAACGAAAACCCCCCCCCCCCCGCCCCGCCCCCCCCGCTTCTCGTTGTGCGGTCGTCCGAGCGGGCGTCACGGGTGCTGCGGTACCCTGACGCCATGCGTGCCGTACGCCTTCTGCTTACCGAGCCGCGCTGATCAGCACCGACCCACGAGACGGTCGGCATCGGCGCGGCGCCCCCTCCTGTGCGAGGGGTTTTTTCGTTTGGGCAGGCAGAGACGGCAGAGACGATCGATGGAGCTTCAGAAATCATGAGCGAGACGAACACCCCGGCCCCCGAGGCGGCCGAGGCGCACCGTTACACGGCTGCCATGGCCGCCGACATCGAGGCACGCTGGCAGGACGTATGGGACGAGCAGGGCACGTACGAGGCCCCGAACCCGTCCGGTGACCTGGCCGGCGACCCCGCGGTGGTCGCACGGCCCAAGAAGTTCATCATGGACATGTTCCCGTACCCCTCCGGTGCGGGCCTGCACGTCGGCCACCCGCTCGGGTACATCGCCACCGACGTCTTCGCCCGCCACCAGCGGATGACCGGCCACAACGTCCTGCACACCCTGGGCTTCGACGCCTTCGGCCTGCCGGCCGAGCAGTACGCCGTGCAGACCGGCACGCACCCGCGCGTGTCGACCGAGGCGAACATCGAGAACATGAAGGTCCAGCTGCGCCGGCTGGGCCTGGGCCACGACAAGCGCCGGTCCTTCGCGACGATCGACCCGGACTACTACAAGTGGACCCAGTGGATCTTCCTGCAGATCTACAACTCCTGGTACGACGCGGACGCCAAGAAGGCCCGGCCGATCGCCGAGCTGATCGCCGCCTTCGAGGACGGCTCCCGTGAGGTGCCCGGGGGCGCTGCCTGGGCGGGTCTGACCGCGGGCGAGCGGGCCGACGTACTGAACGAGTACCGGCTGGCGTACGCCTCCGACGCGCCCGTGAACTGGTGCCCGGGCCTGGGCACCGTCCTGGCCAACGAGGAGGTCACCGCCGACGGTCGCTCCGAGCGCGGCAACTTCCCCGTCTTCAAGTCCCGGCTGAGCCAGTGGAACATGCGGATCACCGCATACGCCGACCGGCTGATCGACGACCTGGACGCGCTGGACTGGCCCGAGGCCATCAAGCTGCAGCAGCGCAACTGGATCGGCCGCAGCGAGGGCGCGCGCGTCGACTTCGCGCTGGGCGACGAGGCGATCACCGTCTTCACCACCCGCCCCGACACCCTGTTCGGCGCCACCTACATGGTGCTGGCGCCCGAGCACCCGCTGGTCGAGAAGTTCATCCCGGCCGCCTGGCCCGAGGGCACCCACGACGTGTGGACCGGCGGGCACGCCACCCCGGCGGAGGCCGTCGCGGCCTACCGCAAGCAGGCCGCCTCGAAGTCCGACGTCGAGCGGCAGGCCGAGGCCAAGGACAAGACCGGTGTCTTCACCGGCGAGTACGCGATCAACCCGGTCAGCGGCGACAAGGTCCCCGTCTTCATCGCCGACTACGTGCTGATGGGCTACGGCACCGGCGCGATCATGGCCGTCCCGGCGCACGACAGCCGCGACTTCGAGTTCGCGCGCGCCTTCGAGCTGCCGATGCGCTGCGTCGTGCAGCCGACCGACGGCCGCGGGACCGACCCCGCCGAGTGGGACGAAGCGTTCGTCTCCCACGACGCCGCGCTGGTCAACTCGGCCGGCGAGGGCATCTCCCTGGACGGCCTGGGCGTCGTCGAGGCCAAGGCCGCGATCACCGACTGGCTGTCCGAGCGCGGCATCGGCGAGGGCACCGTCAACTTCCGCCTGCGCGACTGGCTGTTCAGCCGCCAGCGGTACTGGGGCGAGCCCTTCCCGATCGTCTACGACGAGGACGGCGTCGCGCACTCGCTGCCCGAGTCGATGCTGCCGCTGGAGCTGCCGGAGGTCGAGGACTACTCGCCGCGCACCTTCGAGCCGGACGACGCCGCGTCGCAGCCCGAGACCCCGCTGTCGCGCAACGGCGAGTGGGTGAACGTGGAGCTGGACCTGGGCGACGGCCGGGGTGTGCGCTCCTTCCGCCGCGAGACCAACACCATGCCCAACTGGGCCGGCTCCTGCTGGTACGAGCTGCGCTACCTGGACCCGAACAACTCCTCGGCCCTGGTGGACCCGGAGATCGAGCAGTACTGGATGGGCCCGCGCGAGGGCGCTCCGCACGGCGGCGTCGACCTGTACGTGGGCGGCGCCGAGCACGCGGTGCTGCACCTGCTGTACGCCCGCTTCTGGTCGAAGGTGCTGTTCGACCTGGGCCACGTCTCCTCGGCGGAGCCGTTCCACAAGCTGTTCAACCAGGGCATGATCCAGGCGTACGCCTACACCGACGCGCGCGGTGTCTACGTGCCCGCGGCCGAGGTCGAGGAGCGCGACGGCGGGTACTTCTACCAGGACCAGCCGGTCAAGCGTGAGCACGGCAAGATGGGCAAGTCCCTGAAGAACGCCGTCACGCCGGACGAGATCTGCGAGGAGTACGGCGCGGACACGCTGCGCCTGTACGAGATGGCGATGGGCCCGCTGGACGTCTCGCGTCCGTGGGACACCCGGGCCGTGGTGGGCCAGTACCGGCTGCTGCAGCGCCTGTGGCGCAACATCGTGGACGAGGAGACGGGCGCCGTCACCGTCGTGGACGGCGAGCCGGACGAGGCGACCCTGCGCGCGCTGCACAAGGCGATCGACGGGGCCGGTGCGGACCTGGCGGGGCTGCGGTTCAACACCGCCATCGCGAAGATCACCGAGCTGAACAACGCCCTGACGAAGGCGGGCCGGCCGCTGGAGCGGTCCGTCGCGGAGCGGCTGGTGCTGCTGATCGCGCCGCTGGCCCCGCACATCGCGGAGGAGCTGTGGAGCCGGCTGGGGCACCGCGAGTCGGTCGTCCACCAGGACTTCCCGGTCGCGGACCCGGCGTACGTCGTGGACGAGACCGTGACCTGCGTGGTGCAGATCAAGGGCAAGGTCAAGGCGCGGCTGGAGGTGGCGCCGACGATCTCCGAGGGGGACCTGGAGAAGCTGGCGCTGGGCGACGAGGCGGTCGTGGCGGCGCTGGGTGGTGCGGAGATCCGCAAGGTGATCGTGCGCGCGCCGAAGCTGGTGAACATCGTCGTCTGACGTCGTCGATGTGTAGCCGTTGACGTGTAGGGGACATCCCGTACGGGCAGGTTGGGGGTTCGTTTGGAACCCTTGGCCTGCCCGTGGCGTTTACGGTGGAGGGGACGGACAATGGCTCGCTGGGGACTGGGGAAGGGACACTCATGGAGGCCGCGTTGATCATCTTCGCGCTGATGGTGCTTTTCACCTTCCTGGGCCTGGGCGTGTATGCGACCGTCAAGGTGGTGGGAGCGGCGAAGCGCGGTGTGGACCGGACGATCACCCAGGCCCGCCGCACCGTGGAGGACACCACCCTCAAGGCCAAGAGCTTCGGCCAGGTCGGGGTCACGGCGGCGCTGGCGCAGCTGCGGCTGGACCTGCGGACCTCGATGCGGGCCACGCAGCAGGCGCTGCAGGACGGGGTCCGGACGGACGCCTCGCTCAAGGAGTCGATCGGGCTTTTCGAGCGGTTGAGCGTGCACGGACGCGAGCTGGACGACGAGCTCAAGCGGCTGGAGCAGGAGCCGGACCGCAAGCGGATCGCCGAGAGCCTGGCGGACCTGCGGGAGCGCACCGAGAAGATCACGCAGGCTGCGGACTCGCTGCGCTGGGCCGCGCGCGACCGGGCCCGGCGCTTCGCGCAGGACGACCTGTCGGCGCTGTCGGATCAGATCGAGGTCGAGTCGGGCGCGCTGCGGGACTGGTCCCGCGCATCGGTCGACGACCTCTCGGCGGCCGCCTCGGGCGGCGACTGGGGCGCGACGCCTCCCGCCGGGCCCGGCCGCGGAACACCGCAGCAGCAGCCCGCGGAGCCGGCGGCGCTGCACCAGGCGCCCGCGGCCTCGCCGTACCCGTGGCAGAAGACGGCCCGTCCGGAGACGACGACCTGAGGGCCCGTGGGCGGGGCCGATGAGGTTCCGACGGGCCCGGTGAGGGTCCGGCCGGGGGCTGACAAGGGTCCCGAGCTGCCGGACCACCCCCACTGGCGGTACCCTCCGGCTCATGTCCCGCCATGTCGCGATCGTCACCGATTCCACGGCCTACCTGCCCCAACCGGCCATGACGCGGCACGGAATCACCTCCGTCCCGCTGACCGTGGTGCTCGGTGACGAGGCCCTCGAAGAGGGCACCGAGATCTCGGCCCGCAGCCTCGCCCTGGCCCTGCAGAAGCGCCGTTCGGTCACCACCTCCCGCCCGAGCCCGGAGGAGTTCGTCCGGGCCTACCAGGCGGCCGCCGACGCGGGCGCGACCGGTGTCGTCAGCCTGCACCTGTCCTCCGAGTTCTCCGGTACCTACGACGCCGCCGTGCTTGCCGCGAAGACCGCCCCGATTCCCGTCCGCGTCGTCGACACCGGCATGGTCGCGATGGCCCTCGGCTTCTGCGCCCTGGCCGCGGCCGAGGTGTCCGAGGCCGACGGTTCCATGGACGAGGCGGTGGCCGCCGCGGAGAAGCGGGCGGCGGGCATGTCCGCGTACTTCTACGTCGACACGCTTGAGTACCTGCGCCGCGGCGGTCGCATCGGGGCCGCGCAGGCCCTCCTCGGCTCGGCGCTGGCGGTCAAGCCGCTGCTGACCCTGGAGGGAGGACGGATCGAGATGCTGGAGAAGGTGCGGACCGCCTCCAAGGCCATCGCGCGTCTGGAGGAGCTGGCCGTCGAGCGTGCCGGGTCCGGCGCCGTCGATGTGGCCGTGCACCACCTGGCGGCTCCGGAGCGGGCCGAGAAGCTCGCGCAGCGGCTCCGGGAGCGGATCCCCGGACTGGTCGAGATGCATGTCAGCGAGGTCGGCGCGGTGATCGGTGCGCACACCGGGCCGGGGCTGCTGGCGGCGGTCGTCTCGCCCCGCTGATCACCGGAACGAGTGGCGGGGTTATCCACAACGGGGCGGATGTCCACCGGAATTGAGGGTTCCGAACGGGGTTTCCGGTTCGGTCCTACCGTCGTGGCATGACTCTTCGAACGCGCGCTTCACAGCCCTCCGGCGCCACCAGTGGCCCCGGCCGTCCCCGACTCTCCGACAGCCGTCTGCGCCGCCGCCGTGGCGAGCGCGGTCACCGGCGGCATCCTTCCGAGCAGGCGGCGGTGCGCCGACGGGCGGAAGCGCTGCTCGGCGGCAGCGGTCCGCCGTTGCCGTCTTCTTCGGCTCCTCCGTCGTCTTCGGTTCCGCCACCGCCACCGCCACCGTCTTCGGTTCCACCACCTTCTTCCGCGCCGCCGTGGTCTTCCGGGCTCCTGCCCCCTCCTGCTCCGGTGCTGCCTTCGGGTTCGGGGGAGGAGGCGGCGGCCGACGGGCAGACCTTGACCGGTGGAGCCGCGCGGCGGCTGGCGGTGCGGGAGCGGCTGCCGGTGTGGTTGCAGGCGCGCTGCGGGGTGGAGCCGCGCACGGTGGCCGCCGTCTCCGCGGTGCTGGTCGTGGCGGTGGGCTGCGCCGCGCAACAGTACTGGTCGGCCCGTCCCCAGTCGGTGCCCGCGCCGGCGGTGGTCGTCCCGGCGCCGGTCGCGGCCTCGGTGCCGGCGGCGGCACCAGTAGCCGCGTCGGCCGCCGGTGGCGTACGGATCGTGGTGGACGTCGGCGGCAAGGTGCGTGAGCCGGGGGTGCGGCGGCTGCCCGCCGGTTCGCGGGTGGAGGACGCGCTGAGCGCGGCCGGGGGAGTGCGCCCCGGTACGGACACGACCGGGCTCAACCTGGCCCGGGTGCTGGTGGACGGAGAGCAGGTGCTGGTCGGCGCTCCGGCACCGCCGGCGGGGGGTTCGGCGGGTGGTGTGGTGGGTGGCGCGGGCGGGCAGGGTGCCGGGCCGCTGAGCCTGGGCACGGCCACGGCCGAGCAGTTGGACCGCCTGCCCGGGGTCGGCCCGGTGCTCGCGCAGCACATCGTGGACTTCCGCACCGCCCGTGGCGGGTTCCGCTCCGTGGACGAGCTCCGGCAGGTCAACGGCATCGGTGAGCGACGGTTCGCCGATCTGCGCAAGCTGGTGCGGCCGTGAGCCGGGCCGAGGGTACGCCGCGCCCCGCGGACCTGCGCCTGGTGGCGCCGGCCCTGGCCGCCTGGGCGGCGGCCGCCCTCGCCCTCGATGCGCCCGGCGGCCCCACCGCGGTCGGGGCGGGGCTGGGCGTGGTCAGCGCCGGGCTGCTGGTGCTGGCCGGGCGCAGGCGTCCGGAGCCGCTGCTCGGCGTCGGCACGGCGGTGGCCACCGCCCTGCTGTGTGCGGCCGCCGGGGCCGGGGTGGCGGGACTCCAGCGGGCCGAGGCTCGGGCCGGGCCGGTGCCGGAGCTGGCCCGGGGGCACGCCCGGGTGCTCGTGGAGCTCACCGTCGGCTCCGACCCGCGGGTCGTGCCGGGCGGGAGCGGGCCGCCTGCCGTGGTGCTCGACGCGGTGGTGACCCGGGTGACCGCCCCCGATGGTGCGCGGAGCCGGGTCGAGACTCCGGTGCGGGTGCTCGCGGGGCACCCGGGGTGGGCCCGGCTGCTGCCCTCGACCCGGGTGTCGGTGGTCGGCCGGCTCGCCCCGGCGCGGGGCGGTGAGCGGGCCGTGGCGCTGCTCCGCCCGGCCGGCGACACCCCGCCGCGGGTGACCGGCGGCCCCGACGCCGCGCAGCGCCTGGCCGGGCGGCTGCGGGCCGGGCTGCGCGAGGCCACCGACGGGCTGGCGCCGGATGCCAGGGCCCTGCTGCCCGGGCTGGTCGTCGGGGACACCTCCCGGGTGCAGCCCGATCTGCACGATGCCTTCCGGGCCACCGATCTGCTGCACCTGCTGGCCGTCTCCGGATCCAACCTGACCGTGGTGCTGTTCCTGCTCATCGGGCCCCCGGCCAGCGCACAGCTCGCCGAGCGGCGCGGGCTGGCACCCCGCCTCGGGCTCTCGCTGCGGACGACGGCCGTGTGCGGGGCGGCCCTGACACTGGCCTTCGTGGTGGTGTGCCGGCCCGAGCCGAGCGTGCTGCGGGCAGCGGCCTGCGGGGCGGTCACCCTGCTCGCCATCGCCACCGGGCGGCGCAGATCCCTGGTACCGGCGCTGGCGGCCGCCGTTCTGCTGCTGGTGCTCTACGACCCCTGGCTGGCCCGCAGCTACGGGTTCCTGCTCTCCGTCCTGGCCACCGGAGCCCTGCTCACCATCGGCCCGGTGTGGAGCGAGGCCCTGCGGCGGCGCGGGATGCGGCCCCGGCTCGCCGAGGCGCTGGGGGCCGCCGCGGCCGCCCAGGCGGTGTGTGCGCCGGTGGTCGCGGTGTTGTCGGCCCGGGTGAGCCTGGTGGCGGTGCCGTGCAACCTACTGGCGGAGCTTGCGGCGGGTCCGGCGACGGTGCTCGGCTTCGCCGCGCTGGCGGCGGCCCCGCTGTGGATGCCGGCGGCGGAGCTGCTGGCCTGGTGCGCGGGGGTGCCCGCCGGGTGGATCGCCGCCGTGGCCCGGGCCGGGGCGCGGCTGCCGGGGGCCGAGCTGGCGTGGCCCGGCGGGGTGGGCGGCGGGTTGCTGCTGGGCGCCGCCACCCTGGCCGCGGTGGGCCTCGGCCGCCACTGCGGCCGCAAGCGGTGGCTGTGCTCCGCCCTCGCCGCGCTGCTGCTCCTCGCGGTACTGAGGCCGCCACTGCTCACACGTACGGTCAGGGGCTGGCCGCCGCCCGACTGGAGCTACGTGCAGTGCGCGGTGGGCCAGGGGGACGCCGCCGTACTCGCGGCCGGGCCGGGCGCGGCCGTGGTCGTGGACGCCGGCCCGGAGCCAGGACCGGTCGACGCGTGTCTGCGCACCCTGGGTGTGACTCGAATCCCACTGTTACTGCTGACACATTTTCATGCCGATCACGTGGGCGGCCTGTCGGGCGTACTGCGGGGCCGGTCGGTGGGTGTGATGCAGACCACCGGGCTGGAAGAGCCGCCGGGGCAGGCCGAGTTCGTCCGGCGGACCGCCGCGGCCGCCGGGGTGGCCGTCGTACCCGCGGTGGCGGGGGAGCGGCGCCGGGCCGGGCCGCTGGAGTGGCAGGTGCTGTGGCCGCCACCCGCGGGCCCGCCGCCCGAGGGGGCCAACAACGCGAGCGTGGCCCTGCTGGTGCGCTCCGCGGGCCTGACCCTGCTCCTGCTGGGCGACCTCGAACCACCGGCCCAGCAGGCCCTGCTGAGGGACCATCCGGAACTGGGCCCGGTGGACCTCCTCAAGGTCGCCCACCACGGTTCGGCGCACCAGGACCCCGGTCTGCTGGAGCGGATCCGGCCGCGCCTCGCGATCGTCCCCGTCGGATCGGGAAACCGCTACGGGCACCCGGCACCGGGTACGCTCTCACGGCTGCGGGCCCTTGGGGCGACCGTGTTGCGCACCGACACCGACGGCTCGATCGCCGTCGCGGGAAGCGGCTCGGGGATGCGGGCGTTCCCGGCCGTCCGGCGGCGGACGCGGCGCGGGCATTCCGGACGTGACGGCTCTGTTTGCCCACAACCCGACAGCATGATCGAATGCGTTTTCGCCAGAGCGGTCCAAGTCCACACAGCACGGGGGTGCATCAACCATGTTCGGTCGCAGACGGGGGATGGAGACGGCGGGGAGCTCCAGTCCACACACATCCGCGACGCTGACGCTTCCTCATGCGGCACGCCTGCTCAGCTGCCGGGTTCTCGACACGGTCCACCAGCCGGTGCGGCAGGCCAAGTTCGAGGTGACCGACCCGATCGGCCGACGGATCGTCAGCGGGGAGACCGACCCGTTCGGCGGATTCACGGCGGCCGTGCCGGAGGGGGAGTACCGGCTGACCGTCACCGCCGAGGGGTACGCGCCGTTCCTCGGGGCGACGCTCGTAGGGGACCCGGCGCAGGCCGGAACCGCGGAGATCATCCTCGACGCGGTCGAGCCGCCGCTGCTCCCGCAGCCCGGCCACTGGGAGCTCGACCCGGCGCATTCGTCGATCGGGTTCGCGGCCCGGCACATCGGCTTCGCGCGGATCAACGGCCGGTTCAACACCTTCGCGGGCGCGGTGCGGATAGCCGAGCGCATGGAGGACTCCTCCATGCACGTGATCATCGACGCGGCGAGCATCGACACCGGTCTGTCGATGCGGGACGACCACCTGCGCTCCGGGGACTTCCTGGACGCGGCCCGCTACCCGACGGTGGAGTTCTACAGCGAGCGCTTCATCCACCGCAGCGGCAGCCTGTGGGCCGTCGCGGGAGCCCTCACCCTGCGCGGAGTCAGCCGCTCGGTCACCCTGGACACCCAGTACCTGGGCCTCGGCACGGGCCTGGAGGGCGAACCGCGGGCGGCCTGTCGGGCGACGGCCGAGCTGCACCGCGAGGACTTCGCCCTGAACTGGCAGTCGATGCTGGCGCACGGCGTCGCGGCCATCGGTTCGAGCGTGGAAGTGTCGCTGGACGTCCAGATCGTCCACAAGGCCTGAGGCGCGCCGGGTCGGGCCTACGGCGCTTCGAGCCAGCCGTCGTACTCGGCGGCGAGGTCGTCCAGCGCGGCCGCGTCGAGCCGGTCCTTGGGATCCTCGACGACGACCAGCCACTGGGCGTCCTCGGCGTCGTCCTCGCCGGCCAGGGCGTCGCGGACCAACTGCGGCTCCTCGGGGAGGCCGAAGCGGTCCACGGCCTCCTGTGCCACCTCCTCGGCGGCGTCGCGGTCGGGCAGCACCAGTACATGTCGCACGTTCACCCGACCATTCTCGGGTATCGCTCGGAGGGGGCCGGGGCGCGGGGGACTGTCAGTACGGCGTGGGATGCTGGAGCCGATGGCCACCAGGAAGAATTCCACCGACGATCCGCTCGCTCCGCTCACCCTCGCGGTGGGGCAGGAGGACCTGCTGCTCGACCGTGCCGTACGGGAGGTGGTGGCGGCAGCCCGCGCCGCCGATCCCGATACGGACCTGCGCGACCTCGCCTCCGAGCAGCTCCAGCCCGGCACGTTGGCCGAGCTGACGAGTCCCTCGCTCTTCTCCGAGCGCAAGGTCCTGGTCGTGCGCAATGCGCAGGACCTGTCCGCGGACACGGTCAAGGAGGTCAAGGCGTACATCGCGGCGCCGTTCGAGGAGATCAGCCTCGTCCTCCTCCACGCCGGCGGCGTGAAGGGCAAGGGCCTGCTGGACGCGGCGCGGAAGGCGGGTGCCCGCGAGGTCGCCTGCCCGAAGATGACGAAGCCGGCGGACCGGCTGGCGTTCGTCCGGGGCGAGTTCCGCACGCTGGGCCGGTCGGCGACGCCGGAGGCCTGCCAGACGCTGGTGGACGCGATCGGCAGCGACCTGCGCGAGCTGGCGAGCGCGGCCGCGCAGCTGTGCGCGGACGTCGAGGGCACCATCGACGAGGCCGTGGTGGGCCGCTACTACACCGGCCGGGCCGAGGCCTCCAGCTTCACGGTCGCCGACCGGGCGGTGGAGGGCCGCGCGGCCGAGGCCCTGGAGGCCCTGCGCTGGTCGCTGTCCACCGGGGTGGCGCCGGTCCTGATCACCAGCGCCCTGGCCCAGGCGGTGCGGGCGATCGGCAAGCTGGCCTCCGCCCCCCGCGGGGCCCGCCCCGGCGACCTCGCCCGGGACCTGGGCATGCCGCCGTGGAAGATCGACCGGGTCCGCCAGCAGATGCGCGGCTGGTCGGCGGACGGCGTCGCGGACGCGCTGCGCGCCGTCGCCGCGGCCGACGCGGGCGTCAAGGGCGGCGGCGACGACCCCGAGTACGCCCTGGAGAAGGCCGTAGTGGCGGTAGCCCGCGCGGCCCGCCCCCAGCAGCGCCGCTAGGTCGTGTCGTCAAAGTCCCGTCTGGCCGGCGGGGCCGGCCCCGCCCTTCGGGCGGCCGACGCCACTTTGACGACACTCCCTAGCGCCGTTACCGGCGAGGTCCACCGGGCTGCCAGGCCCGGCACGGCGCCTCGCCGCGTTGTGGGACCGCGCAAGCACGTCCGGTAGGAGCCGCGGCCCTCCGCCGTGCGCTGCACCGCGCCGGCCGCCGCTCCCGGCCGTTGCCTGACGCGGCACTAGCCGTCCCCTGCGGCGCCGGGCACCGCGCCGGCCGCGTTTCTCGGGATGCCCGAGCGCGCCCGCTGCGCGGAGCGGCCCTCCGCCTCGCCGTGCACGGCACCAGACGCGGCGGGCCCGGCCGACGGTGCTCGTGGCCCGGTTCGCGGTCACGGCACGAGGCCTGCGGTGGCGGGCGCCGCGTCGGCCGCGCTGCCGGGGCGCCCGACTGTGCCCGGTGCGGCCTGCCGCCTTGCCCTGCATGGCTCCGGATGCCGCGGTCACGGTACGAGGCCGGCTTTTGCGACGCCTGCGGCGCCGGGCGCCGCGTTGTCGGGATGCCCGAGTGAGCTCAGTGCGCGGAGCGGCCCTCCGCCTCGCCGTGCACGGCACCAGACGCGGCGGGCCCGCCCGACGGGGCTCGTGGCCCGGTTCGCGGTCACGGCACGAGGCCGGCTCCTGACGTGCCTGCGGCGCCGGCCGCTGCGCTGGCTGCGTTGTTGGGACGCCCGAGTGCGCCCGGTGCGCGGGGCTGCCCGCCGTCTCGTCTTGCACGGCTCCAGAGGCCGTGCGCCCGGGCGAAGGGCCTCGTGGCCCGGTTCGCGGTCACGGAGCGAGGCCGGCTCTTGCGGATTCTGCCGTGCCTGTGGCGCCGGGCGCCGCGTCGGCTGCGCTGCCGGGGCGCCCGAGTGTGCCCGGCGCGGCCTGCCGCCTCGCTTTGCACGGAACCAGATGCCGCGGGCCCGGCCGACTCGTGGTCACGGCCGGCTCCCACGGACCCTGCCGGGCCCGCGGTGCCGGCGTCGCGGGCCGGCGAGGGGCCGCTGGCGGGGCTCTGGGCAGGGCCCCGCCAGCGGGTCCCCTCGGCGGCCCGGGCTCTCGGCGGGGCCTCGTCGGCAGGTCCCGTGGCCCGGGCCTGCGGCGGGGTCCCGCGGCCGGGGTACCCGGCGGGGTCCCGCGGGCGGGGCGGCTGTGCGCCGCGGGCGCTCCTGGTGGCGCCTGGTGGGAATGCGCGAAGGCCCCGGTCGCCGCCCTGGGGAAGGGTGGGGGCCGGGGCCTTCGGTTACTTCTGGTTGCGCCGCACCCGCGTGGCGAACGCTTCGTGTGCGGAGCGGGGTGCCGGTCAGGAGCGGGAGAGAGGGCCCACTGGGTCCCTTCCGGCGATCACATCAGGGAGCTCAGCCCTGGAGGGTGGCAACCTTGGTGGCCAGCGCCGACTTCTTGTTGGCGGCGGCGTTCTTGTGGATGACACCCTTCGAGACAGCCTTGTCGAGCGCACGCGCGGCGGCGCGGGAAGCCACGGTGGCCTTCTCGACGTCACCGGCGAGGACAGCCTCACGGGCCTTGCGGATCGCGGTCTTGAGCGAAGACTTGACGGCCTTGTTGCGCAGGCGCGCCTTCTCGTTCGTCTTGTTCCGCTTGATCTGGGACTTGATGTTCGCCACGAAAGAGCCTTTTCAGGTTCAGAGGTTGATCTTCGGATTGTGCCCCGGAAGCTAGAGGGCATACGAGGCACAGCTGCTCAGGCTACCAGGCGCGCTCCGACCGGCCCAAACCGACCTCACTGCCCCGTCCATGGGACGATGGGAGTGCTCAGACTCCGTTCCGAGCTCCGACTGCGACCGAGAATCAGGACACTGCGTGCCCGCGATCCCCAGCCACGTGCCCGAGCCGAGCCGTACCGACCCGGCGCTGATCCGCAATTTCTGCATCATCGCGCACATCGACCACGGCAAGTCGACCCTTGCCGACCGGATGCTCCAGCTCACCGGTGTGGTCGACCAGCGGCAGATGCGTGCCCAGTACCTCGACCGCATGGACATCGAGCGTGAGCGCGGCATCACGATCAAGTCCCAGGCCGTCCGACTGCCATGGTCGCCGACCGCGGGCGAGGGCCAGGGCAAGACCCACATCCTCAACATGATCGACACCCCTGGGCACGTCGACTTCACCTACGAGGTCTCGCGCTCCCTCGCCGCGTGCGAGGGCACCGTCCTCCTGGTGGACGCCGCCCAGGGCATCGAGGCGCAGACCCTCGCCAACCTGTACCTGGCGATGGAGAACGACCTCGCGATCGTCCCGGTCCTGAACAAGATCGACCTGCCGGCCGCCCAGCCGGAGAAGTTCGCCGAGGAGCTGGCGAACCTGGTCGGCTGCCAGCCCGAGGACGTCCTGCGCGTCTCGGCGAAGACCGGTCTCGGCGTGGACGCGCTGCTCGACAAGGTCGTCGCCACCGTTCCGGCCCCGGTCGGCGTCAAGGACGCCCCCGCCCGCGCGATGATCTTCGACTCGGTCTACGACTCGTACCGCGGCGTCGTGACGTACGTCCGTGTGGTCGACGGCCAGCTCAACAAGCGCGAGCGCATCCGGATGATGTCCACCGGCGCCACCCACGAGCTGCTGGAGATCGGTGTCTCCTCCCCGGAGATGACCCCCTCCGACGGCATCGGCGTCGGCGAGGTGGGCTACATCATCACCGGCGTGAAGGACGTCCGGCAGTCCAAGGTCGGTGACACCATCACCAGCCTGCACAACGGCGCGACCGAGGCCCTCGGCGGCTACAAGGACCCGAGGCCGATGGTCTTCTCGGGCCTGTACCCGCTCGACGGCTCGGACTACCCCGACCTGCGCGAGGCCCTGGACAAGCTCCAGCTCAACGACGCCGCGCTCGTCTACGAGCCGGAGACCTCCGCGGCGCTCGGCTTCGGCTTCCGCGTCGGCTTCCTCGGCCTGCTCCACCTGGACGTGGTCCGCGAGCGCCTGGAGCGCGAGTTCGGGCTCGACCTGATCGCCACCGCGCCGAACGTGGTCTACCGCGTCGTCCTGGAGGACGGCAAGGAAGTCACGGTCACCAACCCGAGCGAGTTCCCCGAGGGCAAGATCTCGGACGTGTTCGAGCCGGTCGTACGGGCCACCGTGCTCGCCCCGACCGAGTTCATCGGCGCGATCATGGAGCTCTGCCAGCAGCGCCGCGGCACCCTGCTGGGCATGGACTACCTCTCCGAGGACCGGGTCGAGATCCGCTACACCCTGCCCCTCGCGGAGATCGTCTTCGACTTCTTCGACCAGCTGAAGTCCAAGACGCGCGGCTACGCCTCGCTCGACTACGAGCCCACCGGCGAGCAGTCCGCGAGCCTGGTCAAGGTCGACATCCTGCTGCACGGCGACAAGGTCGACGCCTTCTCCGCCGTCACGCACAAGGACGCCGCCTACGCCTACGGCGTGCGCCTGGTCGCCAAGCTCCGCGAGCTCATCCCGCGGCAGGCCTTCGAGGTGCCGATCCAGGCCGCGATCGGCTCGCGCGTCATCGCCCGCGAGACCATCCGCGCCATCCGCAAGGACGTCCTCGCCAAGTGCTACGGCGGTGACATCTCCCGTAAGCGGAAGCTGCTGGAGAAGCAGAAGGAAGGCAAGAAGCGGATGAAGATGGTCGGCTCCGTGGAGGTCCCGCAGGAGGCCTTCATCGCCGTCCTGTCCAGCGACGACTCCGGCGGCAAGAAGAAGTAGGCCCACCCGGCCCGCTGCGTACGAACAAGCCCCCGCGCTCCGGCGCGGGGGCTTGTTTCGTTATGAATCGGCCGCACGTGGGCCCTTACGCACCAGGCGGAGGGCCCCTAGTCTGATCACTGCTCGTTGGTTACTCGCCAGTTACAAGCCCTGACTCAGCCACCCTGACTCAGCCACCCCAGCCAGTCAGCCCCCTGCATTGACAGGCCCTGCCGCGTGGTCCGGAGGACGTCCGTGAGCGACACACAGACCTTGATCGAGAACCGCCCGCCCACTGTGGCGACCCTCTTCCTGGAGCGTGTCGCCGCCACGCCCAACGGCGAGGCCTACCGCTTCCCGGTACCCGCCGCCGGCGGCCAGGGCCCCGACGACTGGAAGTCGCTCAGCTGGGGACAGGCCGCCGAGCGCGTCTTCGCCGCCGCGGCCGGACTGATCGACCTCGGCCTGCGCCCCGAGGAGCGGGTCGCACTCGCCTCCAACACCCGGGTCGAGTGGATCCTCGCCGACCTCGGCGTGATGTGCGCGGGCGGCGCCGTCACCACGATCTACCCGAGCACCAACGCCGAGGAGTCGGCGTTCATCCTCGCGGACTCCGAGAGCCGGGTGCTCATCGCCGAGGACGGCGCCCAGCTGGCGAAGGCCCGCGAGCGCCGGGCCGAGCTGCCGAACCTCGCCCACGTGGTCGTGGTGGAGGCCGCCGACGCGGTCGCCGCCGAGGGCGACCCGGAGGGCTGGGTGCTCTCGCTCGCCGACCTGGAGGCGCGCGGCAAGGAGTACCTCGCCAAGCACCCCGAGGCGGTCAAGGAGCGGATCGCGGCCATCACCGCCGACCAGCTCGCCACCCTCATCTACACCTCCGGCACCACGGGCCGTCCCAAGGGCGTCCGCCTCCCGCACGACAACTGGTCGTACATGGCCAAGGCCACCGTGGCCACCGGCCTGATCACCAAGGACGACGTCCAGTACCTGTGGCTGCCGCTGGCCCACGTCTTCGGCAAGGTGCTGACCTCCGGGCAGATCGAGGTCGGGCACGTCACGGCCGTCGACGGCCGGATCGACAAGATCATCGAGAACCTGCCGGTCGTCCAGCCGACGTACATGGCGGCCGTTCCGCGCATCTTCGAGAAGGTCTACAACGGAGTCGCGGCCAAGGCCCGGGCCGGCGGCGGCGCCAAGTACAAGATCTTCCAGTGGTCGGTCGGCGTCGCCCGCGAGTACGCCAAGGTCACCCAGGACAACTTCCGCCGCACCGGCCGGGCGACCGCGCCCTTCGGCCTCGCCACCAAGCACAAGATCGCCGACACGCTGGTCTACTCCAAGCTCCGCGAGGCCTTCGGCGGCAACCTGCGCGCCGCCGTATCCGGCGCCTCCGCCCTGGCGCCCGAGATCGGCTACTTCTTCTCCGGAGCCGGCATCCACATCCTGGAGGGCTACGGCCTGACGGAGTCCAGCGCGGCCTCCTTCGTCAACCCGGGCGAGGCCTACCGCACCGGCACCGTCGGCAAGCCGCTCCCCGGCACCGAGGTCCGCATCGCCGACGACGGCGAGGTCCTGCTGCGCGGCCCCGGCATCATGCAGGGCTACCACCAGCAGCCGGAGAAGACCGCCGAGGTCCTGGAGTCCGACGGCTGGCTGCACACCGGTGACATCGGCGAGCTGTCGCCCGACGGCTACCTGCGGATCACCGACCGCAAGAAGGACCTGATCAAGACCTCGAACGGCAAGTACGTCGCCCCGGCGGAGATCGAGGGCCAGTTCAAGGCGATCTGCCCGTACGTGTCGACCATCGTCGTGCACGGCGCCGACCGGAACTTCTGCTCGGCCCTGATCGCCCTCGACGAGCCGTCCATCCTCACCTGGGCCGCCGAGGTCGGGCTGGAGGGCAAGACGTACGCCCAGGTGCTGGCCGCGCCGGAGACCAACCGCATGATCGAGACGTACGTCCAGACCCTGAACGAGGGCCTGCAGAAGTGGCAGACGGTCAAGAAGTTCCGGCTGCTCCCGCGCGACCTCGACGTCGAGCACGGGGACCTCACCCCGAGCCTGAAGCTGAAGCGCCCGGTCGTCGAGCGTGAGTTCAAGCACCTCATCGAGGAGATGTACGAGGGCTCGCGGGAGGCCTAGGGGCTGTCTGGCCCGGGGCCAGGCCAGGGGCGTAAACGACCATGGGGCAGTGCGGGACAATGGGCGCATGCCTTCCGCACTGCCCGACGGTGAACCCATGCCCGAAGACGGCTCGCTGCCGTCGCATGCCCTGGCGGGAGCCGGGGAGCGGCCGCTCGGCTTCTACCTGCACGTCCCGTACTGCGCCACGCGCTGCGGGTACTGCGACTTCAACACCTACACGGCGACCGAGCTGCGCGGCACGGGCGGCGTGCTCGCCTCGCGGGAGAACTACGCCGACACCCTGATCGACGAGGTCCGCCTGGCCCGCAAGGTGCTCGGCGACGACCCGAGGGCCGTACGGACGGTCTTCGTGGGCGGCGGTACGCCGACGCTGCTGCCGGCCGCGGACCTCGTACGCATGCTCGCGGCCATCCGGGACGAGTTCGGTCTCGCGGAGGACGCCGAGGTCACCACCGAGGCCAACCCGGAGTCCGTGAACCCGCAGTACCTCGCCGAGCTGCGGGCCGGCGGCTTCAACCGGATCTCCTTCGGCATGCAGAGCGCGAAGCAGCACGTCCTGAAGGTGCTGGACCGCACGCACACGCCCGGGCGGCCCGAGGCGTGCGTCGCGGAGGCCCGGGCGGCGGGCTTCGAGCACGTGAACCTGGACCTGATCTACGGGACGCCGGGGGAGTCGGACGAGGACTGGCGCGCGTCGCTGTCCGCCGCGCTGGGCGCGGGGCCCGACCACATCAGCGCCTACGCCCTGATCGTCGAGGAGGGCACCCAGCTGGCCCGGCGGATCCGCCGCGGCGAGGTCCCGATGACGGACGACGACGTGCACGCGGACCGGTACCTGATCGCGGACTCGGTGATGGCCGAGGCCGGGTACTCCTGGTACGAGGTGTCGAACTGGGCCGTGAACGAGGCCGGGCGCTGCCTGCACAACGAGCTGTACTGGCGCGGCGCCGACTGGTGGGGCGCCGGCCCGGGGGCGCACTCGCACGTCGGCGGGGTGCGCTGGTGGAACGTGAAGCACCCCGGCGCGTACGCCGCCGCGCTCGCGGAGGGGCGGTCCCCCGGCGCCGGGCGGGAGCTCCTGTCGCAGGAGGACCGGCGCGTGGAGCGGATCCTGCTGGAGCTGCGGCTGGTGGACGGCGTACCGCTGTCCCTGCTGGCCCCGGCCGGCCTGGCGGCGTCCCGCCGGGCCCTGGCGGACGGCCTGCTGGAGGCGGGCCCGTACGAGGCGGGACGCGCCGTGCTGACCCTGCGCGGGCGCCTGCTGGCCGACGCGGTGGTCCGGGACCTGGTGGACTGATCCCCCGCCCCGGGGTGCGGGGCCGCGGTCAGGCGGGGCCGTCGACCGTGACGAAGTCGATCAGCTCCTCCACGCGGCCCAGGAGGGTCGGTTCCAGGTCCTTGTAGGACGTCACGCGGGACAGGATGTGCTGCCACGCGGCGCCCGTGTTCTCCGGCCAGCCCAGGGCGCGGCAGATGCCCGTCTTCCAGTCCTGGCCGCGGGGGACCACCGGCCAGGCCCCGATGCCCAGCGCGGACGGCTTCACCGCCTGCCAGACGTCCACGTACGGGTGGCCCGCCACCAGCACGTGCGGCGAGGTCACCGAGGCCGCGATGCGCGATTCCTTCGAGCCCGGCACCAGGTGGTCCACCAGGATGCCCAGCCGGGCGTCCGCGGCCGGGGCGAAGTCGGCCACGATGGCCGGGAGGTCGTCGATGCCCTCCAGGTACTCCACCACCACGCCCTCGATCCGCAGGTCGTCGCCCCAGACCCGCTCCACCAGCTCGGCGTCGTGGCGGCCCTCGACGTAGATCCGGCCCGCCCTCGCCACCCGGGCCCGCGCCCCCGGGACGGCGATCGACCCCGAGGCCGTGCGGGCCGGGGCGGCCGGGCCCCGCGGCGGGCGCGTCAGCGTCACCACCGCGCCGTCCAGCAGGAAGCCCCGCGGCTCCAGCGGGAACACCCGCCGCTTGCCGAAGCGGTCCTCCAGGGTCACCGTGCCGGCCTCGCACGCCACCACCGCGCCGCAGAAGTCCGTACCCGCCACCTCGACCACCAGGTCGGGCTCGGCGGCCACCTCGGGCACGGCCTTGGGGCGCTTCCACTGCGGGGTCAGGTCGGGGGAGTACTCGCGCATCCGGCCGAGGGTAGGAGAGGCGCCGCGCTCACGCCTCCGACACGCCGAACCGCTGTGCCAGTGTGTCGCGTTGCGCACGGACAAAAGCCGCGGTGACCACCGCTCCGTGACCCGGCACGTACAGCGCGTCGTCCCCGCCCAGCGACAGCAGCCGGTCCAGGGCCGCGGGCCACTGCCCGGGCACCGCGTCGGGGCCCGCCGAGGGCTCGCCCGACTCCTCCGCCAGGTCCCCGCAGAACACCACCTCCCGGGAGCCCGGGACGAACACCGCGAGATCGTGGCGGGTGTGGCCGGGGCCCACGTTCGCGAGCAGCACCTGCACCCCGCCGAGCTCCAGCGTCCACTCGCCCGAGACCAGGTGCCCCGGGGCCACCAGCAGGTCCGCGGCCTCGGCGGCCAGGTCCGGCGCCAGCCCGTGGCGTACCGCGTCCGCCCGCAGCTCGTCGCGGCCGTGGCCGCTCGACAGCAGGGCGTCCAGGCCGACCGGCCCGTAGAACTCGGCCCCCGCGAAGGCGGCCCCGCCCATCACGTGGTCGAAATGTCCGTGGGTGAATGCGATATGGGTCACGCGCCGACCGGTCAGCAGCTCCGCCTCGGCCCGCACCTGCGAGCCCTCCCGCACGGACGATCCGGGGTCGATCAGGAGTACCGACTCGTCCCCCACCACCAGCCCCACCGTGCAGTCCCACACCGGGAGACGGCGCCGTCCGGCCCGTCCGGTCAGCCGTTCCCAGCCCGCCTCTTCCCAATGCACGTCCATGCCGCGACGCTACCGTGACGGGCCACCCTTGCCAGGGTCTGACTACCCGGCCGTACACTGAGCGGGGGATCTCTGGCACTCGAACGCCCAGAGTGCCAACGACCGAGCTTCACACGGCAACGGACCACAGCTGGAGGTGTGCGCGCGATGCTCAGCGAACGCAGACTCGAAGTGCTGCGCGCCATCGTCCAGGACTACGTCGGGACGGAGGAGCCGGTCGGCTCCAAAGCGCTCACCGAGCGCCACCGGCTCGGCGTGTCGCCCGCGACCGTGCGCAACGACATGGCCGTGCTGGAGGAGGAGGGCTACATCGCCCAGCCCCACACCAGCGCCGGCCGGATCCCCACCGACAAGGGCTACCGGCTCTTCGTCGACAAGCTGGCGGGCGTCAAGCCCCTGTCGTCGCCCGAGCGCCGCGCCATCCAGAACTTCCTCGACGGCGCGGTCGACCTCGACGACGTGGTCGGCCGCACCGTACGGCTGCTCGCGCAGCTGACCCGGCAGGTCGCCGTCGTCCAGTACCCGAGCCTGACCCGCTCCACGGTCCGGCACGTCGAGCTGCTCTCGCTCGCACCCGCGCGCCTGATGCTCGTGCTGATCACGGACACCGGCCGGGTCGAGCAGCGGCTGGTCGACTGCCAGACCCCCTTCGGCGAGCAGTCGCTCGCCGATCTGCGGGCGCGGCTCAACAGCCGGGTCGTCGGCCGCCGGTTCACGGACGTGCCGCCGCTGGTGCAGGACCTCCCGGAGTCGTTCGAGGCGGAGGACAGGGCGACGGTCAAGGCCGTCCTCGCCACCCTCCTCGAAACGCTCGTGGAGGAAGCCGAAGAACGGCTGATGATCGGTGGAACCGCCAATCTCACCCGCTTCGGACACGATTTTCCCCTGACGATCAGGCCGGTGCTCGAAGCGCTGGAGGAGCAGGTCGTGCTCCTCAAGCTGCTGGGCGAGGCCAATGAGTCGGGAATGGCCGTACGGATCGGGCATGAGAATGCCTACGAGGGACTGAACTCCACGTCGGTCGTCTCGGTCGGCTACGGTTCGGGCGGCGAAGCAGTCGCCAAACTCGGCGTGGTCGGACCGACCCGCATGGACTACCCCGGAACGATGGGAGCGGTACGCGCAGTGGCACGTTACGTCGGACAGATCCTGGCGGAGTCGTAAGTGGCCACGGACTACTACGCCGTACTCGGCGTGCGCCGCGACGCATCGCAGGACGAGATCAAGAAGGCCTTCCGCCGCCTCGCGCGTGAACTCCACCCGGATGTGAATCCGGACCCGAAGACGCAGGAGCGCTTCAAGGAGATCAACGCGGCCTACGAGGTGCTCTCGGACCCGCAGAAGAAGCAGGTCTACGACCTCGGCGGCGACCCGCTGTCCTCCTCGGGCGGCGGCGGCGCGGGCGGCTTCGGAGCGGGTGGCTTCGGCAACTTCTCCGACATCATGGACGCCTTCTTCGGCCAGGCCTCGCAGCGCGGACCGCGCTCGCGCACCCGCCGCGGCCAGGACGCCATGATCCGCCTCGACCTGGAACTGGACGAGGCCGCCTTCGGCACCACCAAGGACATCCAGGTCGACACGGCCGTCGTCTGCACCACCTGCTCCGGCGAGGGTGCCGCCCCCGGCACCTCGGCGCAGACGTGTGACATGTGCCGCGGCCGCGGTGAGGTCTCGCAGGTCACCCGGTCCTTCCTGGGCCAGGTCATGACCTCGCGCCCCTGCCCCCAGTGCCAGGGCTTCGGCACCGTCGTCCCCACCCCGTGCCCCGAGTGCGCGGGCGACGGCCGGGTCCGCTCCCGCCGCAGCCTGACGGTCAAGATCCCCGCGGGCGTCGAGAACGGCACCCGCATCCAGCTCGCGGGCGAGGGCGAGGTCGGCCCCGGCGGCGGCCCCGCCGGCGACCTGTACGTCGAGATCCACGAGCTGCCGCACCCGACCTTCCAGCGGCGCGGGGACGACCTGCACTGCACCGTCACCATCCCCATGACGGCCGCGGCCCTGGGCACCAAGTGTCCGCTGGAGACGCTGGACGGCCTGGAGGAGATCGACATCCGGCCCGGGACCCAGTCCGGGCAGGCGATCCCGCTGCACGGGCGCGGTGTCACGCACCTGCGCGGCGGCGGCCGGGGCGACCTCATCGTCCACGTCGAGGTCACCACCCCCGGAAAGCTGGACCCCCAGCAGGAGGACCTGCTGCGCCAGCTCGCGAAGCTGCGCGGCGAGGAGCGGCCGACGGGCCAGTTCGCGCCCGGCCAGCAGGGTCTGTTCAGCCGTCTGAAGGACGCGTTCAACGGCCGCTGACCGGCCCGCGAGAACACGTACGAGCCCGGTCCGGGGATCCCCCCGGACCGGGCTTCGTGCTTCCTCCGTGCCTCCACGGGGCTCCCCTCGGGCTTCCCTCAAGACCGGAGGTAAGCGGACTATGCCAGGCGAATGCCGTGATTCGGTCCCGTGAGCGGGACATGGCACGATGCAGACCATGTCCTCCGCACCGAACGGTCTCTCCCCGTATCCGATCGTGCAGGCTCCCATGGCAGGCGGCGCCTCCTGCCCTCCGCTCGCCGCCGCCGTGTGCGAGGCGGGCGGGCTGGGCTTCCTCGCCGGCGGCTACAAGACCGCCGACGGCATGTACCAGGAGATCAAACAGCTGCGCGCGCTCACCCGGCGCCCGTTCGGCGTCAACCTCTTCATGCCGCAGACCGGTTACGTCGACCCGGCCGCCGTGGAGGCGTACCGCGGGCAGCTCGCCGGAGAGGCCAGCTGGTACTCGATCTCCCTCGCCGAGGAGGAGATCCTCGGCACCAGCGACGATGGATACGACGCCAAACTCGCCATCCTCATCGAGGACCCCGTCCCGGTGGTCTCCTTCACCTTCGGCTGCCCCCCGCCCGCAGCCTTCGACTGCCTGCGCAAGGTCGGTACGTACACGGTCGTCACCGTGACCTCGGTCGAGGAGGCCCGCGCCGCACAGGCGGCGGGCGCCGACGCGCTCTGCGTCCAGGGCACCGAGGCCGGCGGCCACCAGGGGACCCACCGCGACGACCCCCAGGCCGACGGCACGGCGAGCGTCGGCCTGCTCGCGCTGGTGGCCCAGGTACGGGAAGCCGTGGGCCTCCCGCTCATCGCCGCCGGCGGACTGATGCGCGGCTCGCAGATCGCCGCGCTGCTCGCGGCGGGCGCCGAGGCGGCGCAGCTCGGCACGGCGTTCCTGGCGTGCCCGGAGTCCGGTGCGGACCCGCTGCACAAGAAGGCGCTGACCGACCCGCTGTTCGTCCGCACCGAGCTGACCCGGGCCTTCTCCGGACGGCCGGCCCGCGGGCTCGTGAACCGGTTCATGCGCGAGCACGGGCCCTACGCCCCGGCCGCGTACCCGCAGATCCACCACCTGACCTCGCCGCTGCGCAAGGCCGCCGCGGCGGCCGGGGACCCGCAGGGCATGGCCCTGTGGGCGGGTCAGGGCCACCGGCTGGCGCGGGCGCTGCCCGCGGGGGAGCTGGTGGAGGTCCTGGCGGCGGAAGTCGCGCAGGCCGAGAGTGCGTTGAAGGCAAGGCAGATGAGGAGTGCGTCATGACCGCCCCCGTGTTCGTGGTCGAAGAGGTCCCCGGGGGACCGGAGTTCGTCCTGGACGGTCCCGAAGGCCGGCACGCGGTGTCCGTGAAGCGGCTGAACCCCGGTGAGGAAGTGGTCCTCGCGGACGGCCGCGGCCGGTGGGCCGAGGCCGTGGTGAAGGCGGCGGAGGGCAAGGACCGGCTGGTCGTGTCGGTGTCCGGGGTCTTCGAGGAGGCGGAGCCGGCCGTCCGGATCACCGTCGTCCAGGCCCTCCCCAAGGGGGACCGCGGGGAGGTCGCCGTCGAGACGATGACCGAGACCGGCGTGGACGCGATCGTCCCCTGGCAGGCCTCGCGCTGCATCACCCAGTGGCGCGGCGACCGGGGCGCCAAGTCCCTGGCCAAGTGGCGGGCCACGGCCCGGGAGGCGGGCAAGCAGTCCCGCCGGGTGCGCTTCCCGGAGGTGGCCGAGGCGCTGTCCACGAAGCAGGTGGCGGCGCTGCTCGCGGAGGCCGACCTGGCGGTGGTGCTGCACGAGGACCGCGACGCCCCCTCGGGCGCCCTGGCCACGGCGGAACTGCCCGCCACGGGCTCCATCGTGCTGGTCGTGGGCCCCGAGGGCGGGGTCTCCCCGGACGAGCTCGCGGCCTTCGCGGCGGCCGGGGCGCATCCGTACCGCCTGGGCCGCTCGGTCCTGCGCACCTCCACGGCCGGGACGGCGGCGGCGGCGGTCCTGCTGGCGCGGACGGGGCGCTGGTCCTGACGGGCGGCCGGTCCTGACGGGTTGCCGGATACGATGCCCGGGCTGATCAACGTCACGCCAACGTCCACGCCAACGTCATCGGAAGGCTCAGCCATGGCCGGGGAACCGCAGGCCGACTGCCTGTTCTGCAAGATCGTCACAGGGGACATCCCGGCGACCGTCGTCCGGGAGACCGAGACGACCGTCGCCTTCCGGGACATCAACCCGCAGGCGCCGTCCCACGTGCTCGTCATCCCGAAGGTGCACTACCCCGACGCCGCCACCCTCGCCGCCGCCGAGCCGGCCATCGCCGCGGACCTGCTGCGCGAGGCCGGGCAGGTCGCCGCCGACGAGAAGGTCGACGACCACGGCTACCGGGTCGTGTTCAACACCGGCGCCGGCGCCGGCCAGACCGTCTTCCACGCCCACGCGCACGTCCTCGGGGGCCGCGGCCTCCAGTGGCCCCCCGGATAAGACGTGTCCGTACGCGAGTTCGTGGTGCTGGGCACCGCCAGCCAGGTGCCCACCCGCCACCGCAACCACAACGGCTACCTGCTGCGCTGGGACGGCGAGGGCATCCTCTTCGACCCCGGCGAGGGCACCCAGCGCCAGATGCTCAGGGCCGGGGTGGCCGCGCACGACATCAACCGGATCTGCGTCACCCACTTCCACGGTGACCACAGCCTCGGCCTCGCCGGGGTGATCCAGCGCATCAACCTCGACCGGGTCCCGCACCCCGTCACCGCGCACTACCCGGCTTCCGGGCAGCGGTTCTTCGACCGGCTGCGGTACGCCACGGCCTACCGCGAGACCGTGGAACTGGCCGAGGCGCCGGTGGCCGAGGGCGGGGTACTGGCGCGCGGGGACTCGTACGTCCTGGAGGCCCGCAGGCTCTCGCACCCGGTGGAGTCCTTCGGCTACCGGATCACCGAGCCCGACGGGCGCCGGATACTGCCGGAGCTGCTCGCGCGGCACGGCATCAAGGGGCCGGACGTGGGCCGGATCCAGCGCGAGGGGCGGCTGGACGGGGTCACGCTGGAGGACGTCAGCGAGCCGAAGCCGGGGCAGCGGTTCGCCTTCGTCATGGACACCCGGCTCTGCGCGGGCGTGGACGAGCTCGCGGAGGGCTGCGACATGCTGGTGATCGAGTCGACGTTCCTCGACGCGGATGTCCAGCTGGCGACGGACCACGGGCACCTCACGGCGGGCCAGGCCGCCGGGGTCGCGCGCGAGGCGGGTGTCCGGCACCTGGTGCTGACGCACTTCTCGCAGCGGTACACCGACCCGTCGGAGTTCGAACGCGAGGCGCGGGCCGCCGGGTTCGAGGGCGAGCTGACGATCGCGGCGGATCTGACCCGCGTCGCGCTGCCGAAGCGGCTCTGACGGCGCGGCCCCGCCCGGCCGCCCCGGCGCGGCCCGCCCCCGAGTGCGCGCTGCGGCGCGGCTGCCGGGGGCCCGCCCCCGGACCCGCGCGCCTCAAACGCCGGCGAGGCTGGATTCCGGCTGATGCCGCCGCTCGGCGACCTCAGCTCCGCCGGTGTTCGAGGCGCAGGCCGGTGCGGCGCCCGGTGTCGCGTCCGGCCCGTCCGGTGCTTGTGGACCGGGGTCCGGGCAGGGCCCGGGGAATGGTGGAAGGGCGGGTAGGGGGACGGCTCCGCGCAGTGGACCCGGCGCTCCCGACCGGCACCCGGCGGACGGAGTCCGGCGCAGCGGCGCGCCGGGGGAGGGGATGCGCAGCGCGACCGCCGCCATCGGGCCGGCCACCGCCAGCAGCAGTCCGCCCAGCGCCAGGCCCATGCCCGGGAACCCCGCGCCCTCGGCGAGCAGGCTCCCGGTGACGGGCCCGCACGCCACCCCGAGGGAGGACGCGGAGCCGGCCAGCACGGCCCACCGCCCGCGCGGGTCCAGGGCGGCCGCGAGGCCGATGGCGTACGAGAGGACGATCGGGTAGAGCGCGTTCCACAGGATCTCCCCGGCGGCGAAGCCGGCGAGGTCGCGGGCGCTGGAGGACAGCACCACGCAGCACGCGATGAGCACCGTACCCGCCCCGATCGGCACCGCCCGGCCGAGCCGGGCGCCGAGCGCGGAGGCGGCCGTGACCCCGAGCAGGCCCGCGCCGAGGGCCGCGGCGAAGACGATGCCCAGGGTGACCTCGGACAGGCCCGCCTGCTGGGCGCCGATGCGGCCGCTGACTCCCCACAGGGCGTTCTGGGCCAGCGACCACAGCATCAGCGCGCCGGCCAGCACCGCCCCGGCGCGCGGGTACGGCAGCCGCCCGCGGGCCCGTACGGCGGGACCCCGGTCGGCGGGCCCGCCGAGCCGGCCCGTCGCCGGCCACACCAGCGCGGCGACCAGGGCGATGGCCGTGAACGGCAGCGAGTGTCCGCCGCCGAGCCGCGGCAGGGTCAGGTACAGCGCCCCGGCGGTGGCCGACACCGAGAGCAGGCCGAGCGCGGAGGTGCGGTGCGGGTCCCGCTGCGCGGCGATCCCGGACGCGGCCACGGCGGTGGCGGTACCGGAGCCGAAGCCCCCGACGACCGCGCCCGCGACGACGAGCGGGAGCAGGCTGGTCGCGGCGGCCGTGCCGTAGCCCGCGACGGCGAGCAGCAGCCCGAGCCGGGCCAGCGGGCGGGGCCCGTGGCGGGGGATCCGCGAGGCGAGGGCGAACCCGGCGGCGGCGGAGCCGAGCAGCAGGACCGAGCCGATCAGGCCGGCCTGCGCGGGACTCAGCGGGAGGTGCGCGTCGAGGCGGCCGACGACGGTCGGGAGCAGGTACGGAGCGACGTAACCGGCGGTGAAGAGGGCGACGAGCGGCCGGGCGGCGGGCGGCGCGGGGGTGTGCGAGGGCACGGGCGTTCCAGGTGGTGCGAGGGTGGTGCGGGGGACGCCGCGAAGAGAGCGGGGCCCATGTCTATCAAGCGGCCGGAGTTGCGGAGAAGAGCACTTCGGTGGTGATCTGCGTCACACTGGGTTTTGATTCGCGCTCAGGAGGGGAAAGCTCCGAGCTTTCCGCCCGAACTCCGGGGCGCGCACCCCCTTGCAGAAACGACCCTTCGCCACTTCAATCCGCACACGCACCAAACGGGGAGTACACCGTGACCAGTCGGAACGACCGCAACAGCCGCTCCACCGCCGGGGATGCCGTGGACAGTGCGGCCGACGTGGACCCGCTCGGCCCGCTGCGCGACCCCGGGGAGCCGGGCTGCGACGTCTTCCTGACCGGCACGGTCTTCCTCGACATCATCTTCACGGGCCTCGACTCGGCCCCCGTGCGCGGTACGGAGTCCTGGGCGCGCGGCATGGGCTCCAGCCCCGGCGGCGTCGCCAACATGGCCACCGCACTGGCCAGGCTCGGCCTGCGCACCTCGCTGGCCGCGGCCTTCGGGGACGACCACTACGGCGAGTACTGCTGGGACGCGCTCGAACAGGGCGAGGGCATCGACCTGTCGATGTCGCGGACCGTGCCCGGCTGGCACAGCCCCGTCACGGTCTCCATGGCGTACGAGGGCGAGCGCACGATGGTCTCGCACGGCCACGAGGCACCGCCCCCCGCGGGCCCCTTCCCGCAGTGCCCCCCGGCGGCCCGCGCCGCCGTGGCCTCGCTGGGGCCGGGCGGCGGGGAGGAATGGGTCGCGCAGGCCGCGCGGCGCGGCTCGCGGGTCTTCGCCGACGTGGGGTGGGACGAGAGCGGTCGCTGGGACCTCGCGGCGCTGGCCGACCTGGAGCACTGCGAGGCCTTCCTGCCGAACGCGGGGGAGGCGATGCGGTACACGCGGACCGACTGCCCGCGGGCGGCGGCCCGGGCGCTGGCCGACAAGGTGCCGATCGCGGTGGTGACCATGGGCGCGGAGGGCTCGTACGCGGTGGACGGCCGCACCGGCGAGACGGCGGAGGTCCCGGCGATCACGGTGGACGCCCTGGACCCGACCGGCGCCGGCGACGTCTACGTGGCGGGGTTCGTCACCGGCACCCTGGCGGGGTGGCCGCTGGCGGACCGGCTGGCCTTCGCGGGCCTCACCGCGGCCCTGTCGGTGCAGGAGTTCGGCGGCTCCCTGTCGGCCCCCGGCTGGCCGGAGGTGTCCGACTGGTGGCGGGCCGCCCCGCAGGACCTGCGAGGCCGCTACGCCTTCCTGGACGCGCTGGTCCCCCCGGGCGCCGGACCCGCGGCGCGCCGCCGGGCGGTCCCGACGATCGGCTTCCGGCACCCGGCGTAGCGAGCGCCCCGCGGGCACCTGGAAAACCCCTCGGGGAAGGCGCGGTGGCGACGTAGGCTTGGTATTCCGGAGGTCGACGATCGGCGCGGCCCCTCAGCGGGAGGTATGCGCAGGCCACAGTGCCGGCCCATGACTCAGACACCGACAGCCCACATCCCCGCGCCGGGGCAGGCGCGAGCCCACTTCACCGTTCCGGCCACGCACCCGATGGTCACGGTCCTCGGCTCGGGCGACGCTCTGTTGCGCGTGATCGAGAAGGCCTTCCCGAAGGCCGACATCCATGTTCGGGGCAATCAGGTCAGCGCGATCGGCGAAGCGGCGGAAGTCGCTCTGATCCAGCGCCTGTTCGACGAGATGATGCTGGTGCTCCGCACCGGGCAGCCGATGACGGAGGACGCAGTGGAACGCTCGATCGCCATGCTCAAGTCGAGCGGCAACGGCCAGGGCCCGGACGAGACCCCCGCCGAGGTGCTCACCCAGAACATCCTCTCCAGCCGCGGGCGCACCATCCGCCCCAAGACCCTCAACCAGAAGCGGTACGTCGACGCGATCGACAAGAACACGATCGTGTTCGGCATCGGCCCCGCCGGTACCGGCAAGACCTACCTCGCCATGGCCAAGGCGGTCCAGGCCCTGCAGTCCAAGCAGGTCAGCCGGATCATCCTGACCCGCCCCGCCGTCGAGGCCGGCGAGCGCCTCGGCTTCCTGCCGGGCACGCTCTTCGACAAGATCGACCCGTACCTGCGCCCGCTCTACGACGCCCTGCACGACATGATCGACCCCGACTCGATCCCCCGCCTGATGGCGGCGGGCACCATCGAGGTGGCCCCGCTGGCATACATGCGTGGCAGGACGCTCAATGAGGCCTTCGTCGTGCTCGACGAGGCGCAGAACACGACCGCCGAGCAGATGAAGATGTTCCTGACGCGGCTCGGCTTCGACTCGAAGATCGTCGTCACCGGTGACGTCACGCAGGTCGACCTGCCGGGTGGCGCCAAGAGCGGGCTGCGCCAGGTCCAGGAGATCCTCGAAGGGGTGCCGGACATCCACTTCTCGCGGCTCACGTCCGAGGATGTCGTCCGGCACAAGCTGGTCGGCCGTATCGTCGATGCGTACGAGAAGTACGACGACAGCCAGGACGCCCACCAGTCCCGGAACGGTTACCAGCGGAAGTAGAAGTCAGCGCACCATGTCGATCGACGTCAACAACGAGTCCGGAACCGAGGTCGACGAGCAGGCGATCCTCGACATCGCCCGCTACGCGCTCACCCGGATGCGGATCCACCCGCTCTCCGAGCTCTCCGTCATCGTCGTCGACGAGGCGGCGATGGAGCAGCTCCACATCCAGTGGATGGACCTGCCCGGACCCACCGACGTCATGTCGTTCCCGATGGACGAGCTCCGTCCGCCGGCGAAGGACGACGCGGAGCCCCCGCAGGGGCTCCTCGGTGACATCGTGCTCTGCCCCGAGGTGGCCAAGAAGCAGGGCGAAGAGGCCCCGACGCAGCACTCCATGGACGAGGAGCTCCAACTCCTGACCGTCCACGGGGTGCTGCACCTGCTCGGCTACGACCACGAGGAGCCGGACGAGAAGGCCGAGATGTTCGGCCTGCAGGCGGCCATCGTCGACGGCTGGCGCGGCGAGCGGGGGATGACCGGCGCCTCGCCCGCCCCGACCGTCTCGTGACCGCGCCCCAACTGATCGCCGGTGCGGTCCTGCTGGTGGTGGTGGCCTGGTTCGCGGCGTGCGCCGAGTCCGGGATCGCCCGGATCTCCGGCTTCCGCGCCGAGCAGGCCGTACGCGACGGGCGGCGCGGCAGCGCCAAGCTGCTCCAGGTCGCCGGTGACCCGACGCGCTACCTCAACGTCGCGCTGCTGGTCCGGGTCACCTGCGAGATGGCGGCGGGCGTGCTCGTCACCTACGTGTGCCTCGACGCGTTCGGCGAGAACTGGACCGCGCTGCTCGTGGCCATCGCGGTGATGGTGCTGGTCTCCTTCGTCGCCGTGGGCGTGTCCCCGCGCACGATCGGCCGCCAGCACCCACTCAACACCGCGACGGCGGCCGCGTACGTACTCGTGCCGCTGGCCCGGGTCATGGGGCCGATCCCGCAGCTGCTGATCCTCATCGGCAACGCGCTCACGCCCGGGAAGGGCTTCCGCAAGGGGCCGTTCGCCTCCGAGGCCGAGCTGCGCGCGATGGTGGACCTGGCGGAGAAGGAATCGCTGATCGAGGACGACGAGCGCCGGATGGTGCACCAGGTCTTCGAGCTGGGCGACACCCTGGTGCGCGAGGTGATGGTGCCGCGTACGGACCTGATCTGCATCGAGCGGTACAAGACGGTCCGTCAGGCGACCACGCTCGCGCTGCGGTCGGGCTTCTCGCGGATCCCGGTGACCGGGGAGAACGAGGACGACATCGTCGGCATCGTGTACCTGAAGGACCTGGTCCGCAAGACCCACATCAGCCGGGAGACGGAGGCCGACCTGGTGTCCACGGTGATGCGGCCCGCGGTGTTCGTGCCGGACACGAAGAACGCGGGCGACCTGCTGCGGGAGATGCAGTCGGTACGCAACCACGTGGCCGTCGTCATCGACGAGTACGGCGGCACGGCGGGCATCGTCACCATCGAGGACATCCTGGAGGAGATCGTCGGCGAAATCACCGACGAGTACGACCGGGAGCTCCCGCCGGTGGAGGACCTCGGGGCCGACCGCTACCGGGTCACGGCGCGGCTGGACATCACCGACCTCGGCGAGCTGTTCAAGGTCGAGGCCTTCGACGACGAGGACGTGGAG
Organism: Streptomyces sp. NPDC037242; assembly: GCF_055604165.1. NCBI lineage: Bacteria > Bacillati > Actinomycetota > Actinomycetes > Kitasatosporales > Streptomycetaceae > Streptomyces > Streptomyces sp. NPDC037242. Next base: position 164,243 of record NZ_JBVJUY010000005.1, read on the forward strand.
ACGGTCGGCGGGCTGCTGGCGAAGGCGCTGGGCCGGGTGCCGATCGCGGGCGCCTCGGCGGTGGTGGACCTGCCGGACGGGCGTCCGCTGCGGCTGACGGCCGAGTCCCCGGCGGGGCGGCGGAACAAGATCGTGACCGTGCTGGTGGAGCCGGTGGTCCCGGCGGTGGGCGAAGGCGAGGAGGGCGAGTGACCCCCGAGCAGCTGCGGGCGCTGTGCCTGGACTTCAACGCGGCGGTGGAGGAGTTCCCCTTCACGCCCGAGACCTCGGTGTTCAAGGTGCTGGGGAAGATGTTCGCGCTGTCGGCGCTGGACGCGGAGCCGCTGAAGGTCAACCTCAAGTGCGATCCGGAACAGGCGGTGCGGCTGCGCGAGGAGCACGAGGCGATCGTGCCGGGCTGGCACATGAACAAGCGGCACTGGAACACGGTGACCGTGGGCGGGCCCGGCGGGCTGCCGGACGAGCTGGTGCGGGAGCTGGTGGAGGACTCGTACGACCTGGTGGTCGCGGGCCTGCCGCGGGCGGAACGACTGAGGCTCGACCGCCCGTGAGGTGAAACGCCTGTGGGTCCAAGGTCACTGATCCATGTGACCTTCGGATCGCAGGTTTCGCTTATTCAGCGCTTATGTTTATGCCTGCACCGCCAAGATTCGGGGGGATCGGCGGACGGAGGGGAGAGGGGGGGGGGGGGGGGGGGGGGGGGGGGCCCCCCCCCCCCCCCCCCCCCCCCCCCCGCTCCATATGCTTCGGCCTATGACCGACAGCACCGGGATCGACCCCGAAGACAGCAAGATCATCACGCTGGCGCGCAGCGCCCGGGCCCGCAACGGCGTGCCCGAGGGGGCGGCGGTCCGCGACGAGACGGGCCGTACCTACGTCGCCGGGACCGTCGAGCTGGACTCCCTGAAGCTGAGCGCCCTGCAGACGGCGGTCGCGATGGCCGTGGCCAGCGGCGCCCGGTCCCTGGAGGCCGCCGCCGTCGTCAGCGCGGCCGACGCCCCCTCGGAAGCCGACCGCGCGGCGGTCCGGGACCTCGGCGGCCCGGCCACCCCGGTGCTGCTCGCGGCGCCGGACGGCACCCTGAAGTCCACCACGCCGGCGGGCTGACGCCCCGGGGCCTTGGACCTTCCTCAGGCGGCCGAGGGTGAGGGCGGTGCCGACGGCGACGGCGAGACCGGAACCGTCCGGCGCCGGATCACCATCGCCATCAGGGCGGCCAGCGCGCACAGCGCCCCCGACGCGTACCAGACCAGGTCGTACGAGCCGGTCACGTCGCGCGCCAGGCCGCCGAGGAAGGCCACCAGCGCCGCGCCCACCTGGTGCGAGGCCAGCACCCAGCCGAAGACGATCGCGCTGTCCTCCCCGTAGTGCTCGCGGCACAGCGCGATGGTCGGCGGGACGGTCGCGACCCAGTCCAGGCCGTAGAAGACGATGAAGAACACCATCGGCGGGTGCACCGACGGGGCCAGCAGCATCGGCAGGAACAGCAGCGAGACCCCGCGCAGGGCGTAGTAGACGGCGAGCAGGCGGCGCGCTTCGAAGCGGTCCGTGAACCAGCCCGAGGCGATGGTGCCGATCACGTCGAAGACGCCGATCACCGCCAGCAGGCCGGCCGCCGCCGTCACCGGCATGCCGTGGTCGTGCGCCGCGGGCACGAAATGGGTCTTGACCAGCCCGTTCGTCGAGGCCCCGCAGATCGCGAAGGTGCCCGCCAGCAGCCAGAACGGGCCGGTCCTGGCCGCCTTGGCCAGCACCGTCAGCGCCCGCCGCGCCGCGCCCGGAACCGGCGCCGGCTTGGGCGCGTACGCACCCCCGTACGGGGCCAGGCCCACGTCGGCCGGGTGGTCGCGCAGCAGCAGCCAGACGAAGGGGACGACGGCCAGGGCCGCCAGCGAGACGGTGATCGCCGCCGGGCGCCAGCCGTGGTGTTCCACCAGCCAGGACAGCAGTGGCAGGAAGACCAGCTGGCCGGAGGCGCCGGCCGCGGTGAGGATGCCGGTCACCAGGCCCCGCCGGGCGGTGAACCAGCGGTTGGTCACCGTCGCCGCGAAGGCCAGTGCCATCGAGCCGCTGCCCAGGCCCACCAGGACGCCCCAGTACAGCACCAGTTGCCAGGGCTCGGTCATCCACACCGTGGCCACCGAGCCCGCGGATATGACGGTCAGCGCGACCGCGACGACCCGGCGGATGCCGAAGCGGTCCATCAGCGCGGCCGCGAACGGCGCGGTGAGCCCGTACAGCGCCAGGTTCACGGAGACGGCGAAGCCGATCGTGCCGCGCGACCAGTCGAACTCCTCGTGCAGCGGCTCGATCAGCAGCCCGGGCAGGGAGGCGAAGGCGGCGGCGCCGATGATCGTCACGAAGGCCACGGCCGCCGCGAACCAGGCGCGGTGGACGCGCCCGGGCCGGCGCGGGGCGGTGGCGGTGGCGGCGGGCGCCTGGGCGGGGGTGGGAGCTGTCCGGTTCACGCAGTCAGCTTCCGGCCCCGGGTGGCCCGCACGACAGTGGCCCGAACGACATGCTTCGGTACGATCGGGCCATGGAACCCGCCACGGCACCGCCCCGGGCGCACCGGGTCGTCGTCCTCGCCCTCGCCGGGCTGCTGCCCTTCGAACTGGGCATCCCGCACCGGATCTTCGGGCGCGCCAAGGATCCGGCCGGTCGGCCGCTGTACGAGATCCTCACCTGCGCACTCGCCCCGGGCCCGGTGCGCACCGACGCCGACTTCGCGGTCCACGTCGAGCACGGCCCGGAGCTGCTCGCCACGGCCGACACCGTGGTGGTGCCCGCCTCCTACGAGCTCGGGCCGGTGTACGAGCACGGCAGGCTCACCGGCGAACTCGCGGCGGCCCTCGCGCACGTCCGCCCCGGCACCCGGCTCGTCTCCATCTGCACGGGCGGGTACGTACTGGCCGCCGCGGGGTACCTGGACGGCCGCCGGGCCACGACCCACTGGGCCTCCGCCGAGCACTTCCAGCGGACGTTCCCCGCCGTACGGGTGGACGCGGGCGTGCTCTACACCGACGACGGGGACGTGCTGACCTCCGCCGGTGTCGCCGCCGGCATCGACCTGTGCATCCACATCGTGCGCCGGGACCACGGCGCGGCCGTCGCGAACGAGGTGGCCCGGCGCACGGTGGTGCCGCCCCACCGGGAGGGCGGCCAGGCGCAGTTCGTCGACCGGCCGGTGCCGAAGCCGCAGCTGGCCAGCACCACGGCGGCCCGGGCGTGGGTGCTGGACCGGCTGCACGAGCCGCTGCGGCTCACCGACCTGGCCCGGCAGGAGGCCGTGTCGGTACGGACCTTCACGCGCCGGTTCCGAGAGGAGTCGGGGGTCAGCCCCGGCGAGTGGATCGTCGGGCAGCGCGTGGAGCGGGCCAGGCGGCTGCTGGAGCGCACGGACCTGCCGATGGAGCAGGTGGCGCGGGAGACGGGCTTCGGGACGGCGCAGTCGCTGCGCAAGCACGTGCAGTCGGCGCTGGGGGTGAGCCCGACGGCCTACCGGCGCACCTTCCGCGCGGGCCCGGGAGATCCTCCCACCTCCTGATGGGACATCAGTTGATGCCGGGTCCGTGCATTGACTTATCCCGCCGCCCGCTCGTGAATGTCCCCCTGGCGGGGCGCGGAACCAGGGGGCGGGCAGTGCGAGCAGGGGCGCGGAACAGGAGATGGTCGGCGGCCGTCGGCATGGCCGTGCTCGCGGCCGCGACCGGGGGCGCGCTCGGTCCGCCCGCCGCCGCCGAGGGGGAGCCGCCGGGGCAGGTGCCCGGCCAGGTGGACTTCCCGACGCACTGCCTGCCGCCGCAGGAGGCCGGCCTGCCGCCCGCCGACGGACCCACCACGGCCCGGATCACGGTCGACAACCCGGCGCCGCGCGTCGGGGACACCGTCACCGTGACGTACCAGGTGACCAGGACCCCCGCCGTGAACCCGGTGGGCGGCGAGCTCCCCGCCGACGTGCTGACCCCGACCGGGCTGGTCGTGCTCGGGGGAGCGCAGGACAGCGCGGTCACCGTCGTCGGGGCAAAGCGGAACGAACCCGTCGGGGCGGGTGCGGTCCTGCCCGCCGTCACCATGACCGGCACCTTCACCGTCACCGCGCCGGGCGGGATCACCCTCGCCCCCGGCGGCTACACCCTGCACACCGCCCACCTGCTCGACCTGGACACCACCTGCGCCGCCGGGGCCCCCGGGGCCGCGGGAGCGCCCCCCGTCGCGGCACGGCTCGCGGCGACCGCGCTGCCCATGGCCAACCTGCGGGGCGTCACGCTCGGCGCGGCCTCCGGGAAACCGGGCGCCATGGTCAAGGTCACCGGCGCCGGCTTCGCCCCCGGCGCGGCCGTGACGGTCGCGGGCCGGGCGGGCGCGGCCGAGACCGCCGACCGGGTCACGGCCACCGCCGACGAGCGGGGCGTGGTCCTGGCGGAGCTGCCGGTCACGGACAGGGCGACCACCGGTGTCGTGGCGTACGAGGGCCCGGCCTGGTCGCCGGGGCAGGGCTCGGGGCCCGCCGCGTACACGGTCATCGGCCCCGCCCCGATGCCGCCGGGCACGCAGAAGGTGACCGCGGTGGTGGAGCCGGGCGCGCTGGGCATGACCCAGACCGGCGAGGCGGTGACCCTGGGCGCGGTCCCGTACGGCGACGGCGGCGCGGCCCCCGGCCGGATCGGGACCGTGACCGTCAAGGACGCGCGCGGCGGCCCGGCCGGGTGGTCCCTGATCGGCAAGGTCACCGACTTCACCGGCCCCGGCGGAGTCCGCATCCCCGGCGCCTCCCTGAGCTGGACCCCGTCCTGCACGGCCGCCGCCGGCAGCCCGAGCACGTGTGCGCCGGGCAGCGCGGGCGTGGTCGGCCCGGACGGCGCCGTCCTCGCCTCCACGCCCGACGCCCCGCTGGTCGGCGGCACCTTCACCGTCGACGCGGCGGTCGCCCTCCAAGTCCCCCCGTACACCGCGCCGGGCGCCTACACCGCGGTGCTGACCCTGACCCTGTCGTGACCCCGCTCCGGCGCCGCCCCGGCCGCACGACCGCGGGCGCCGCCCTGCTGCTCGGGGTGGCCGCGGCCCTCGTACTGCCCGGGTCCGCCGGGCCGGCGGCCGCGGCCGACAACGGGCAGTGGTCGGTGCTCCCCGCCGCCAACGCCGTCGGGCAGCGGCCGTACTTCTACCTCTCCGCCGCCCCCGGCGCCGCCGTCGCCGACTCCGTGACCGTCGCCAACCGCACCGACCGGCCCCGCACCTTCCGCCTCTACGCCGCCGACGCCTACAACACCGCCCGCGACGGCGGCTTCGCCCTGCGCGGCCCCGACGAGCCCCGCCGCGCCACCGCCGCGTGGGCCAGGCTCGACCTGGAGCGGGTCACCGTGCCCGCCCGCGCGGCGGTCAGCGTCGGCTTCACGCTCACCGTCCCCGACCGGGCCGAGCCGGGGGACCACCCCGGCGCCATCGTGGCCATGGAGGACCGCCCGGCCGCCGCCACCGCGCAGGGGATCGGCGTACAGCAGGCCGTCGCCGCCCGGCTCTACCTCCGCGTCACCGGGCCGACCGCCCCCGCCCTGGCCGTCGAGGACCTCCGGGTCGCCTCGCGCGGGCCCGGCGCGGAGGTCTCGTACACCCTGCACAACCTCGGCAACGTCACCCTGCGCCCCCGCGCCACCCTCACCGCCTCCGGAACCCTCGGCCGCCGGCTCCTCACACGGACCCTCACCGGACTTCCGGCCGAACTGCTGCCCGGCCAGGAAGTGCGGCTCAGCACCCGCTGGGAGGACCCGCCCGCGGTGGAATGGGCCCAGGTCACGGTGGACGCGGGGGCCGCCGGGACGACTGACCGGGCGAGCGCCGACTACGCCCGCCACCCCTCCCTGACGAGTCGGCTGGCGGCCCTCCTCGCCCTCGTGGCGGCGGCCTGGTCGGCGCTGGGAGCCGCATCGGGGAGAATGGCCCGTATGAGCGATCGTTCCCCCGAGACCACCGGCCCGCACCGTGCGGGCTTCGCCTGCTTCGTCGGCCGCCCCAACGCGGGGAAGTCGACCCTGACCAACGCACTCGTGGGTACCAAGGTCGCGATCACCTCCAACCGGCCGCAGACCACCCGCCACACCGTCCGCGGCATCGTGCACCGCCCCGACGCCCAGCTCGTCCTGGTCGACACGCCCGGTCTGCACAAGCCGCGCACGCTCCTCGGCGAGCGCCTGAACGACGTCGTGCGGACCACCTGGGCCGAGGTCGACGTCATCGGCTTCTGCCTGCCGGCCGACCAGAAGCTCGGCCCCGGCGACAAGTTCATCGCCAAGGAGCTCGCGGGGATCAAGAAGACCCCCAAGATCGCCATCATCACCAAGACCGACCTGGTCGAGTCCAAGGCCCTGGCCGAGCAGCTCCTCGCCGTCCACCAGCTCGGCGCGGAGCTGGGCTTCGAGTGGGCCGAGATCGTCCCGGTGTCGGCGGTCGGCGACAGCCAGGTCCAGCTGCTGGCCGACCTGATCGCGCCGCTGCTGCCGGAGAGCCCGCCGCTGTACCCGGAGGGCGACCTCACCGACGAGCCCGAGATGGTGATGGTCGCGGAGCTGATCCGCGAGGCCGCCCTCGAAGGCGTACGGGACGAGCTCCCGCACTCCATCGCGGTCGTGGTCGAGGAGATGATCCCCCGGGAGAACCGCCCGGCGGACCGGCCGCTGCTCGACATCCACGCCAACGTCTACATCGAGCGGCCGAGCCAGAAGGGCATCATCATCGGCCCCAAGGGCTCCCGCCTGAAGGAGGTCGGCATGAAGTCGCGCAAGCACATCGAGGCGCTGCTGGGGACGCCGGTCTTCCTCGACCTGCACGTGAAGGTCGCCAAGGACTGGCAGCGCGACCCCAAGCAGCTGCGCAAGCTCGGCTTCTAGTCCCGCCGGTTCCACGGCATCAGGCGAGTCGCCGCACCTTCAGCACGTTGTCCGTACGGGTCCCGGGCCGGCCTTCGGGGTCGGTCAGGGCCTGTACGTGCTCTCCCGTGACCAGCACCTCCCAGGCGCCCTCCGGCAGCTCCAGCTGCCGGAGGACCTCTTCCGGCGTCGGGAAGCCGATCTCCGCGTGCGCGTCGGGGTTCCAGGACGGCCCGCCCGCGTGGCCGACCACCAGCAGGACCCCGCCCGGGGCCACGGCGCCGGCGGCCGTGCGCAGGATCCGGTCGCGCGGGAAGTCCCCGTAGTTGTGCAGGAAGCACGCCGAGACGAGGTCGAACTCCCCCTCGGGGAAGGACTCGGCGAAGTCGTGCCGCTGCAAGTCGACGCGGTCGCCGACACCCGCCTCGGCGGCGTGCTCGGCCGCCCGCCCGAGGGCGACCTTCGAGATGTCGGTCCCGGTGACGTGCCAGCCGCGGCGGGCCAGCCAGACGGCGTCGGCGCCCTCGCCGCAGCCGAGGTCCAGGGCCCGGCCGGGGGCCTGGTCCGCGGCCTCCCGGACCAGGAGCGCGTTGGGCTTGCCGCTCCAGATCCGGGTGCTCTCGCTGTAGCGGCCGTCCCAGAACGCCTCGCCGCCGACGGGCTCGGAGGCGGGGTCCTGGGCGTGTTCGTGCTGGTGCATGGGAGCCTTCTTCCTGTACGGGTCCGGTACTCCCGATGCTCCGCCCGCCCCGGCCCCACGGGCAAACTTCGTTGCCGTTCCGGCAAATCGCTACAGCGGCGGTTCCGCGATCAGGGCAGTACCGGCGTGCCGGAAGCCGAGGCGGCCGTAGATCCGGGCCACGTCCTCGTCGCCCGCCGAGAGGAACACCGTCCGGGCTCCGTGCGCGAGGGCGTCCGCCACCAGCGCCGCCGTCACCGCGAGGGCCAGGCCCTGGCGGCGCGCCGCGGGAAGGGTGCCGACGCCGACGACCTCGGCGACCTCGCCGACCGGGATGTACTGGCCCGCGCACAGCACGACGCCGTCCCGCTCGGCCGCCGCCATGACGGTCCGGCCCGAGGCGATCATTCCGGAGACCCGCTCCCGGCGCGGCTCCACCGCGGGGTCCTGCGCCGCCACCGCCAGTTCCGCGGGGCCGGCCTCGCCCACGGCCGTGCCCGGCGCGGAGAAGGCCAGCATCGGGACCGTCACCGCCGGGCCCAGGAGGGCGTCGTCCGCGCCGAGCACCCGTACGTCCGGCCGCGCGGGCGGGCGTACGGCGGCGGGGTCCAGCACCATCAGCGGGTGCGCGTGGACGTGCAGCCCGGCCGCTTCGGCTGCGGCCCGCAGGGAGGGTGTGGTTTCGGCCACCCACTCGAAGGACTCGGGGACCTTCAGCTCCCGCTGCCGGGCCAGCACCCGCTCCACGTCGGCCACCGAGACCTCGGGGGCGGCCGGGCCGTCCGGGGCGCCCAGCAGGGGCCGCGCGTAGTACGGCCAGCCCGCACCCTCTTGTACGAACAGGGTCAGCGGGCCGATGTCCTCGGCCCGCGCCCCGCCGACCCGCGGGGCCGTGTCGTAGTAGCGCTCAAGCTCGGACAGCAGTGTCTTGTCAGTCATTCGAGCCATCCAAGCAAGTGCGAGCGCCGAGGGCACCTCCTTAAACCGGCGGGTCCCGGCCGTGCGCGGCCGTGCGCGCCCGTGTGCCTAAGCGCCCTCCTTCAGCAGCCGCGATATCAGCGTCCGCTGGGCCTCCGAGAGGTTCGGGTCCTGGCAGAGCACCGTCCGCCCGTCCACCGTGATCCGGTACGAGAACCCGTCCCGCACCCCCTCCGTGGGACGGTCCGGCGCGGCGGGCCGCAGGGCGAGCTGGGCCAGGGCCCGCCACTCGTCCTCGTCGGGCCGGCCCGAGGTGTCCACCTCGGCCCGGCGCTCGATCCCCGCGAAACCGCCCGTCCGCACCACAGAAATCCGCATGCCCGGCCTTCTACCCCAGGCCGACCGCCGACCAAGCCTTCTGCAGGGCCTGGTGCTCGGCGCCGCCGTCGCCGTAGCGCGCCACGGCCGCCGCGACCGTCAGCCGGGCGAAGTCCGCGAACTGCGCGTCCGCGGCCAGCTCCCCGCCGGTCAGGGTGTCGTACCAGATCTGCCCGGCGCGCTCCCAGGCCTTGCCGCCCAACTCGCTGGCCACGAGGTAGAAGGCGTGGTTGGGGATGCCGGAGTTGATGTGGACCCCGCCGTTGTCGCTGGACGTGTGGACGTAGCCGTCCATCGTCGAAGGCTGCGGGTCCTTGCCGAGCACGTCGTCCTCGTACGCCGTCCCGGGCGCCTTCATCGACCGCAGGGCCTGGCCGCTGTCGACGCCCGGCCCGAGCAGCCCCGCGCCGATCAGCCAGTCCGCGTCGGCGGCGCTCTGGTCGAGCGAGTACTGCTTGATGAGGGAGCCGAAGACGTCCGACATGGACTCGTTGAGGGCGCCGGACTGGCCGCGGTACTCCAGGTTCGCCGTGTACTGGGTGACCCCGTGCGTCAGCTCGTGGCCGATGACGTCCACCGACACGGTGAAGTCGAGGAAGAGGTCCCCGTCGCCGTCGCCGAAGACCATCTGGGTGCCGTCCCAGAAGGCGTTGTTGTACCGCCGGCCGTAGTGGACGGTGGCGTCCAGCGGCAGGCCGGCGTCGTCGATCGAGTGGCGTCCGAAGGCCTTGAGGTACAGGTCGAAGGTCGCGCCGAGCCCGGCGTAGGCGCGGTTGACGCTGGCGTCCTGGCTCGCGTCCGCGCCCTCGCCCCGCACCTTCTTGCCGGGCAGCCGGGTGCGGTGCTGGGCGTCGTAGATCGTCCGCTGCGGGGTGTCGGACGGGGTGGCCATCGGAGCGGCGAGGAGGGGGCTGAGCTGTCGCCGGTCGCGGTGGGAGGCGTCGAGCTCAAGGGTCTGGCGTGCGGCGGCGGCCCGGTCGGGGTCCTCGGAGCGGGCGATCCGGTCGAGGACGTGCGGCGGCACGACTCCGCAGACGACGGGGTGGCGGTGGTGAGCGCGGGAGGCATCCATCCCGGCAATGTGGCAGTGAGTGATCCGTGTGTCACTAGGGGCGACCATGATTCATTCGCTTGTCTGAAAGCGGCTGCGCTTCGTTGACGGATCGCCCGGACATCGCCCCGGACCCGGTGGCGAGAAAGAGGCTTAGCTCACAAAGGGTGCAAATCGGACCCAGGGGTCTTGCATACTGAAACAGGTCCTCGCGATACGGCGCGGCTCGGTTAGGCTCGGCCCATCATGCGTTTCGGGCTGCTTCTCCTTAGCTGCCGCGGCGAGGGTCTGTAGTCGTAGGCCGGCCCCCTCCCCGCGGAGTTTGGTGTTGCGGTTTTTACGACCGCCGTCGGCCGTCCCAGCGAACTACACGCGGACACGCGAGGAGCCCAACGCCATGAGCCAGCAGCCTTTTGTCGGTCGCCCCACGCCCATCACCAACGCGACCCACTCCCAGAAGTCCTCCGGGATGCCGATCCACAAGTACGGCCAGTACGAGCAGGTGGACATCCCGGACCGCACCTGGCCGGACGCCCGCGTCACCAAGGCTCCCCGCTGGCTGTCGACCGACCTGCGCGACGGCAACCAGTCGCTGATCGACCCGATGACCCCCGCCCGCAAGCGCGAGATGTTCGACCTGCTGGTGCGCATGGGCTACAAGGAGATCGAGGTCGGCTTCCCGTCCTCGGGCGAGACCGACTTCGCCTTCGTGCGCTCGATCATCGAAGAGGGCGCGATCCCGGACGACGTCACCATCTCCGTACTGACCCAGGCCCGCGAGGACCTGATCGAGCGGACCGTGGAGTCGCTGGTCGGCGCCAGGCGCGCCACCGTGCACCTGTACAACGCGACCGCCCCGACCTTCCGCCGGGTCGTCTTCCGCGGCTCCAAGGAGCAGATCAAGCAGATCGCCGTCGACGGCACCCGCCTGGTCATGGAGTACGCCGAGAAGCTGCTGGGCCCCGAGACGACCTTCGGCTACCAGTACAGCCCGGAGATCTTCACCGACACCGAGCTGGACTTCGCGCTGGAGGTCTGTGAGGCCGTCTGCGACGTGTGGCAGCCGGCCGAGGGCCGCGAGATCATCCTGAACCTGCCCGCCACCGTGGAGCGTTCGACGCCCTCCACCCACGCGGACCGCTTCGAATGGATGGCCCGCAACCTGACCCGTCGCGAGCACGTCTGCATCTCCGTGCACCCGCACAACGACCGCGGCACCGCCGTCGCCGCCGCCGAGCTGGCCCTGATGGCCGGCGCCGACCGCATCGAGGGCTGCCTGTTCGGGCAGGGCGAGCGCACCGGCAACGTCGACCTGATCACGCTGGGCATGAACCTGTTCTCCCAGGGCATCGACCCGCAGATCGACTTCTCGCAGATCGACGAGATCCGTCGCACCAGCGAGTACTGCAACCAGATGGAGGTCCACCCGCGCCACCCCTACGCGGGCGACCTGGTCTACACCGCCTTCTCCGGCTCCCACCAGGACGCCATCAAGAAGGGCTTCGACGCCATGGAGGCCGACGCGGCCGCCAAGGGCGTCACCGTCGACGACATCGAGTGGGCGGTCCCGTACCTGCCCATCGACCCCAAGGACGTCGGCCGCTCCTACGAGGCGGTCATCCGGGTCAACTCGCAGTCCGGCAAGGGCGGCATCGCCTACGTCCTGAAGAACGACCACAAGCTGGACCTGCCGCGCCGCATGCAGATCGAGTTCTCGCGGATCATCCAGGCCAAGACCGACGCCGAGGGCGGCGAGGTCACGCCGAAGGCGATCTGGGACGTCTTCTCGGACGAGTACCTGCCCAACCCCGAGAACCCGTGGGGGCGCATCCAGCTGCGCTCCGGCCAGACCACCACCGACAAGGACGGCACGGACACGCTGACCGTCGAGGCGGTCGTGGACGGCGTGGAGACCGTGCTGGACGGCACCGGCAACGGCCCGATCTCGGCCTTCTTCGACGCGCTGGCCGGCATCGGGGTCGACGCCCGCCTGCTGGACTACACCGAGCACACGATGAGCGAGGGCGCGTCCGCCGTGGCCGCCTCGTACATCGAGTGCGCGATCGACGGCCGGGTCCTGTGGGGCATCGGCATCGACGCCAACACCACCCGCGCCTCCCTGAAGGCGGTCATCTCCGCCGTCAACCGCGCGGGCCGCTGATCCGCGGATCGGCGAGCGGAAATCGGCGGCCCCGCCCCTCCCTCCGGAGGGGCGGGGCTCCGCCGTCTCCGGGCGGGCCCGGACCGCGGGTCGGGGGCTCTCGGGGCGGGGGCGCAGATCGGCCAAGTACGGGGGCCGTCGGATGTTGTCTTGTCACACGGCTGACGCATGCTCACCGATGTGGCTAACATCACGCCAACCCGGCGATGCTGCCGGAAGGTTACGGAGGTGCGACGTGCTGCCAGTTCGGGGTGGGGACGGCCGGAAGCTGACGGCCTGGGGCATCCGTACCACCTGGAGCACCGTGGGCGACGGGGAGTTCTTCTGCCCCGACTGCGGTGGCGACCGGAACTACCGCCGGCGCACCGGGCGCCGCCGCTTCACCGTCCTCGGGGTCCCGCTGCTGCCGCGCGGGCACGCCGGGCCCGTGGTCGAGTGCCAGGGCTGCCGGCAGCGCTTCGGTACCGACGCGCTGGACCACCTCACCACCACCCGCTTCTCCGCGCTGCTGCGCGACGCCGTGCACACCGTGGCCCTGGCCGTGCTGGCGGCCGGCGGTACGGCCTCGCGCAGCGCTCTGGAGGCCGCCGTGGGCGCCGTACGGTCCGCCGGGTTCCAGGACTGCACCGAGGCGCAGCTGGAGTCCCTCGTGGAGGCTCTGGCGACCGACGAGGGCCGGCTGGGGCTGTACGACGGCCCCGAGTGCTGCGGGGCCGCGCTGTCGATCGAGCTCCACGAGGCGCTGGAGCCGCTCGCCCCGCACCTGGCCGCCGCGGGACGTGAGTCGATCCTGCTGCAGGGCGCTCGTATCGCACTCGCGGACGGACCGTACATCCCTGCAGAGCGGGAGGTGCTGGCCACGGTGGGCGCGGCGCTGCGGATCGACGCGGACGAGGTCGCGCGGCTGCTCTCCGCGGTCCGTGCTCCGTAAGGTGCGTGCGGGCCCGAAGGGGATGGAATTGGGCCGGAAACCGGCCGGTAGGACGTAACGATCCGGCCTCGCACCCCCGGATTCGAGCCCCGTGGTGCGCCGCGGGAACGGCGGAGCTGATCGCTCCGGCCGGCGGGCATCCACCTGTTGGACACCCGGAGAGACGCGTTCTGCTTTGCGCAGCGGAACCATGAAAAATCGTTTACCTGCACGTCACCCCGTTCCCGCTTCGCGTTCGCGTGGCGGGAACGGGCGTTTCCGCATGCCTGGTGCGTACTCCATGGCGCAGGCCCCTGCCACTGGAGAAACCTACAGATCTGACATCGGTAGACGTCAACAATTTGTAGAAGTCGACGATATCTGTGAGGCCTCCCACAGGCGTTCAATTCCGGTCACACGACGAGACGCCAGCGGTAGTACCGCGGGGCTTCGGTTCACGTGAACGCACTGTCAACCCTGGCGGACCAACGGGTTAGCGACCCACTCCGGCCAGGGATAACCAGATTCCTCTCGATTACCTACCTCATTGAAGGGCAAGGCAGAGATGGCACGTGTCGCCGCCCGGCTTTCCGCCAACGGAGAGCAGAGCACGCACCCGGTCGACGAGGTGCTCCCCCTCCCCAAGCTCGCGCTCTACGGCTTCCAGCACGTACTCGCGTTCTACGCCGGTGCGGTGATCGTTCCGATCATCGTGGGCGGGGCCCTCGGGCTCAAGCCCGAGGAACTGGTGTACCTGATCAACGCGGACCTGTTCACCTGCGGCATCGCCTCGATCCTCCAGGCGTGGGGCATCGGCCGGATCGGTGCGCGCCTGCCCCTGATCCAGGGCGTCACCTTCACCGCGGTGTCCCCGATGATCGCGATCGGGCTCGGAGCGGGCGGCGGGACGGCGGGGCTGCTCGTCATCTACGGCGCGGTCATCACGGCCGGTATCGCCACCTTCGCCTTCGCCTGGCTGCCGCCCAAGGCCTTCCGTACGGTCATGCGGCTGTTCCCGCCGGTCGTCACCGGCTCGGTGATCACCGTGCTCGGCATCGTGCTGATCCCCGTCGGCCTGAACGACGCCGCGGGCGGCCTCGGCAGCCCCGACTTCGGCGACCCGAAGAACTTCGCCTACGCCGGCGGCACGATGCTCTTCATCCTCGTCCTGATGAAGCTCGGCAAGCCGTTCCTCTCCAGCATCGCGATCCTGCTCGGCCTGGTCGGCGGCACCACCGTCGCCTTCCTGCTCGGCGACGCGAAGTTCGGCGACGTCGGCAACTCGGACTGGATCGGCATCTCCACCCCGTTCCACTACGGAGCCCCGCAGTTCGAGTGGTTCCCGATCGTGCTGATGCTCATCGTCATGCTGATCACCATGGTCGAGACGACCGGCGACACCTACGCGGTCGGCGACATCGTCGGCAAGGAGATCGACAGCGAGACCGTCGCCCGCGCCCTGCGCGCCGACGGCGCCGCGACCGCCCTCGGCGGCGTCCTGAACTCCTTCCCGTACGTCGCCTTCGCCGAGAACGTCGGCCTGGTCCGCATGACCAAGGTCAAGAGCCGCTTCGTGGTGGTCGCCGCGGGTGTCTTCATGATCGTCCTCGGTCTCCTCCCGAAGGCCGCCGCGATCGTCGCCGCGGTCCCGCACGGAGTGCTCGGCGGCGCAGCGACCGTCATGTTCGCGATGGTGGCCCTGGCCGGTATCCAGACCCTGGCCAAGGTCGACCTCAAGGAGGAGAAGAACGCGCTGGTCGTGGGCGTCTCCCTGGCCTTCGCGCTGCTCCCGGCCACCGTTCCGGTGTTCTTCAAGGAGCACATGAACGCGGACCTCTCCTCGCTCCTCAACAGCGGTGTGACGCTCGGCGCCACGGCCGCGATCGTCCTGAACCTGATCTTCAACGGCCTGGGCAAGGACGACCCGCGCGCCGCGGTCCAGGTCGCGCTGCCCGCCCAGGCGGCAGCCCCGGCGGAGGCCGAGGCAGGTGCCGAGGCCAGTGTCGTGGCCGGTGGCGCTGCCGACGCCAAGGCCACTGCCGACTCCGACTCCGACTCCGAAGCCGGCGCCGACGGCGACGGCGAGAAGGCGGACGGCGCGGCCGCGCCCGCGACGCCCGCCACCTGAGCCTCCCAAGGGACGATGGCCCTCCGCCCGGACCCGTGTCCGGACGGAGGGCCGTCGCCGTGCCCGCACAGGCGACAATGGGCGCATGAGTCTGTTCCGCGACGACGGCATCGTGCTGCGCACCCAGAAGCTGGGTGAGGCGGACCGCATCATCACGCTGCTGACCCGGGGCCACGGCCGGGTGCGGGCCGTCGCCCGCGGGGTCCGGCGCACCAAGTCCAAGTTCGGCGCCCGGCTGGAACCTTTCTCCCACGCCGACGTGCAGTTCTTCGCCCGTGGCAGCGAACTGGTCGGGCGCAGCCTGCCGCTCTGCACGCAGACCGAGATCATCGCCCCGTACGGCAACGGCATCGTCACCGACTACGCCCGCTACACCGCCGGCACCGCGATGCTGGAGACCGCCGAGCGCTTCGCCGAGAACGAGGGCGAGCCCGCCGTACAGCAGTACCTGCTGCTCGTCGGCGCCCTGCGCACCCTCTCGCGCGGCGAGCACGAACCGCACCTCATCCTCGACGCCTTCCTGCTGCGATCCCTCGCCGTCAACGGCTACGCGCCCAGCTTCGAGGACTGTGCGAAGTGCGGGATCCACGGCCCCAACCGGCACTTCTCGGTCGCCGCGGGCGGGGTGATATGCGGCGACTGCCGCGTCCCCGGAGCCGTCGTACCCTCGTCGGAGGCCATCGCCCTGCTGAGCGCCCTGCTGACGGGCGACTGGGCGCATGCCGATGCGTGCGAGGCGCGTCACGTGCGGGAGGGCAGCGGGCTGGTCTCGGCCTATTTGCACTGGCATCTGGAACGCGGGCTACGCTCCCTGCGTTACGTCGAGAAATAGGAGCTGGGCACATGGCACGACGCGGGATTCTGGGACGCTCTCGCCGCGAGTACAAGGTTCCCGAGCCGCACCCGTCCGGTGAGCGCCCGCCGAAGATCCCCGGTGAGCTGGTCCCGAACCACGTCGCGGTCGTCATGGACGGCAACGGCCGCTGGGCCAAGGAGCGCGGCCTGCCGCGCACCGAGGGCCACAAGGTGGGCGAGGGCGTCGTGCTCGACGTGCTCAAGGGCTGCCTGGAGATGGGCGTCAAGAACCTCTCCCTGTACGCCTTCTCGACGGAGAACTGGAAGCGCTCGCCCGACGAAGTCCGCTTCCTCATGAACTTCAACCGCGACGTCATCCGCCGCCGCCGCGACGAGATGAACGAGCTGGGCATCCGCATCCGCTGGGTCGGCCGCATGCCGAAGATGTGGAAGTCGGTCGTCCAGGAGCTCCAGGTCGCGCAGGAGCAGACCGTCGACAACGACGCGATGACCCTGTACTTCTGCGTCAACTACGGCGGCCGTGCGGAGATCGCGGACGCGGCGCAGGCGATCGCCCGGGACGTGGCGGCGGGCCGGCTCGACCCGTCGAAGGTCAACGAGAAGACCTTCGCGAAGTACATGTACTACCCGGACATGCCGGACGTGGACCTGTTCCTGCGGCCGAGCGGCGAGCAGCGGACCTCCAACTACCTGCTCTGGCAGAGCGCGTACGCGGAGATGGTCTTCCAGGACGTGCTGTGGCCGGACTTCGACCGCCGCAACCTCTGGGCTGCGTGCCTGGAGTACGCCCAGCGAGACCGCCGCTTCGGCGGGGCCGTCCCGAACCAGGCCGAGGGCTCCACGGGCTGATCCTGCGGGTACGCTCTGCCGCCATGGACATGACGGGCCAGGCGGTGGAGCTGCACTGCGCCGCGGAGCGCAGCGACGTACGGGAAGTGCTGCGCTGGCGCGCGTTCAGGGCGTCCGGCGGGCGCAGGCAGCTGCTGCTGTGGCTGGTACTGATGCCCCTGGCGCCGGTCGCGGTGATCGTGGCCCAGCACGGCCGGGCGACGGATCCGGCCGGGCTGGCCTTCGCGGCCGGGCTGGGAGTGCTCCTGGGCGCCGTCTCGCTGTCCCTGGAGCTGTGGCGGCGCGCGCGCCGGATGTACCGCTGGGTCTCCGAGCACCCCGAGTACCGGTGCGTGGTCAGCGGGCACGCATTGCGCGTCCTTCGGCCCGACGGGACGGCGGCCGAGTACGCCTGGGCCCGGTACACCGGCTGGACCGAGACCCGGAACCTGTTCGTCCTCGGCTACGGCAACGGCAGCCTCGGATGGCTCCCGAAGCGGGGAGCCCCGGCCCCGGCCGATGTCGAGCGGGTACGGGAGCTCCTGGAACGGAACGTCCCGCGGCTCTAGGTCGTGACGCGCGGCGTCCGCAAGGGGCGTACGGGGACGGCTCAGCCCGCGGACGCGCAGTCGGCGCAGGTGCCGAAGATCTCCACCGTGTGGGCGACGTTCACGTAGCCGTGCTCGGCCGCGATGGACTCCGCCCACTTCTCCACCGCCGGGCCCTCCACCTCGACCGCCTTGCCGCACTTGCGGCACACCAGGTGGTGGTGGTGGTCGCCCGTGGAGCAGCGCCGGTAGACGGATTCGCCGTCGCTGGTGCGCAGCACGTCGACCTCGCCGGCGTCCGCGAGCGACTGGAGGGTGCGGTACACGGTCGTCAGGCCCACGGAGTCACCGCGGTGCTTGAGCATGTCGTGCAGCTCCTGGGCGCTGCGGAACTCGTCCACCTCGTCCAGCGCCGCTGCCACGGCTGCCCGCTGCCGGGTGGATCGCCCTCGTACTGGCGCGGTATTCATCTCGCCAGGCGCAGTCGCCACCGGTTCCTCCTCGTATCGGCCTGCGGCCATTGTGCCAGCCCGCTAGACCTTCACATCGTCCCGCGTGCAGACCTCTTCGGCCGCACGTGCGGTTCTGGCGCGGCGCCGGGCCAGCGGGGTCGACAGGGCCGTCATCACCATGAAGACGGCAATGGCGAGGAGCACGATCGTCGCGCCGGAGGGTGCGTCCATGTAGTACGTGCTGGCCGTGCCGGCCAGGGAGACCAGCAGGGCGATCGCCATGGCCAGCGACAGCGTCGCGGTGAACCCGCGGGTGACCCGCTGGGCGGCCGCGACCGGGATCA
Source organism: Streptomyces sp. NPDC037242 (assembly GCF_055604165.1). Lineage (NCBI taxonomy): Bacteria > Bacillati > Actinomycetota > Actinomycetes > Kitasatosporales > Streptomycetaceae > Streptomyces > Streptomyces sp. NPDC037242. Next base: position 182,322 of record NZ_JBVJUY010000005.1, read on the forward strand.
CCATCATGGCGCTGACCAGCAGCAGGCCCACGATGCGCATCGCCACGGTGACGGTGACGGCGGCGGTGACCGCGATCAGCAGGTTGAGGAAGCGCACCGGCAGCCCGGTGACCCGGGCGAACTCCTCGTCCTGGCAGACGGAGAAGAGCTGGCGGCGAAGGCCGATGGTGACGGCGAGGACGAAGGCGGCGAGGATCGCCATCGCGGTGACGTCCTCGGGCGCGACCGTGGTGATCGAGCCGAACATGGCGCTGACCAGGTTGGTCGTGGATCCGCCCGGAGCCATGTTGATGATCATGACGCCGCCGGCCAGACCGCCGTAGAAGAGCATGGCGAGCGCGACGTCGCCGCTGGTCTTGCCGCGGGAGCGGATCAGCTCCATGCCGACCGCGCCGATGACGGCGACCAGGGTGGCCATCCACACCGGGCTCGTGTTGAGCAGGAAGCCGAGCGCGACACCGGTCATGGCCACGTGTCCGAGGCCGTCGCCCATGACGGCCTGACGGCGCTGGACGAGGTACGTGCCGATCGCGGGCGCCGTGATGCCGACCAGCGCGGCCGCGATCAGCGCCCGCTGCATGAAGGCGTAGTTCAGGAGGTCCATCAGCTCAGCAGTCCCGTCCGCAGGGGCTCGGCGTCGTGCGCCGCGTGGGGGTGTACGTGGTCGTGGCCGGGCAGGGCGTGTTGGCCCACGGCCTCCGGGGGCGGTCCGTCGTGGACGACGCAGCCGTCGCGCAGGACGACGGCGCGGTCGATGAGGGGCTCCAGCGGTCCCAGCTCGTGCAGGACGAGCAGGACGGTGGAACCGGCGGAGACCTGCTCGCGCAGGGCGTTCGCGAGGACTTCCTGGTTGGCGAGGTCCACGCCGGCCATCGGCTCGTCCATGATCAGCAGGTCCGGCTCGACGGCGAGCGCCCGGGCTATGAGCACGCGCTGGTGCTGGCCGCCGGAGAGGGCGTTGACCGAGGCGTCGGCGTACGTGTCCATGTCGACCAGGGCCAGGGCGCGCTCGACGGCGGCCTTGTCGGCCTTGCGCAGGATTCCGAAGCGGGTGCGGCCCAGCCGGCCGGAGGAGACGACCTCCCGGACGGTGGCGGGGACGCCGCTGGCGGCGGTGGTGCGCTGCGGGACGTAACCGATGCGCGACCAGTCGCGGAAGCGTTTGAAGTCCGTGCCGAAGAGGGACAGGGTGCCGTCGGTCAGCGGGACCTGGCCGACGACGGCTCGGACGGCCGTGGACTTGCCGGAGCCGTTGGCGCCGAGCAGGGCGACGACCTCACCGCGGTGCACGGTGAGGTCGACCCCGCGCAGCACGGGGCGCGAGCCGAGCGAGGCCGTGGCCCCGCGCAGGGATATGACGGGCTGGTCCGCTGCCTGTCGGGGCGTGGACTGCATGGCTCGCGCCTCCGTTGCTGCTGCTGTCATTACTTGGCTCCGAGTGCCTTCTGGAGGTTCTTCAGGTTGGACCGCATGACCTCGAAGTAGTCAGCGCCCTGGGACTTGTCGGTGATTCCCTCGAGCGGGTCGAGGACGTCGGTCTTCAGGCCGGTGTCCTTGGCGAGGGTCTTGGCCGTCTTGTCGCTGGCCAGCGTCTCGAAGAACACGGTGGAGACATTGTCCTTCTTCGCGACGGCCTGGAGCTCCTTCATCCGGGCCGGGCTCGGCTCGGACTCGGGGTCGACGCCGGAGATGCCCTCCTGGGCGAGGCCGTAGCGCTCGGCGAGGTAGCCGAAGGCGGAGTGGGTGGTGATGAAGGTCTTGGAAGCGGTGTTCGCCAGTCCGCTCTTGAACTCGGTGTCCAGCGTGCCCAGCTTGGAGACCAGGTCGTCGGTGTTCTTCTTGTAGTCCGCCGCGTGGTCGGGGTCGGCCTTCTCCAGGGCCGCGCCGACGCCCTTGGCGATCTCCGCGTACTTGGTGGGGTCGAGCCAGACGTGCGGGTCCTCGCCGGACTCGCCGTGGCTGTGACCGTGGTCCTCGCCCTCGCCCTCGGCCGCGTGGTCGTGGCCTTCGTGGCCGGCGGCGCCGTGCACCTCGAGCTTGGTGAGGGTGGCGGCGTCCACGATGTTCTTCACGCCGGACTGGGCGACGGCCTTGTCGACGGCGGGCTGCAGGCTCTTGAGGTAGAGGACGACATCGGCCTCGCCGAGCTGCGCGGTCTGCTTGGGGGTGATCTCCAGGTCGTGCGGTTCGACGCCCGGCTTGGTCAGGGTGTCGACCTTCACGTGGTCCTTGCCGATCTGCTCGGCGAGGAACTGCATCGGGTAGAACGACGCCATCACGTCGAGCTTGCCGCTCTTGTCGCCGGAGGCACTGGCTCCGCCGGAGCAGGCGGTGAGGGCGGTGGCGCCGAGCGCGACGGCTCCGGCGAGGGCGGCGGTGGGTATGAGGCGTCGTACGTTCATGACATCCATTTTCATCAAAAATGGAAACGATTGTCAAAAACCCTGGTGGGCGGTCCGCGGTGAGGGTCGGGGGAGGGCGGAGGAAGGGGAACCGATTTGAAAGGGGGGGTGCGGGCGCCGGTAACCTGAGGCATTCGCCGTTCGTCCTCGTAATGAAGAGAGCACCGTGGCCGCCGACAAGATCGACACCATCGTCAGCCTGAGCAAGCGCCGTGGCTTCGTTTTCCCGTGCAGTGAGATCTACGGCGGCTCCAAGGCCGCCTGGGATTACGGTCCGCTCGGTGTGGAGCTCAAGGAGAACATCAAGCGCCAGTGGTGGAAGGCGATGGTCACCGGGCGCGAGGACATCGTCGGCCTCGACTCCTCCGTGATCCTGTCCCCCGAGGTCTGGGTGGCGTCCGGTCACGTCGGCACGTTCTCCGACCCGCTGACGGAGTGCACCTCCTGTCACAAGCGCCACCGCGCCGACCACCTGGAAGAGGCGTACGAGGCCAAGCACGGCCGCGTGCCCGCCAACGGTCTGGCCGACATCAACTGCCCCAACTGCGGCGTGAAGGGCCAGTTCACCGAGCCCAAGCAGTTCTCCGGCATGCTGGAGACCCACCTCGGCCCGACCCAGGACACCGGCTCGAAGGCGTACCTGCGCCCCGAGACCGCCCAGGGCATCTTCACCAACTTCGCCGTGGTGCAGACCACCTCGCGCAAGAAGCCCCCGTTCGGCATCGCGCAGATGGGCAAGTCCTTCCGCAACGAGATCACGCCCGGCAACTTCATCTTCCGCACCCGCGAGTTCGAGCAGATGGAGATGGAGTTCTTCGTCAAGCCGGGCGAGGACGAGCAGTGGCAGGAGTACTGGATGGCGGAGCGCTGGAACTGGTACCGCGACCTCGGCATCCGCGAGGAGAACATCCGCTGGTACGAGCACCCGAAGGAGAAGCTGTCCCACTACTCGAAGCGCACCGCCGACATCGAGTACCGCTTCAACTTCGGTGGCAACGAGTTCTCGGAGCTCGAAGGCGTCGCCAACCGCACCGACTACGACCTGAAGGCCCACTCCGCGGCCTCGGGCGCGAACCTGACCTACCACGACCAGGAGTCGGGCGAGCGCTACACCCCGTTCGTCATCGAGCCGGCGGCCGGTGTCAACCGTGCCATGCTCGCCTTCATGCTCGACGCGTACAACGAGGACGAGGCTCCGAACGCCAAGGGCGTCATGGAGAAGCGCGCCGTCATGCGCCTCGACCCGCGCCTGGCCCCGATCAAGGTCGCCGTCCTGCCGCTGTCCCGCAACGCGCAGCTGTCGCCGAAGGCCAAGGGCCTGGCCGCCGACCTGCGCAAGAACTGGAACATCGAGTTCGACGACGCGGGCGCCATCGGCCGCCGCTACCGCCGTCAGGACGAGATCGGTACGCCGTTCTGCGTCACCGTCGACTTCGACACCCTCGAAGACAACGCGGTGACCGTGCGCGAGCGCGACACCATGAAGCAGGAGCGCGTCTCCCTGGACCAGATCCAGAGCTACCTCGGCAGCCGCCTGCTCGGCTGCTGAGCGGTCCCGCACGAAAGACCGGTGGGGGGGGGGGGGGGGGGGGGGGGGGGGGGAGGGGGGGTGGGGGGGGGGGGGGGGGGGGGGGGGGGGGGGGTTGAGGGGGGGGGGGGGGGGGGGGGGGGGGGGGTCTTTTTGT
>NZ_JBVJUY010000005.1:186418-275950 GCF_055604165.1 Streptomyces sp. NPDC037242
GGGCTTTCTTTCTGGAACAAAACCAAACCCCCCCTTGGCCATTGCTTTGTGCTGTGTGCGAGGACCCACAAAAAAAACCCTCGGCCCCCCCCCCCCCCCCCCCCCCCCCCCACCGGTCTTTCGCGAGCCGGCCCGGATCAGGCGGCCGCCGCCTCGCCCGAGGCGGCGGCGGCAGCGCGGCGCTCGCCCTCGGCCTGGGAGCGCTTGCCGTACATCGCGGTCCAGACGCCCAGGGCGCCCAGCACGCTGTAGATCATGACCGGGCTGAGCGTCACCATGGTCTTGGTGTCCAGGGCGTACGCCAACGCGATGCGGACCAGCGCCTCGATGACGTAGGCCACGCCCCACACCAGGGTCATGGTGCGCATGGTGGTGCGAAAGCCCTCGTACTGCCACAGGCCGTTCCACCACGCGGTGCTCTCCGGGGTGCCGTCGGTGGCGAACTTGCGGCCGAAGTAGAACATCAGCGGGCGCGCCGCGGCGAGCGTGGCCAGGCAGAGCAGCCCGAACAGCCCCGTCACGGCGGAGTCCTTGATCAGCAGGGCCCGGGCCGAGTGGGCTCCGACGAGCGAGACGACGGCCGTGATCACGATGAACACGAGGGCCACCACGGCGAATTCGTCGAGCTTGCGCCGCCAGGCCAGGCTGATGGCGCTGTCGAGCACCGGCCAGGCGCTGCTGAGGAGCAGGGCCGAGAACTCGCTCCAGCCGTGGTCGTCGACGAGCGTGTTGTACGTGATGATCGGCGCGACCACGTTGAGCCCGATGGTCAGGATCCAGCCGAGGGCGGTAGCGGCTCCGGAACGGGCGGGAGGTTCGGGTCGTGCTACTTGGGCGGACAAGGTTCCCCCTGGAACGTGCCTGATGAGTGCGGTAGGGGGACCGTAAGGAGGTTGTCATGGCGACTACAAGCAGGGCGCGCCCAAAATGATCACCAAGCCTACCGGAACAGCAAGTTCCGGACAATTCGGAGCCTGCGTCAGGCGCGCAGGCCGCGGATCACCAGTGAGGTGACCGCCTCGAACTCCGCGGCGATGGTCGGCGAGACCCAGTCGGCCGCGTACTGCGGGTCATGGAAGCGGCCGGTGGCGTCGAAGACCGCCCGGGCGGCGGCCGGCACGTCGGCCGCGCTGAGGGAGCCCGCCGCGACCCCCTCGGCGATGATCCGGGCCAACTGGTCGATCAGCTCGCCCAGGTGGCGGTCCACCACGCCGCTGTTCTCGGCGAGCAGCACCGTGTACGTCGCGAACAGCTCGGGGTCGTCGCCCGCCTTGTGGCGCTTGGCCTCGAAGAGCGCCTCCAGCCACGCCTCCAGCTTGGAGGGAGCCGTCTTGGCGGGAGCCGAGGCGATCTCCTCCAGCATGACGACGCTCTTGGCGAGCCAGCGGTCGGTGACGGCCTCGCGCAGCGCCGCCTTCGACGGGTAGTGCCGGTACACGCTGCCGTGGCTGACGCCCAGCGCGCGCGCCACGTCCACCACGGTCGCCTTGGTGGGGCCGAAGCGGCGCAGCACCTCCTCGGTGGTTTCGAGGATGCGCTCGGGGGTCAGGGGTTCGGCAGCAGCAGGGGCCATGTGGATGACCGTACCGCCAGCTCAGTGCTCGCTGTCGAGGTGGGCCATCTGCGCCGCCGGGTACCGCTCGCCGGCCGCCGCTCCCGCGGGGACCGCGGCCTCGATGGCGGCGAGGTCGGCCGCCGTCAGCTCCATGTCCATGGCACCCAGTGCCTCGGTGAGCCGGTCGCGACGGCGGGCACCGACCAGCGGGACGATGTCCTCGCCGCGCGAGAGCACCCAGGCGATGGCGGTCTGGGCGACGCTCACGCCCTTGTCCTCGGCGACCTTGCGCAGCGCCTCGACGAGGTCGAGGTTCCGGCTGAGGTTCTCGCCCTGGAAGCGCGGGCTCATCCCGCGGAAGTCGCCCGGCGCCAGCGTGCGCTCGCGGCTGAAGTGCCCGCTGATCAGGCCGCGGGAGAGCACCCCGTACGCCGTGACGCCTATGCCCAGCTCGCGGGCGGTCGGCAGGATCTCCGCCTCGATACCGCGCGAGATCAGCGAGTACTCGATCTGGAGGTCCGAGATCGGGGCCACCGCGGCGGCCCGGCGCAGGGTGTCCGCGCCGACCTCGGAGAGGCCGATGTGTCGCACATGCCCGGCCTGGACGGCCTCGGCGATGGCGCCGACGGTCTCCTCGATCGGAACGTCCGGGTCGACGCGGGCGATGCGGTAGATGTCGATGTGGTCCCGGCCGAGCCGCTGGAGGGAGTAGGCCAGGAAGTTCCTGACGGCCTCGGGCCGGCCGTCATAGCCGGTGAAGCCGCCCTCCACCGTGCGCAGCGCGCCGAACTTCACGCTGGTCAGCGCCTTGTCGCGGGCCGCGGCTGGCGCGGTGCGCAGTGCTTCGTTGATCAGCAGCTCGTTGTGGCCCATGCCGTAGAAGTCGCCGGTGTCGAGGAGCGTGACCCCGGCGTCCAGGGCGGCGTGGATGGTCGCGAGGGACTCGGCCCGGTCGGCCTCGCCGTACAGCGCGGACATGCCCATGCAGCCCAGCCCCAGCGGGAAGACGGAGGGACCGGTGAGGCCGAGGCGGCGGGTGGTGCTGGCGTAGGTGCTCTGGTTCGTCGTCATGGAAAGAGAATGGCATGACGAGTGACAGATTTCAATATCTGTCACTCGTCAGCGTGAATCACGCTGCCACGCGCAACGCCAGGGCGGCCGCCGCGACCAGCGCGAGGACGGCCGCCGGGGCGAGCTCGAAGTCGCGTACGCGCAGGTGGCTGGCGACCGCGCCGATGAAGTAGAGGGTCACGCCGATGGCGGCGGCCGTGCCCAGTGGGGCCACCCACAGGCCCGCGACCAGGCCCACGGCGCCCGCGGCCTTGAGGGTGGCCAGTCGCGGCAGCCAGGAGTCGGGCACGCCGACCTTCTGCATGCTCGCCACGATCGCCTGGTTGCGCTGGAGCGTGAAGGTCGCGGAGGCGGCGAGGGTCAGGGCGAGCAGGCCGGCGACGACGGCGTAGGCAATGAACATGACAGTCTCCAACGGTCGGTGATGTGAAACCATTGAATACCATCAACGATTGACTGATCGCAATCATTCCTCGATTGATACGATGTGTGCATGACGGCGCCTCAGGACTCCTCGCACCCGCCGCAGCGGCTGGGCCTGCTGCTGGCCTGGCACGGCTCGGTCACACAGACCCGGATGAAGAAGGCGCTCAGCGCGGCCGGGCTCACCCCGCGCCATGCGATGACGCTGATGCACCTGGAGGACGGCCCCATCGGCCAGCGGGCGCTCGCCGAGCGGCTGGAGGTGGACCCGAGCGTGCTCGTCGGGATCCTCAACGACCTGGAGCGCGACGGACTGGCCGACCGCCGCCGCGACCCCGCCGACCGCCGCCGGCACAACGTGGCCATCACCGACGCCGGGTCCGCCGCCCTCGGCAAGACCAACGCGGCGCTGGACGCGGTGGAGCTCGGGCTGTTCTCCGCCCTCTCCGACCAGGAGCAGGGCGTACTGCGCGGGCTCCTGGCGCGCATCGACACGCACGCCGACGACTTCGACTGCCAGGAGTAGCGGCCCGCCCCCGCCGCGGGGGTACCGCTCCCGGCCCCCCGGCGGGAGAATCGACCCCGGGGGTGGCTGCCGTGTGGATCCTGTTCTGGGTGGCGTGCGCGTGGATCACATTCGCCCTGGTCGCGACCGTTGCGGGCCACGCCAGCCGCGAGACGGCCAGGGCCTACGAGGGCGTGGTCGTCGGCCGCACCGCGACGAACGTCCAGCTCACCGTCGGCAGCCGCACCGATCTGTGGCTCCACGTCCGTGACGACACCGGCGCCAAGACCTCGTGCCTGGTGGACGGCCGCACCTGGGCCGCCTTCGAGGTCGGCGACCGGATCGTCAAGCGCGCGGGGGTGCGCTGGCCGGTGAAGGGCTGAGGGCGGGCTCAGGCTCCAGGGCGGCGGCCGTGCGCAGGGCCGTCCCGCGCGCCCACCGGCCGCTGGTGACGGCGCCCACGACCAGGACGAGCAGCCCGCAGCCGGTGATGATCCACCAGGCGGGCCGGGCCGCATCCACGAAGTCGCCGCCGCCCGCGGTGCCGGCCGCCAGGACGGCGCCGATCACCGCGACGCCCAGCGTCCCGCCGGTCTGGCGGCTGGTGGAGGCCACGGCCGCCGCGACCCCCGCCTGGGAGCGGGGCATCCCGGAGACCGCGGTGTTGGTGATCGGGGCGTTGACCATCCCGAAGCCCAGGCCGAAGAGCACGTACCCCGCGAACATCAGGGGCGTGGAGGTCTCCGCCGAGAACGCCGCGAACAGCAGCCCGCTCGCCGCCATCGCCGCCCCCGCGACCAGCAGCGGCAGCATCGGCCCCCGGCTCCCCACCAGGCGCCCCGACAGCGGGGCGCACAGGCCGGTCAGCGCCGCCATCGGCAGCATGTAGAGCCCGGCGTGCAGGGCGCTCAGCCCCCGTACGTCCTGGAGGTAGAGGGTGTTCAGGAACAGGAACCCGGACAGCGCGGCGAAGCCGCTCACCGCGATCACCGTGGCCCCGCTGAAGGGGGCGCTGCGGAAGAACCGCGGGTCGATCAGGGGCTGCGCCCGCCGGGGCTCGTAGCGCAGCAGCCCGGCCAGGGAGGCCGCGGCGGCCACGGCGCACCCCAGGATCAGCGGGGAGTCCCAGCCGGCCGCCGGGGCCTCGATGATCCCGTACGTCACCGAGCCGAGCAGCACCATGACCAGCAGCTGTCCCACCGGATCCGGCCGGCGGGGGCGGTCGGCCCGGGACTCGGGGACGTAGCGCAGGGTCAGCACGAGGGCGGCGAGGCCGACGGGGAGGTTGACCCAGAAGATCGACCGCCAGCCCACCGAGTCCACCAGCAGCCCGCCGATCAGCGGGCCGGCGGCCATGGAGATGCCGACCACCGCACCCCAGACCCCGATGGCGCGGGCGCGCTCGCGGGGGTCGGTGAAGGTGTTGGTGATGATCGACATGGCGACGGGGTTGAGCATCGAGCCGCCCACCGCCTGGAGCATCCGGAAGGCGATCAGCCACTCCAGGCTCGGGGCCAGCGAGCAGAGCAGCGAGCCGGCGGTGAAGAGCACGAGGCCCACGCCGAAGACCTTGCGGCGCCCGATCCGGTCCGCCGTGGAACCCGCCAGCATCAGCAGCGAGGCCAGGACCAGCGTGTACGCGTCGATCGTCCACTGCATCCCGGCGACGGAGGCGTTCAGCTCGCGGCGCATGGAGGGGAGGGCGACGTTCAGGACGGTGTTGTCGAGGCTGACGATGAGCAGGCTCATACAGCAGATCGCCAGTACGAGCATGCGCCGCCGGTGGCTCAAGTCGTGCATGAGGCCGATAGTACGCCTAACTAAAGAAATACGTGGAGGGGCGCGGCTGAGCCACAATGGGGGAATGACCACGCTCCCCCCGCCTCTCGCGATCGGCCCGCACACCGTGCAGCCCCCGGTGGTGCTCGCGCCCATGGCCGGCATCACCAATGCCCCGTTCCGTACCCTGTGCCGCGAGTTCTCGGGCGGCAAGGGGCTGTTCGTGAGCGAGATGATCACGACCCGCGCCCTGGTCGAGCGCAACGAGAAGACCATGCAGCTGATCCACTTCGACGAGGCCGAGAAGCCCCGCTCGATCCAGCTGTACGGAGTCGACCCCGCGACGGTCGGCAAGGCGGTCCGCATGATCGTCGAGGAGGACCGCGCCGACCACATCGACCTCAACTTCGGCTGCCCGGTCCCCAAGGTCACGCGCAAGGGCGGCGGCTCCGCGCTCCCGTACAAGCGCAACCTGCTGCGCGCGATCCTGCGCGAGGCCGTCGCCGGGGCCGGCGACCTGCCGGTGACGATGAAGATGCGCAAGGGCATCAACGACGACCACCTCACCTACCTCGACGCCGGCCGGATCGCCGTCGAGGAGGGCGTCACCGCCATAGCCCTGCACGGCCGCACCACCGCCCAGCACTACGGCGGCACTGCCGACTGGGACGCCATCGCGCGGCTCAAGGAGCACGTGCCGGAGATCCCGGTGCTCGGCAACGGCGACATCTGGTGCGCGGAGGACGCGCTGCGCATGGTCCGCGAGACGGGCTGCGACGGCGTGGTCGTGGGGCGAGGCTGCCTGGGGCGGCCGTGGCTGTTCAACGACCTGGTGGCGGCCTTCGAGGGGCGCCCCGAGGACTTCCACAAGCCGACGCTGCGCGAGGTCGCGGTGACCATGCACCGGCACGCCGAGCTGCTGGGCCAGTGGATCGGCGACGAGGCGCGCGGGGTGATCGACTTCCGTAAGCACGTGGCCTGGTACCTCAAGGGCTTCGCGGTGGGTTCGGAGATGCGCCAGAAGCTGGCCGTCACCTCCTCCCTGGCCGAGTTGGACGCTCATTTGAGCGAGCTCGACCTGGACCAGTCCTGGCCCGAGAGCGCGGACGGCCCGCGCGGTCGAACGTCCGGAAACAACCGGGTCGTCCTGCCTGAGGGCTGGTTGAAGGACCCCTACGACTGTGCGGGCGTGAGTGAGGATGCCGAACTCGACACGTCCGGCGGCTGAGAATTCGGCGGCAAAACGTGCCATCGGCGGCGTGACATACGCCACGCATGGGTGGGGTTGCGCTCAGATGAGCGCGAAAATCACGGGTAAGACTTTCAAAGGGTGGCACCCAGTGCCACCCTTTCTGTGTTCAAGACTTGAACGCAAATGTATCGATGATCGCTCATCCGAGCGGATTCAAGCCTCAGGAGCCCCCTCATCCTTCGGGACCTGAAGGCTCTTCGTATGTTCGGGCTACCCATCAGTTACTTTCGATCTGGTGGCGCACGAGTGGTTACAGCCGCATGACGACCAAGTGGACGTACCCATAAGCCTTTGATCTGGGTATGTTCCTGGCCGTCAGGGCAGCCACCGAGCCTCGAGGAGTCGAGACCCGTGTCGGAAAACAAAGATCAGAAGTTCGTCTACGACTTCACCGAGGGCAACCGCGACCTCAAGGACCTTCTCGGCGGCAAGGGAGCCAACCTCGCCGAGATGACCAACCTGGGTCTGCCGGTCCCTCCCGGCTTCACCATCACCACCGAGGCCTGCAAGGTCTACCTCGAGAGCGGCACGGCCCCCGCCGAGCTCCGCGAAGAGGTCAGCGCGCACCTTGCCGCCCTTGAGGCCAAGATGGGCAAGAAGCTCGGCCAGTCGGACGACCCGCTGCTGGTCTCGGTCCGCTCCGGCGCCAAGTTCTCGATGCCCGGCATGATGGACACCGTCCTCAACATCGGCCTCTCCGACGAGTCCGTGACCGGCCTCGCCTCCCAGGCCGGTGACGAGCGCTTCGCGTGGGACTCCTACCGCCGCCTCATCCAGATGTTCGGCAAGACCGTCCTCGGCGTCGAGGGCGAGCTCTTCGAGGACGCCCTCGACGAGGCCAAGGCCGCCAAGAAGGTCACCGTCGACACCGACCTCGACGCCGCGGACCTGAAGAAGCTGGTCAAGCACTTCAAGAAGATCGTGGCGAAGGAAGCCGGCCGCGAGTTCCCGCAGGACGCCCGCGAGCAGATGGACCTCGCCGTCGAGGCGGTCTTCAACTCGTGGAACACCGACCGCGCCAAGCTCTACCGCCGCCAGGAGCGCATCCCGAGCGACCTGGGCACCGCCGTCAACATCTGCTCCATGGTCTTCGGCAACCTCGGCCCCGACTCCGGCACCGGCGTAGCCTTCACCCGCGACCCCGCCAGCGGCCACGCGGGCGTCTACGGCGACTACCTCCAGAACGCCCAGGGCGAGGACGTCGTCGCGGGCATCCGCAACACCGTCCCGCTCGCGGACCTGGAGGCCATCGACAAGGCCTCGTACGACCAGCTCATGACGATCATGACGACGCTGGAGACCCACTACAAGGATCTCTGCGACATCGAGTTCACCATCGAGCGCGGCCAGCTGTGGATGCTCCAGACCCGCGTCGGCAAGCGCACCGCCGGCGCCGCCTTCCGCATCGCCACCCAGCTCGTGGACCAGGGCCTGATCGACGAGGCCGAGGCCCTCCAGCGCGTCAGCGGCCACCAGCTGGCGCAGCTGATGTTCCCGCGCTTCGACGAGGACGCGAAGACCGAGCTGCTGGGCCGCGGCATCGCCGCCTCCCCGGGCGCTGCGGTCGGCAAGGCCGTCTTCGACTCCTACACGGCCGTCAAGTGGTCCCGCTCCGGCGAGAAGGTCATCCTGATCCGCCGTGAGACCAACCCGGACGACCTGGACGGCATGATCGCCTCCGAGGGCATCCTGACCTCGCGCGGCGGCAAGACCTCGCACGCCGCCGTCGTTGCCCGCGGCATGGGCAAGACCTGTGTCTGCGGCGCCGAGGAGCTCGACGTCGACACCAAGCGCCGCCGCATGACGGTCGGCGAGACGGTCATCGAAGAGGGCGACGTCGTCTCCATCGACGGCTCCACCGGCAAGGTCTACCTCGGTGAGGTACCCGTCGTACCGTCCCCGGTCGTCGAGTACTTCGAGGGCCGCATGCACGCCGGCGCCGACGACGCCGACGAGCTCGTCGCCGCCGTGCACCGGATCATGGCGTACGCGGACCGCGTCCGCCGCCTGCGGGTGCGCGCCAACGCGGACAACGCCGAGGACGCGCTGCGCGCCCGCCGCTTCGGCGCCCAGGGCATCGGCCTGTGCCGCACCGAGCACATGTTCCTCGGTGAGCGCCGCGAGATGGTCGAGCGCCTGATCCTCGCCGACACCGATGGTGAGCGCGACGAGGCACTCAGCGCCCTGCTGCCGCTGCAGAAGAAGGACTTCATCGAGCTGTTCGAGGCGATGGACGGCCTGCCCGTCACCGTCCGCCTGCTCGACCCGCCGCTGCACGAGTTCCTGCCCGACATCACCGAGCTGTCGGTGCGCGTCGCCCTCGCCGAGTCCCGCAAGGACGCCAACGAGAACGACCTGCGCCTGCTCCAGGCCGTGCACAAGCTGCACGAGCAGAACCCGATGCTGGGTCTGCGCGGCGTCCGCCTCGGTCTGGTCATCCCCGGCCTGTTCGCCATGCAGGTACGGGCGATCGCCGAGGCCGCGGCCGAGCGCAAGAACGCCAAGGGCGACCCGCGCGTCGAGATCATGGTCCCGCTCGTGGGCACCGTCCAGGAGCTGGAGATCGTCCGCGAGGAGGCCGACGCGATCATCGCCGAGGTCGAGGCCGCCACGGGCACCAGCCTCAAGCTGACGGTCGGCACGATGATCGAGCTGCCGCGCGCCGCGCTGACCGCCGGCCAGATCGCCGAGGCCGCGCAGTTCTTCTCCTTCGGTACGAACGACCTGACCCAGACGGTGTGGGGCTTCTCCCGCGACGACGTCGAGGCCAGCTTCTTCACCGCGTACCTGGAGAAGGGCATCTTCGGGGTCTCGCCCTTCGAGACCATCGACAGGGACGGCGTCGGCTCGCTGGTCCGCTCCGCGGTCCAGGCCGGCCGGGCCACCCGCCCCGACCTCAAGCTCGGCGTCTGCGGCGAGCACGGTGGCGACCCCGAGTCCGTCCACTTCTTCCACGAGGTGGGCCTCGACTACGTCTCCTGCTCGCCCTTCCGGATTCCGGTAGCGCGCCTGGAGGCGGGCCGCGCGGCCGCCGACGCGAAGGGCAGCGACAGCCGCTGACCCCGATCCCCGGCCCCGTTCGACGGGCCCAGTAGACCGCGGCTGCCCCCGGGTTCCCTGACCCCCGAGGGCAGCCGCGCCTATTTCTTTTTCGTTCAACGAATCTTTACGGCAGCAGGCGGTGGACGGATCCCCACCCGTCCACCGCCTGCCGCCAATCCACCGGGCACGTCGGCGCTTCCCGGTGCGACCGACCGCCAGGCCCCGCAAAGCCCCCCACGGCCTTCACGGAGCGTTTCGGTCGCACTGGAGTGTGCCCGGCGGAGTACAGGATTTCGGTTGTCACGCCCTCGCCGAAAGGGGTTTCAACTGTGGCCGAAAGGGCGTGGTGACGTCGTGTGACGGCATGCATACTCATGGGGCGGGGGGATTGCGGTTGCACAGGTGGGGGTTCGGTGCTGCGTATCCATTTCACTGGAGTGGACCTGGCACGCGTACGGATGGCAGGGCGTCCCGATGCGTTGTGGGAAACGATTCTTAGTTTTCACCGTTTAAGAGACCGGCGCGATGCCCGGTTGTTCGGTGAATGGCGTACCGAAACCCGGAGCAGGTTGAATGGTGAAACACGTCTGCTCGGTACGCTCATACCGAGTCGCGGCTATTTCCCCGATTTCCTGACCCCCGTGGAGGGTCAGTACGGATGGGACGTGGGCCTCGACGCGCTGCGCGGGATCCGTCCCGAGCGGATGCGCCGCGAGCTCGCGCTCGTCGGCGCGGGCGCCGGGCCGGGGGCCGGAGTCGGCTTCGAGGCGGCCTTCGGGGCCCCGCCGCCGAGCAGGCTGCGCGAGTTCATGGACGGCGGCACCAAGCACCTGCCCCGGCTGCTGAGCGAGCTGCGCGGCTACCACCGCGCGGCCGTGGAGCCGTACTGGACCCACATCCAGGCCCAGATCGAGGCCGAGCGGGCCGCACGCGGCCGCGCCCTGCTCGACGGGGGAGCGGACGAACTGCTGGCCTCGCTGCCGCCGATGCTGCGCTGGCGGGCCCCGGTGCTGGAGTGCGACTACCCCGTGGACCGTGACGTGCGGCTGCGGGGGCGCGGGCTGCTGCTCCAGCCGTCGTTCTTCTGCCGGCGCACCGCGGTGACCCTGCACGACCCGGAGCTGCCGCCGGTACTGGTCTACCCGGCCGCCGCCCAGCTGGCCTCGGCGCCGGGCTCCGCCGGGGGCGAGGCCGCCCGGCCCGTGGAGGAACAGCGCCAGCGCACCCTGGGCAAGCTCGTCGGGCACACCCGCTCGGTGGTGCTGCGGGCCATCGGCGACGGCGCCACCACCAGCGAACTGGCCCGCCGCGCCGGGGTCTCGCTGGCCTCCGCGAGCCAGCACGCCTGCGTGATGCGCGAGGCCGGCCTGGTCACCACCCTGCGCCGGGGCAACGCCGTGCTGCACACGGTGACCCCGCTCGGGGCCGCGCTGCTCAAGGGCGGCGCCGTGGCCTCGTAGGACGTGGGCAGCCCCCGGCCCATGGTCGGGGGCTGCCCAGGGCGCCCGTCAGGTGCGGAACGGGCCCGTCACCTCGTAGGTGATGCCCGCCGACGAACTGCCGCTCGTACCGCGCTGGCTGGAGAAGTAGAGCCGGTTGCCGGCCGGCGAGAAGGCCGGGCCGGTGATCTCGGAGGAGGACTGGCCGGTGATCCGCAGGAACGGGGCGACCACGTCGTCCGGGGTGATCACGCAGATCTCCATGTTGCCGCCGTCCTCGGCGACGTACAGGTCCCCGTACGAGGACCCGGTGACGTTGTCCACACCGGTCAGCGGGGCTCCGCCGCCGGGCACGAGCGAGTCGTCGTAGGCCAGCTCGTAGGTGCTGTTCGCGAGGTTCAGCTGCCAGACCCGGTTGTCGCCCTTGGTGGTGAACCAGACCGTGTCGTTGGCGTAGTGGCAGCCCTCGCCGCCGTTGAACTTCTTCGAGCCGGAGACCTGGCTGCGGGTCGCGGTCGGGGAGCCGTCCGGGTCCGGGACGTTCTGCCAGGTGAAGGAGCCGGAGGTGCCCGTTCCGGCCATGAGGACCTGGAGGGTGCCGGACGAGAGGTTGCCCCAGGTGGTGGGGATGAACCGGTAGAAGCAGCCGCTGGTCTCGTCCTCGGTGAGGTAGACCACCTGGCGCACCGGGTCGGCGGCGGCCGCCTCGTGCTTGAAGCGGCCCATCGCCGGGCGCTGCACGGCCGCGTTCACGCCGTACGGGTCGGTCTCGTAGACGTAGCCGAGGCTGACCTCCTCACAGGACAGCCAGGTGTTCCAGGGGGTCTTGCCGCCGGCGCAGTTCTGGCGGGTGTTGGAGAGGATCCGGTACGCGCCGGTGATGGTGCCCGAGGAATTGAATTTCACCGCGCTGGCGCCGCCCGAGGGGTTTATCTCGGAGTTCGACACGTAGATCCAGCCGGTGCCGTCGGCGAAACACGCACCGCCGTCGGGAGCGCTGTGCCAGGTGTAGGAGGTGCCGCTGACGGTCTGGCTCGACCGGGCGATCACCCGGCTGGTGAAGCCGGAGGGCAGCATGATGCCGTTCGCGTCCGCGGCGCCGAGCGCCCCGTAGGGGCCGGGTCCGGGCTGGGCGGGGGCGGCGTAGGCGGCCCCGTGCATCAGGGTTCCGCCGAAGGCGGCGGCCGACGAACCGATCACTGCGCCGCGCAGGAAGGTACGACGTTCCACGGTCACTCCTGGGGAGGGGAGGGCCCCGCGCCCGGTCGGACGCGGAGTCGCACGCGTCGAGGAACCTAGGAGGCTTGAGTTGACGTGACTCCAACTCCTCATGACGCGGGAGCGACCGGCTCGGGGTCAATGGGCCGAGCCGCACATGTGACCTACTGCGGGACTTTCTCCCCTGGGGAGGCCCCGGGTGGGGAAGGAATGGTGGATTGATGAACCACTTCGCCGCCGAAGCCGATATCTCCGGCCGCGCCGACCTCGACGTCGTGCTGCGCCGCTTCTACACGGCCGCCTTCGCAGACCAGCGGATCGGGCCCTTCTTCACCGAGATCGCCGGTACCGACCTGGAGGTGCACCTCCCCCGGATCACCGACTTCTGGGAGCGGGCCCTCTTCCGCAGCGCCGACTACCGCCGCAACGCCTTCGCCCCGCACGCCGCGGTGAACTCCGCGCGGGCGATGACCGCCGAGGACTTCGGGCGCTGGGTGCAGCTGTGGCGCGCCACGATCGACGGCCTGCACCGGGGGCCGAACGCCGAGCGGGCCAAGGCGCAGGGCGAGCGGATCGCCCTGACCCTGCACAAGCGCCTCGCCGGCGCGGACGCCCCGCTGGAGGGCGAGGACAACCTCGGCTTCATCCCGCTGGCCGCGCTGGAACTCCGTACAGTGGTCTGACCTGCGGTTTCGATGAATCTCAAAAAAAGTGGACGGGGAGCGATGAGTTTCCCGCGGCTCCCCGGTCTATCTCCCGAAAGCGACAACGAGCCGAGAGAAGCGAGACCGGGATGCCCGCCACCATGATCTTCGTGAACCTGCCCGTCAGCGACCTGGACGCCACCAAGGCCTTCTGGGCGAAGCTGGGCTACTCCTTCAACGCCCAGTTCACCGACGAGAACTGCGCATCCATGCCCATCAGCGACGCCATCGTCGCGATGTTCCTCACCGAGGCCCGCTACAAGGACTTCACCCACAAGGCCGTCGCGGACGCGAGGACGACCTCCGAGGTGCTGCTGTGTCTGAGCGCCGAGAGCCGCGCCGCGGTCGACGAGCTCGTCGACGGGGCCCTGGCGGCCGGGGCCACCGAGCCCCGCCCCGCCCAGGACCACGGCGTCATGTACGGCCGGGCCTTCGACGACCTCGACGGCCACACCTGGGAGATCATGTGGATGGACCCGGCGATGATCCAGGGCTGATCAGGACGAGGTCGCGGCGGTCCGCACCGGATACGTCCGGACCGCCACCTCCTCGTCGTCCAGGCAGCTCCCCGACTCCAGGTCGAAGCGCTGCTTGAGCAGCGGCGAGGCCACGAACGGCCGCCCGTCGGCCGAGCCGACCAGCCCGCGCGAGAGCACCTGCGCCCCGGTGAAGGGGTCCCGGTTGCCGATGGCGTACGGACGCCCCGCGCGGTCCACGAACACCGCGGCCTGGTTCCCGTCGGGCAGCAGCGCCGCCACCCCGCGCCCGGGGATCAGTGCGGACAGCTCGCACACGGTGAGCCACCCCTCGTCCACCTGAAGTTCCACGGTCATCGGGTGCCTCCCACGGGCTCCAGGGCGAGGACGGCCAGGTCGGGCTTGACCTGGTCGCGCTCGGGGACGAACTTGACGGTCGGGTCGGGTGCGCCGGGCGCGTTGACGAAGGACACGAACCGGCGCAGCCGCTCCGGGTCCTGGAGGGTCTCCGCCCATTCGTCGCGGTAGTGCGACACGTGGTCGGACATCAGCGACTCCAGCTCCGCGCACAGCCCGAGCGAATCGTGGACGACCACGTCCCGCAGGTGGGCCAGGCCCCCCTCCAGCCGCTCCAGCCAGGCGGAGGTGCGCTCCAGCCGGTCGGCCGTGCGGATGTAGAACATCAGGAACCGGTCGATGAGCCGGATCAGCTCCGCGTCCGACAGGTCCTGGGCGAGCAGGTCGGCGTGGCGCGGGGTGGCCCCGCCGTTGCCGCCGACGTAGAGGTTCCAGCCGCTCGCCGTGGCGATCACGCCGAAGTCCTTGCTCTGGGCCTCGGCGCATTCGCGGGCGCAGCCGGAGACCGCCGACTTGAGCTTGTGCGGGGCGCGCAGGCCCCGGTAGCGCAGCTCCAGGTCGATGGCCATCCGCACGCTGTCCTGGACGCCGTAGCGGCACCAGGTCTGGCCGACGCAGGACTTCACCGTCCGCAGGGCCTTGCCGTAGGCGTGCCCGGACTCGAAACCGGCCTCGACCAGCCGGGCCCAGATCCGCGGGAGCTGGTCGACGCTCGCGCCGAAGAGGTCGATGCGCTGCCCGCCGGTGATCTTCGTGTAGAGGCCGAAGTCGCGGGCCACCTCGCCGATCACGATGAGCTTGTCCGGGGTGATCTCACCGCCGGGGATGCGCGGAACGACCGAGTAGGAGCCGTTGCGCTGGAGGTTGGCGAGGAAGTGGTCGTTGGTGTCCTGGAGGGCGGCCTGCTCGCCGTCCAGGACGTAGCCGCTCGCGCCCAGGGTGGGGGCGAGCGAGGCGATGATCGAGCCGACGGTGGGCTTGCAGACCTCGCAGCCGTCGCCGCCGCGGGCCTCGGGGCGGCCGTGGCCGTCGAGGATCTGCCGGTAGGAGGTCAGCCGACGGGTACGGACGATCTCGTACAGCTCGGCGCGCGTGTACGGGAAGCAGCCGCACAGCCCTTTGTCGGCGGCGGCCGGCAGCAGCTGGCCGATCACCTTCAGGCAGCTGCCGCAGCCGGTGCCCGCCTTGGTGCACTTCTTGACCTCGGGCAGCGTCCCGTAGGCGGTGATGGCCTTCTTGGTGACGTTGTGGCAGGAGCAGATGACCGCGGTGTCGGGCAGCGAGGCCGGGCCGAGGGCCGCGGGCGCGCCGATCCCCGCGGGCAGGACCAGCTGCTCGGGGGCGACGGGCGGGACGGAGCCGGTGAGCGGGCGCAGCAGTCCGTACGAGTCCGCGTCGCCGACCAGGACCCCGCCGAGCAGGACGCCGTCGGCCGAGACGACGACCTTCTTGTAGACCCCGGAGCGGGAGTCGGAGTAGACGACGTCGAGGCTGTCGGCGGTGGCTCCGTGCGCGTCGCCGAAGGAGGCCACGTCCACGCCGAGCAGCTTGAGCTTGGTCGAGAGGTCGGCGCCGGTGAACTCCTTCTCCCGGCCCAGCAGGTCGTCGGCGGCCGTCTCGGCCATCTCGTAGCCGGGGGCGACCAGGCCGTACACCCGGCCGTCGGAAGCGAGGGCGCACTCGCCGATGGCGTAGATCTGCGGGTCGGAGGTGCGGCAGCGGGAGTCGACGGTGATGCCGCCGCGCTCTCCGACGGCCAGGCCGCTGTCCCGGGCGAGCTGGTCGCGGGGGCGGACGCCGGCGGAGAAGACGACCAGCTCGGTGTCGACGGTGGAGCCGTCGGAGAGCCGCATCCCGCTGACCGAGCCGTCCTCGCCCGTCAGCACCTCCTGGGTACCGACGCCGGTGTGGACGGTCAGGCCCATGGACTCGATAGTGCGCAGCAGGGCCGCGCCGCCGCCCTCGTCGACCTGGACGGGCATCAGGCGCGGCGCGAACTCCACGATGCGGGTGCTCAGGCCCAGCCCCTGCAGGGCGCCGGCCGCCTCCAGACCGAGGAGGCCGCCGCCGACGACGGCGCCGCGGGTCCGGGTCTTGGCGTACTCCTCGATCGCGAGGAGGTCCTCGATGGTGCGGTAGACGAAGCAGCCCGCGGCGTCCTTGCCGGGGACGGGCGGCACGAAGGGGTAGCTGCCGGTCGCCAGCACGAGGACGTCGTACGGGAACACCTGCCCCGACCGGGAGGTGACGGTACGGGCCTGGCGGTCGACGCTCTCGGCGGGGTCGTCGAGGTGCAGGGTGATCCCGTGCTCGGCCATGAACCCGGCCGGGGTCATCGACAGGTCCTCCGGGGTGCTGCCGGAGAAGTAGGAGGTCAGGTGCACGCGGTCGTAGGCGGGCCGGGGCTCCTCGCAGAGCACGGTGATCCGGTGCGTGGCGGTTGCGCCGCGCTCGGCGAGCGCCTCCAGGTAGCGCTGGCCGACCATGCCGTGGCCGATGAGCACGATGGCGGGAGAGGGCGTGGATGCGGCCATGATCAGGAGCCTCCGTCGTCGGTGAGCAGGTGGAACAGGTCGGTCAGGGGCTCGCCGTCCTCCCAGCTGCGGGCGAGGGCACCCACGCTGGAGAGTTCGCCGAGCAGGACCCCGCCGACGAGCCGGTCGCCGCGGACGACGACCTTGCGGTAGGTGCGGCGGGTGGCGTCCGCGAGGCGCACGACGTCGTCGCCCGGGAGCGGGGTGGTCTCACCGAATGCGGCGAGGTCGAGGGGGCGCTGGTCGGCCCCGCCGAGCGTGAGCCGGGTCAGGGCGCGGGTCCCGGTGTAGCCGGGGGCGGGCCCGCCGAGGACGGCGGCGAGGGCGTCGGCCTGCTCCAGGGCCGGGCCGGCCAGGCCGTACACCCGGCCCCCGTGCTCGGCGCAGTCGCCGATGGCGTGGATGCGGGGGTCGCTGGTGCGCAGCTGGTCGTCGACCACGATCCCGGTGCGCACGTCGAGGCCGGCGGCCTGCGCCAGGCCGGTGCGCGGCCGCACCCCGCAGGCGAGCACGACGACGTCGGCGTCGAGCCGGTAGCCGTCGGCGAGCTCGACCCCGGTGACCGTCCGGGGTCCGGGGCCCGCGCCCGGCCGCGGGGCCGCGGGCGAGGTGGTCAGGCCGCGGGCGCGGCACTCGGTGTGGATCTCCACGCCGAGGGCGGTCATGTGCTCCCGCAGCAGGGCGGAGGCGTCCGCGTCCAGCTGGCGTTCCATCAGGCGCTCGCCCTGCTGGGCCAGCACCACCTGTGCGCCCCGCTCCGCCAGCGCGCGGGACGCGGAGACGCCGAGAAGTCCGCCGCCGATCACCACCGCGCGCACGCCGGGACGTACGACCGCCGCCGACAGGGCCAGACAGTCGTCCATCGTGCGGAACGCGTGCACGCCGTCCGGGAGCTCCCGCCCCTCCGGTTCGAAGAGTCCCCGCAGCGGCGGCAGAACCGGGTTGGAGCCGGTGGCCAGCACCAGCACGTCGTACTGCTCCGTGCTGCCGTCGTCGCAGTGGACCGTGCGGTCGGCCCGGTCGATGCGGACCGCCCGCACTCCCCGGCGCAGCGCCGGGCCGGGGTCGGGGAGCGCGTTCACCTCCGGCGCGTACCGGCCCGCCAGGACCTCGGCGAGCAGGACGCGGTTGTACGGGACGTGCGTCTCCTCGCCCAGCACGGTCACCGCCGCGGCTCCGGCGAGCCGCTGTGCGAGCCGAAGGCCCGCGAGGCCGCCGCCGATCACCACCACACGCTGTTTCGAGGTCATGGCACGAGAGTGCGCGGCCGCTGTTTCCCCGCAGCATCCGCCTTGTTACCCGGACGGAACGCGGACCTCAGTGCCGGGGTTAAGCGTCAGTGAGGCGTTCCTCAAGGCCGCCTTAAGGATCATCCGGGGGCCCCGGGGGCCGCCTAGCGTGGGCCGCATGCGAGATGCGGTGGTGCGGGTCAAGGGCGGGATGCTCGGCGGGGCGGGGGTCGTCACCCTGCTGTGGGCGGCGCAGGTACGGCCCTCGGCCCGGCTCGACGCGCTGTTCGCCACCGCCGCGCACCTCACCGGGCTGCTCGCCGGGTACGGGGTGCTGGTACTGCTGTTCCTGATGGCGCGGGTGCCCGCCGTCGAGCACGGGGTGGGCGCGGACCGCCTCGCCCGCTGGCACGCCCTGGGCGGCCGCCACGTGCTGCTGCTCTGCTTCGGGCACGGGCTCTTCGCACTGTGCGGGTACGCCGTGCACGAGGGGATCGACGTCGTCTCCGCCGTCCGCGGGCTGCTGGGCTACCCGGCGCTGGCGGCCGCCTTCGCAGGGACCCTGCTGCTCGTCGGTGTCGGCGTCACCTCGACCAGGTCCGTACGCCGCCGCGTCTCCCACGAAACCTGGCGCGGGGTGCACCTGCTCGTATACCTCGCCGCCGCGCTCGCCTTCGGCCACCAGCTCGCCGGGCCCGATCTCGCCCCGGTCGCCTGGTTCTGGGCGCTCGCGCACACCGTCGTCGCCGTCCTGCTGGTCTGGTACCGGGCCGTGGTCCCCGTACGGCAGGCCCTGCGGCACGCGCTGCGGGTGCTGGAGGTCCGGGCCGAGGGGCCCGGGGTGGTCTCCGTCGTCATGTACGGGCGCCACCTCGCGGAGCTGCGCGCGGAACCGGGGCAGTTCCTGCGCTGGCGCTTCCTGCAGCGACGGCTGTGGCACACGGCCCTGCCGTTCTCGCTGTCCGCGCCGGTCCGCGGGAACACCCTGCGGATCACCGTGAAGGGGCTCGGCGGCCACTCCCGCCGGATCCGCCGGCTGCGCCCCGGGACGCGGGTGCTGGCCACCGGGCCGTTCGGGGCGCTCACCGCGGCCCGGCGCACCCGCGCGAAGGTCCTGCTGATCGCCGGCGGCGTCGGGATCACCCCGATGCGGGCCCTGTTCGAGACCCTGCCCGGCGGGCCGGGGGAGATCACCCTGCTCTACCGGGCCGGGGCCGAGGAGCACCTGGTCCTGCGCTCCGAGCTGGAGGCGATCGCCGCCGAGCGGCGGGCCGGGCTGCACTACCTGCTCGGGCCGTCCGGGGCTGCGTACGATCCGCTCGCCCCGCAGGCGCTGGCCGCGCTGGTGCCGGACCTGGCCGAGCACGACGTGTACCTGTGCGGGCCGCCGGGGATGGCCGAGGCGGCGCAGACCTCGCTGCTGCGGGCCGGGGTGCCGGCCGGACGTATCCATTCCGAGTGCTTCAGCTTCTGAGCCCCGCTTCTGGGCCCCGCTTCTGGGCCGCGCTTCTGGGCCCCGCTTCCGTCCGAGAGGTCATCCCGCCATGCGTCACCCGCTGCACATCGCCCTGTCCGCCCCGGAGGCAGAGGCGGTGGCGGTCGCGGCCCCCGCACCCGCCCGGCACCGCAAGCCGCCCTCCTGGCGGGCCGCGCTGGCCCGCGTACCGCCCGCGCGGCGGCTCGCGGCCGGGCTGGGGCTGGCCAGCGTGCTGGCCGCGAGCGCGCTGACGGCGGCCGTGGACCCGGCGGCTCCGGCCGCCCCGGACCGGGCTCCGGCCGGGCGAAGCTCAACCTTTGCGCAAGTTTCCGGCGATTGATGGCCACTGCACCCAACCGCTTCGTAGGGTCGTGGCCGTGCCTGACATATCAACGACCATGGTCATCGTGCTGTGCGTGGCCGCCGCGGCAGCCGGCTGGATCGACGCGGTGGTGGGCGGCGGCGGCCTCCTGCTCCTGCCCGCCCTGCTGCTCGGCCTGCCCCACGCCCACCCCGCCACCGTCCTCGGCACCAACAAGGCGGTGGCCATCGTCGGCACCGCGGGCGCGGCGGTGACGTACGCGCGCAAGGCCCCGGTGGACGTGAAGACCGCCGTCCGCATCGGCCTGGCCGCGCTCGCCGGGTCGATGGGCGGGGCCGCGCTGGCGGGCGGCATCAGCAAGGACGCGCTGCGCCCGCTGATCATGGTCGTACTCGTGATCGTGGCGGGTGTCGTGATCTTCAAGCCGGGCTTCGGCACCGCCCCCTCCGCCGCACCCGCCAGCCGTCAGCGGGTCCTCCTCGCCATCGGCCTGGCCGGCCTCGGCATCGGCTTCTACGACGGCCTCATCGGACCCGGCACCGGCACCTTCCTGGTACTGGCGCTCACCGCCCTGCTCCACCTCGACCTGGTCACCGCCTCCGCCACCGCCAAGATCGTCAACTGCTGCACCAACGCCGGGGCGCTCGCGATGTTCGCCCACCAGGGCATGGTGCTGTGGCAGCTGGCCGCGCTGATGGCGGTGTTCAACCTGGCCGGAGGCATGGTCGGGGCCCGGATGGCACTCAAGAAGGGCAGCGGCTTCGTCCGCGGGGTGCTGCTGACGGTCGTGGGCGCGCTGGTGGTCAAGCTGGGGATCGAGCAGTGGGGATGACGTCCGCGACCCGCGGCCGGCACTAGGTCGTGTCGTCAAAGTCCCGTCTGGCCGGCGGCACTTTGACGACACTCCCTAGTAGGTGCCCGTCAGGTGCGCGAAGACGACGACGTTCCCCTTGTAGCCGCTGCGCGGCGAGAAGCCGCCCCCGCAGGTGATGACCCGCAGCTCCGCGCCCGCCGACGGGCCGTAGACCCGGGTGTCGGGGAAGGCCTTGGCGTCGTAGACCTCGACCGCGTGCACGGTGAACACCGCGGTACGTCCGTCCGCGCGCGGGACCTCGACGGCCGCCCCGCGGCGCAGCGCGCCCAGGTGGTAGAAGACCGCCGGGCCGGTGGCGCTGTCCACGTGCCCGGCGATGACGGCGGTGCCGGTGGAGCCGGGGGTGGTGCCCTCGCGGTACCAGCCGGCCAGGTCGCCGGGGGCGGGCGGTGGCACCTGGAGGCTGCCGTCGCGCTCCAGCCCGAGCCCGGTCAGCGGCGCGTCGACCCGGATGGACGGGATCCGGATCCGGGTCGGCGGTGAGCCGGGGAGCGGGTCCGGCCCGGAGCCGGCCGCCCGGGGGGCCAGGGCGCTCAGCGCCTCGGCGGGGGAGGGCAGCGGCGGCCCGACCGGCTCCCGGCAACCGCTGCTCACGAGCCAGATGCCGACGCAGGCGGCGAGTGCGACGAGTCCCGCGTGGCGGGCGGTGGGGGTCCGGCCGCTCCGGAATGCGCGACCCATGCGTACCCCCTCGGCTCCTCGGTGCGGGGTGAACTGGCCGTCGCCCGGCCCCGCGAACGGGGGGGACCTCGCGGGGCGGGCGACGGGGGACGGTACCGGTCGGACCGCGGCCGGAGCCGCGGTGGGCGTCCGTCAGCTCCGCGTGCCGCTCGCCCGGCGACGCAGGAGCCAGGTACCGCCGACGGCGGTGGCGGCCAGCACTGCCGCTCCCGCCGCGATCTTGGCGGGGTCGGTGGTGGTGGTCGTGCCACCGCCCACCCCGGTCCGGACGTGGCCCTGCGGGCCGCGCTCGGTGACGACCAGGTCGCCGGTGGCGAACTTGCCGTTCGCGCAGGTCGCGCCGATGCCGTAGGTGCCGGGTCGGGTGTCGCGGGGAACCTGGAACTGCCCCACGACCACCTCCTTGTGGGTGCCCGGGACCAGCTTGAAGCGGCCCGCGCCGACCGTCGTGGCATCGCCGTCGGCATGGCTCGCGCGGCCGCAGGCGGTGGTGTTCACGGTGACGGTCGCGCCGGGAGCGGCCGACTTCGGCCACACCTCCAGCCGGGCGAAGTCACCGGGCGCGAAGCCCACCATGCCGAGGTCCACGGCAGCGACCGCACCCGCGACCGGGCCGGCGAACGCGGCGGCGGTCAGCGCGGTGGCGGTGAGCGCGTGAGCGGTGCTTCGGCGCATGGGGGGCTCTCCTGGGGACACGGGGTCGTGTCTCCGAGGTAACCCGGCCCGCCGGGCACGCGCCTGCTGATGCCCCGTCAGGTCCCCCTGCGCCCCCGCCGAGATGGAGCCGTTCCCGCAGGTCAGTGGCGGTGATGCGGCCATCCGGGTGCCCCCGCCCCGTCCGGGTGACGGGGTCAGGCCGGCGGCAGGACCACCGTCGCGCACGCGCCGGCGGGGCGGGGGTTGGCCAGGGCCACCCGGGCGCCGATGACCTGGGCCTGACCGAGTGCGATGGTCAGGCCCAGCCCCGTGCCCTGGCCGCGTTCTGGGGTGCCCGTCAGGAACCGCTGCGGGCCCTCGCGGAGCAGCTCCTCAGGGAAGCCGGGCCCCTGGTCCCGCACCGCCACGGTCGTACCCGACACCGTCACGGTGACCGGGCCCCGGCCGTGCCGCCGGGCGTTGACCAGCAGGTTCGTCAGGATCCGCTCGAACCGCCGCGCATCGGTGCTGACCTGCGCCGACTCCCGCGCGCCCGCGACCTCGGCCGCCACCCCGGAGCGCCGCGTGATCGACTCCACCAGCGGCCCCAGCGCGTGCGCCTCCAGCTGCGGCTGCTCCCGGTTGGCGTCCAGCCGGGCCACCTCCAGCAGGTCCTCGGTCAGCGCCCGCAGCGCCGAGACCCGGTCCCGCACCAGCTCCGTCGGCCGCCCCGGAGGCAGCAGCTCGGCGGCCGTGTGCAGCCCCGTCAGCGGCGTGCGCAGCTCGTGCGCCACATCCGCGGTGAACCGCTGCTCAGCCTCCAGCCGCCGCTGGAGGCTGGCCGCCATGGTGTCGACGGCCGAGGACAGCTCGGCGACCTCGTCGCGGGTCCCCGCCACCCCCGACGGCCCGATCCGGGCGTCCAGCTCGCCCGCGCTGATCCGGCGGGCCGTCTCGGCCGCCGTGCGCAGCTCCCTGCTCAGCCGGCTGGCCAGCACGGCCCCGCCCGCCGCCGCGAGCGCCACGATCAGGGCCCCGTACGCCACCAGCTGCCGGTCCAGTTCGGCGAGCTCGTCGCGCTGGGCCGCCAGGGAATGCCGTACGGACAGCACGTGGTCGCCGCCGAGCGGCCGGGCGGCCCAGACCATCGGCTCCGGGCCGTTCATGTCGAGATAGGTCGTGCGCCTCCCGTCGAGGGCCGCCGCCCGCAGCGCGTCGGGCAGTTCCCTGGAGTCGATCCGGGCATCGGCCTCACCGACCTTCTCGGGGTCGAGCCGGCCGGTCAGCTCGTACACCTGCCGTACCCGGGTCAGCTGGCTCGTGGCGTTCTCGCGCGCGGCCTCGCCGATCTGACGGGCGCGGGCCTCGTGGATCAGCAGCCCGATGGCGACGGCGACGAGCGAGCAGCCGAGGGCGAGCAGAATGGAGATCTTCCAGCGCAGGCCGAGGGCTCGCAGGAGGTGCCGGCAGCGGATCAGGGCGGGCCTCACGGCGAGTTCGGCCCTTCCTCGGGAGAGCAGCGCAGAGCCGGGTTCCCCTTGGCGTCGCAGCCGGGACCGGAGGCGAGGAACCGCTTCTCGTCGTTGACCACCGTCATCCGGTCGCCGCCCCAGTGGTAGCGCACGGCCTG
The DNA here is from genome assembly GCF_055604165.1 of Streptomyces sp. NPDC037242. Classification (NCBI taxonomy): domain Bacteria; kingdom Bacillati; phylum Actinomycetota; class Actinomycetes; order Kitasatosporales; family Streptomycetaceae; genus Streptomyces; species Streptomyces sp. NPDC037242. The sequence goes on from NZ_JBVJUY010000005.1 coordinate 209,623, forward strand.
CTCGGCGCCGTCGTCGGAGGCGGTGCGCACCAGCAGGTCCGTGCCGACTGCCTCGACGGCCATCTGCCGGCCGATCGTGAAGAGGACGGCGACGACCTTGCCGTTGACCACGGAGTAGACGCTCAGCGCGGTGCGGCCGGTCGCGGCGTCGACGGCGACGATCAGTTCCTGCTTCCCGTCCCCGGTCAGGTCCCGGTAGACGAACGGCCGGATGCCGACCCGCCCCGGACCGGTGATCGGGCCCTTCTTCGCGAGCTGCGCCATCTGCGGGTCGGCCCGCAGCACCTCCATCGCGTCGACCCCCATGAGACCCTCCGGTCCCACCTCGGGTGCGTCCTTGAGGGGCTTGGGCGGAGCCGCCCGGCCCCCCACCGCGGCGCCGGGCTTATCGGTCCAGGCGGGCCACAGCGACTCGGGGTGCGGCTGGACCGACACCGGGGCGACCCGGGTGCCCTTGGCCAGCCCGCCGGGTGCGGCGCAGCCGCCGGCGGCGAGCGCGCAGGCGCACAGCAGGGCGGCGGTGAAGCGGCGGGACGAAAGGGTCATGGAGACAGAACCGAGGGGCCGGGAGCAGAGATGACCGACGGTAGACGCCCCGGGTCACGGGCACCGGGAGGTTGTGTAACAGGGGTGCGTACGGTGGAGATCGAAGGCGGATTCGGTACTTTCGGCCGGGTCTGCCGACTGCTTCGCCTTATCCGAGGGAGGGCCCCATGACATCGGTCGTCCGGCCGTACGATCCGCCCGCGCCGCTGCCGTTCTTCGTCTACGGGACGCTGCGCCCGGGCGAGGTCAACCACGACCTGTTCCTGCGCGGCCGTACCGCCTCGGAGGAGCCCGCCCGCCTCCCGGACGCGGCGCTCTACGACGGACCCGGATACCCGTACGCGGTGGACCGGCCCGGCTCGGCCGTCGTCGGGGAGCTGATCACCGCGACGCCGGAGGCCTACGGGGAGCTGCTGGCCGCGCTCGACCTGCTGGAGGAGTACCGGGGCCCGGGCCGCCCGGGCAACCTCTACGACCGGACCGCCCGCGAGGCGCTGCGGCCCGACGGCACGGCGGTGCGGGCCTGGGTCTACCTGGCGGCGGCGCCGCTGGCCCGGCGGCTGGCGGAGTCGGGCACCGAGATACCGGGCGGGGACTGGCTCAAGCGGCTCGACCGGCTCGACCGGCTCTAGAGCCCCTCGGCCCCGCGGTTGCGCAGGCGCTGCCCGTACTGCTGGAGGACCCACAGCTCTTCCTGGACCGCGGCCAGCTGCTCCGGCGGGGCCTGCGGGCCCAGCCGGGACATGGTGCCCTGGATCTCGTGGACCCGGCGGTCGACGGCGCGCAGGCGGACCTGGACCAGCTGGACCCCCGCATAGATCTCGTCCACCGTCTTCGCGTGGATGGCTTCGACCGCCAGCTCCGTGACGAGCGCGCGGACGGTGTCGTTCGGGGCGGCCTCGCGGACGCGCGCCAGGTAGTCCTCGGTGCCGAGCGAGGCGCCGCCCGCGTCCTGGACGGCCTGGCGCACGGCGGCGTACGGCGGGGCGGTGAACTCGTCCGCGCCGTACGCGTCGAAGGCGGGGGAGACCAGGGCCGGGCGCTGGAGAGCCAGCTTCAGCAGCTCGCGCTCGGTGCGGTGGGCCGGGCTGCGCAGGTTCAGCGCGGGGCCGCCGGCGGGCTGGGCGGCGGGTGCGGAGGCGGCCTCGTAGGACCGGCCGCCGGCCCCTCCGCCACCCCTGCCCTGCTGCTGCGGCTGGCCGCCGCGCTCGCGGGCCCAGCGGGCCAGCTGCGCCACCCGCTTGACGACGAACTGCTCGTCGCGGATGCCGAGCATGCCCGCCAGCTGGACCGCCGACTCGTGCTGGATCGCGATGTTCTTGATGTTGGCGACGACCGGGGCCGCCTCGTCGAGCGCGGCCGCCCGCCCCGCCGGGTTCTCCAGGTTGTGCCGGGCCACGATGTGCCGCAGCGCGAACTCGAACAGCGGGGTGCGGGCCTCCACCAGGCCGGCGACGGCCGCGTCCCCCTGCGCCAGGCGCAGATCGCACGGGTCCATGCCGCCGGGCGCGATGGTGATGGAGGTCTCGGCGGCGAACTTCTGGTCGTCCTCGAAGGCGCGCAGCGCCGCCTTCTGCCCGGCCGCGTCACCGTCGAAGGTGAAGATCACCTCGGCGGTGGCGTTGTCCATCAGCAGCCGGCGCAGGATCTTGATGTGGTCCCCGCCGAAGGCGGTGCCACAGGTGGCGATCGCGGTGGTGACCCCGGCCATGTGGCAGGCCATCACGTCGGTGTAGCCCTCGACCACGACCGCCCGCGAGGTCTTCGCGATCTCCTTCTTCGCCAGGTCGATGCCGTACAGCACCTGGGACTTCTTGTAGATCGCCGTCTCGGGCGTGTTCAGGTACTTGGGGCCGTTGTCGTCGTCGCGCAGCTTGCGCGCGCCGAAGCCGACCACCTCGCCGCTGATGTCGCGGATCGGCCACATCAGCCGGCCGCGGAAGCGGTCGATGGGCTTGCCGCTGCGGCTGTCCTGGGCGAGCCCGGAGGTGATCAGCTCCTTGTCGCTGAAGCCCTTGCCGCGCAGGAAGCGGGTCAGGTGGTCCCAGCCGGCCGGGCTGTAACCGACGCTGAAGTGGGCGGCCGCGGCCTGGTCGAAGCCGCGCTCGGCCAGGAACTTGCGGCCGATCTCGGCCTCGGGGCCGTCGAGCTGGTCCACGTAGAACTGGGCGGCGGCCTTGTGCGCCTCGACCAGCCGGATCCGCTCGCCGCGGCCGCTGGTGCCGGCGGTGTAGCCGCCCTCCTCGTAGCGCAGGGTGATGCCGGCCTGGCCCGCCAGGCGCTCCACCGCCTCCGAGAAGGAGAGGTGGTCGATCTTCATGATGAAGTCGAGGGTGTCCCCGCCCGCCTGGCAGCCGAAGCAGTGGTAGAGCCCCTTGCTGGGGCTGACCTGGAAGGACGGGGACTTCTCGTCATGGAAGGGACACAGGCCCTTGAGGTTGCCGCCGCCCGCATTGCGCAGCTGGAGGTAGTCGGAGACCACGGCGTCGATCGGGACCGCGTCCCGTACCGCCTTCACGTCGTCTTCGTTGATCCGTCCTGCCACCCGTGAAGTCTACGGCCGGACACCGGCAAACCTGTCAGGCCCCCTCCGCCGGAACCAGCGAGGCCAGCGGAACCGACGGGTCCGCCAGCGCCTCGCGGTTGACCGCCGCCTTCGACCTGATCAGGGCCTGGATGTGCTCGGTGACGTCCCACACATTGACGTTCATCCCGGCCAGCACCCGCCCGTCCGAGAGCCAGAAGGCGATGAACTCCCGCTTGGCCACGTCGCCGCGGATCAGCACCTGGTCGTAGCCGCCCGGCGGGGCGTACCCGGAGTACTCCAGGCCCACGTCGTACTGGTCGGAGAAGAAGTACGGCACCCGGTCGTAGCTGACCCCCTGCCCCAGCATCGCCCGCGCCGCGGCCGGGCCGCCGTTGAGCGCGTTGGCCCAGTGCTCGACCCGCAGCCGCGTCCCGAGCATCGGGTGGTGGGCCGCGGCCACGTCCCCGACGGCGAACACGTCCGGGTCGGAGGTGCGCAGCGACTCGTCCACGGCGATGCCGCCGCCGTGCTGCCGGTCCACCAGGGCGAGCCCGGAGTTCTCGGCGAGCGCGGTCCGCGGCGCGGCACCGATCGCCGCGAGGACGGCGTGCGCCGGGTGCTCCTCGCCGTCGTCGGTACGGGCGGCCAGCACCATGCCGTCGTGCCCGACGATCTCGGTGAGGCGGGACCCGAAGTGGAAGCGCACCCCGTGCTCGGTGTGCAGGTCCCCGAACAGCCGGCCGACCTCCGGACCCAGCACCGCGTGCAGCGGGGTGGCCTCCGGCTCGACCACGGTGACCTCGGCCCCGTACCCGCGGGCCGCCGCGGCGACCTCCAGGCCGATCCATCCGGCGCCCGCGATGAGCAGGTGGCCGTTGTCCCGGCCCAGGCCCGCCAGCGCCTTGCGCAGCCGCTCGGCGTGCGCGAGCCGCCGCAGGTGGTGCACCCCGACCAGGTCCGTGCCGGGGATGTCCAGACGCCGCGGCTCGGCGCCGGTGGCCAGCAGCAGCTTGTCGTAGTGCAGCGCCGTGCCGTCGCCGAGGACCACCTTCTTGGCCTCCCGGTCCAGCTGGACCGCCGGCTGGCCGAGGTGCAGCTCGATGTCGGAGCGCGCGTACCAGGACGCCTCGTGCACGAAGACGCTGTCGCGCTCTTCCTTCCCCGTCAGGTACCCCTTGGACAGCGGGGGCCGTTCGTAGGGATGGTCGCGCTCGTCGCCGATCAGGATCACCCGCCCCGTGAACCCCTCCGACCTCAGCGTTTCGGCCGCCTTTGCCCCGGCGAGCCCTGCGCCGACGATGACGAATGTCCGGTGTGCGTCGACCACCTGATGCCTCCTCATAACCTCTCCGCCACATGCGACCACATGCGAGCGTCCCGCACTGAGCCTGCCGCGTGAAGGGGGAGTGGCCCGATCAGCTCACCCTTCGGCGCGTCGCGTGCGCAGCATGAGGCGCGCGTGCAAGGAGCGCGCGGAGGCGTCGGTGAGGGCCGCGATCTGGTCGATGACCGCGCGTTTGCGGGCCTTGTCGTCCGGCGCGGCATCGAAGATCGCCCGGAACTGCGGGTCCAGGCCCTCGGGCGCGCGGGCCAGGAGCGCCTCCGCGAGTTCGGCCAGGACGATGCGCTGGTCGGCGCGCAGCCGCTCCTGTTCGTCGCGCTGCATGACGTACAGGTCGGCGACGGCCTTGAGGACCGCGCACTCGTTGCGCGCCTCGCGCGGGACCACCAGCTCGGCCGCGTACCGGGTGAGGCGGCCGGAGCCGTACGCCTCGCGGGTGGCGCCCTCGGCGGCCAGGCAGAAGTGGCCGATCAGCTGGCTCGTGGCGTCCTTCAGCCGGGCCTGGGCCACGGCCGAGCCGTCGTACCCGTGCGGCCACCACTCCTGCTCCATCAGCCGGTCCAGCGCCTCGCGGAGCTCCTCGGGCTCGGTGTCGGCCGGCACGTAGCGGCCGATGGCGACCTGCCAGATGGCGGTGCGCTCGGGCTCGGCGAAGAGCAGGTTGGGGTCGAGGTGGCCCGCGTGCAGGCCGTCCTCGAAGTCGTGGACGGAGTACGCCACGTCATCGGCCCAGTCCATGACCTGGGCCTCGAAGCACTTGCGGTCCGCCGGTGCGCCGCGGCGCAGCCACTCGAAGACCGGCAGGTCGTCGTCGTACGCGCCGAACTTCACAGAACCGGGGTCGGTGGGGTGGCCCCCGCGGGCCCAGGGGTACTTGGTGGCCGCGTCCAGACTCGCCCGGGTCAGGTTCAGGCCGACGCTGACGAGGGTGCCGCTCGCCGGGTCCGGCACGAACCGCTTGGGCTCCAGCCGGGTCAGCAGCCGCAGCGACTGGGCGTTGCCCTCGAAGCCGCCGCAGTCCTTGGCGAATTCGTTGAGCGCTTCCTCGCCGTTGTGCCCGAACGGCGGGTGGCCCATGTCGTGCGAGAGGCAGGCGGCCTCGACCAGGTCGGGGTCGCAGCCGAGGGCGGCGCCGAGCTCGCGGCCGACCTGTGCGCACTCCAGGGAGTGCGTGAGCCGCGTACGAGGGCTCGCGTCCCAGTCGTACGACCGGGTGCCGGGGGTGACGACCTGGGTCTTCCCGGCGAGCCGGCGCAGCGAGGCGGAGTGCAGCACGCGGGCGCGGTCGCGCTGGAAGGCGGTGCGGCCGGGGCGTTTGTCGGGCTCCGCGGCCCAGCGCTCGGTGTCGGCCGGGGCGTAGGCCTCGGAGGCGTGGTCGGGTGCGTGGTCGGATGCGGGGGCGTGCGCTGTGCCTTCCATGCTCAGACGTTAACCGGAGACACCGACAATCCGAGCAATCCGAACCAACGCGGTCTTTATGCGAGGGAGGCGGTGGCCAGTTCCAGCGGGTGGCCCGGGTGGGCGAGCGCCTCTTCGTAGCGCTGTACGAGCAGCCGGGCCAGCGCCGGGTGGGCGCCAAGCGGCGCGGCGGCCGGACCGGGCGCGGCGGCCGCGCACTGGGTGGCGAACCGGCCCGGCGCGGTGAAGTACGAGGCGACCGCGGGCCGGTGGTGGCCCCGGGCGGCGAGCGCCCGCAGGGCTTCGGGCACGGCGGGGGCCGCGGAGGCGTAGGCCGGTACGACGGGCACCCCGCCGAGGCGCTCGCCGAGCAGGGCGGCGGTGCGGCCGGTGTCGGCGGCGGAGTCGGGGTCGCGGGACCCGGCGGCGGCCAGTACGACCGCCGTGCCCGGGGTCCAGCCGGCCTCCAGGAGCCGCTCGTACAGGGCCTCGACGAGCAGCGGGTGCGGCCCGAGCGGGGCGGCGATACGGGTGCGCAGGTGCCGGGCGCGGGCGGCGGCGGCCGGGAGGTCGCGCTTGACGTGGGTACCGCGCCCCAGGAGCAGCGGTAGGAGGACGGCCGATCCGGAGGTGTCCTGCAGGGTGTCGCCGAGCAGCGGCCGGTTCAGCTCTATGTGCCCGAGCCGGACGTCGAGGCGCGGGCGGAGCTCGCGGACCCGCTCCAGGAGCGCGAGGGCGGTGTCGAGCGCGCGGGGGTCGCGGCTGCCGTGGGCCACGGCGACGAGGGTGGGCTGCATGCGGGGACTCCGTGCTCTCGGGGCCGTGACCGGGGCGGGCGCAGACCGCTGAGCTGCGTGCCGAGTTGGGCGGTGATCCGCGACAGCAGCTCCGCGGTGGTGGCGGGGGGAAGCGGGAGGGACAGGGACTCGGGAGGGTGCACCAGCTCCGTCATGAACCGATCCTGCGGGGCGCAGGTTGCGTGGGCGTTGCGCCGGGGTGACGGGTGTTTTCCACCTCCTCACCGGAGCGGGGCGCCGGGGGTGCGCGCGGCGCGCGCCCGGCGGCTGAAACCGCGTGCGCGCCGCCGGCGTCCTGACCTGCGGGGCGATGGCCGGAGGCGGCGCCCGGCACCGCACGTACGACCAGGGGGAACCGCCATGCGCAGACCGCGCCTCGGACCGCGCCTCAGACCGCGCCCGGACAGGACCGCGAGCGGGGCGCGGGCCCTGCTGCCGCCGAGGCTGCTGCCCCGGCTGTCGTTCCCGCGCACCGTGCGGGCCCGGCGGCGCGCCGTGCAGGCCGTGATGGCGGCCTGCGTGCTGGCGCTGCTCCCCTCGGCGTGGACGCACACGGCGGCCGCCCCGCGCCTGCGCACCACGGCCGACGCGCCCGCCGCCGAGGTGGCCGTGGTCTTCGGCGCGGGCCTGTGGAACGGCCGGCCCACGCCCTACCTGGCCGACCGGCTCGACGCCGCCGTCGAGCTCTACCGCGCAGGCAAGGTCAAGGTGGTGCTGGTCACCGGGGACAACAGCCGTACCGAGTACGACGAGCCCGACGCGATGCGCGCGTACCTGACGGGGCACGGGGTGCCGGACGGGCGGATCGTCAGCGACTTCGCCGGCTTCGACACCTGGGACTCCTGCGTCCGGGCCCGGGAGATCTTCGGGGTGCGGCGGGCGGTGCTGATCAGCCAGGGCTTCCACATCCGCCGGGCCGTCGCCCTGTGCCGGGCCGCGGGCCTGGACTCCTACGGGGTCGGGGTGGCCGACGTACACGACGCGACCTGGTACTACGGCGGCGCCCGCGAGGTCTTCGCGTCCGGCAAGGCGGCCGTGGACGCGGTCTTCAAGCCGCAGCCGCGGTTCCTCGGGCCCAAGGAGGAAGGGGTGTCGCGGGCCCTGGCCGCTCTGGCAGACTGACGCCGCGCTCAGCCTATGCCGATCAGTCATATACCGATGGGGTGTGAACCGTGGCCGTTGTGGATCTGAGCGGCAAGGCCGTCGTCATCACCGGCGGCGCCCGGGGCCTGGGAGCCGCGGCCGCACGGGCCGTGGTCGACGGCGGCGGCCGGGTGCTGATCACCGACGTGCTGGAGGCGGAGGGCGCCGAGACCGCCGCGAAGCTGGGCGGCGCGGCCCGCTTCCTGCGGCACGACGTGACCAGCGAGGCCGACTGGCAGGCCGCCCTCGACCACGCCGTCGCCGAGTTCGGCCGGATCGACGGCCTCGTCAACAACGCCGGCATCGCCACCGGCCAGCTCCTGGAGCACGAGAGCGTCGAGTACTTCCGCCGGGTCGTCGAAACGAACCTCGTCGGCGTGTTCATCGGCATCAAGACCGCGATCCCGCTGCTGCGCGCGAACGGCGGCGGCTCCATCGTCAACATCTCCTCCGCCGCCGGGCTGACAGGCCTCGCGCTCACCGCCGGATACGGCGCCTCCAAGTGGGGCGTGCGCGGCCTGTCCAAGATCGGCGCGGTCGAGCTCGCCGAGGCCCGGATCCGCGTCAATTCCGTCCACCCCGGCATGACGCTCACCCCGATGACCGCCCCGATCGGCATCCGGGCCGGCGAGGGCAACTACCCCGGCGCCCCGATGGGCCGCGTGGGCCTGCCCGAGGAGGTCGCGGCGGCGGTCGCCTTCCTCCTCTCCGACGCCGCCGGATACATGACGGGCGCCGAGCTCGCGGTGGACGGCGGCTGGACCGCCGGACTGACCGCCAGGCACCTCACCGGCCAGTAGGGGATGTCCCGCGGTCCCGAGCCCGCCCGCCCGGCCGCCTCACCGGGGGCGGCGGGGCGCGCTGAGGTCGAGAACCCCGAGCCGTAACGCGGGGCGGCGGCCTTCGTAACACCGGCGACGCACGCTGGCGTCATGCACACCCCGGAATCAGCCGCCACCGCCACGCACTGCCCGTACTGCGCGCTGCAGTGCGGCATGAACCTCCGTCCCGAGCCGGGCGGCCGGGGAGTGACGGTGGAGGAGCGGGACTTCCCCGTGAACCGGGGCGCGCTCTGCGGAAAGGGCCGCACCGCCCCCGCCGTGCTCTCCTCCCGGGTACGCCTGACCGAGCCGCTCGTCCGCACCCACGCAGGGCGGCTGGAGCCGGCCACCTGGGAGGAGGCGCTCGACGCCGTCGCCGAGGGGCTCGCCCGCACGCAGCGGTCGCACGGACCGGACGCGGTCGGCGTGTTCGGCGGGGGAGGACTGACCAACGAGAAGGCGTACGCCCTCGGCAAGTTCGCCCGGGTCGCCCTGCGGACCTCGCAGATCGACTACAACGGCCGCTTCTGCATGTCATCGGCCGCCGCCGCGCACCAGCGGGCCTTCGGGCTCGACCGGGGGCTGCCCTTCCCGCTGGAGGACATCCCCCGGACCGGCTGCGTGATCCTCGTCGGCTCCAACCTCGCCGAGACCATGCCTCCCGCCCTGCGCTTCTTCCGGGAACTGCGCGAGAACGGCGGAACGTTGATCGTGGTGGACCCGCGCCGCACGCGGACCGCCGAGCAGGCCGACCTGCACCTCGCCCCCCGCCCGGGCACCGACCTCGCGCTCGCCCTGGGCCTGCTGCACCTGGTCGTGGCCCAGGGGCACACCGACGAGGAGTTCATCGCCGAGCGCACCACCGGCTGGGAGGAGGCCCGGGCGGCCGCCATGACGCACTGGCCGGAGCTGGTGGAGCGGATCACCGGCATCCCCGTGCCCAGGCTCCGCGAGGCGGTGGAGATGTTCTGCGCCCCCTCCTCCGCGATGGTCCTCACCGCCCGCGGCCCCGAGCAGCAGTCCAAGGGCACCGACACCGTCGGCGCCTGGATCAACCTCTGCCTCGCCACCGGCCGCGCCGGCCGGCCGTTCTCCGGATACGGGTGCCTCACCGGCCAGGGCAACGGCCAGGGCGGACGCGAACACGGCCAGAAGGCCGACCAGCTCCCCGGCTACCGCAAACTCACCGACCCGGCGGCGCGGGCCCACGTCGCCGGGGTCTGGGGCGTCGACCCCGACACCCTCCCCGGCCCGGGCCGCAGCGCGTACGAACTCCTCGACGCGCTCGGCACCGACGTGAAGGCCCTGCTCCTGATGGGGTCCAACCCGGTGGTCTCCGCCCCGCGCGCCGGGCACATCGAGGACCGCATCCGCTCGCTGGACTTCCTCGCGGTCGCCGACGTGGTCCTCTCGGAGACGGCGGCCCTCGCCGACGTGGTCCTGCCGGTCACCCAGTGGGCGGAGGAGACCGGCACCACCACAAACCTGGAGGGACGCGTCCTGCTGCGCCGCCGGGCCCTCTCACCGCCGCCGGGCGTGCGCAGCGACCTGGACGTCCTGCACGGCCTCGCGGCCCGGCTGGGCGTCGAGAAGGGCTTCCCGACCGCCCCCGAGGAGGTCTTCGAGGAACTGCGGCGCGCCTCGGCCGGCGGCCCGGCGGACTACTCCGGGATCTCCTACGCCCGCATCGAGGCCGAGCAGGGCGTCTTCTGGCCCTGCCCGGAAGGCTCCTCGGGCACCCGGCGGCTCTTCCTCGAAGCCTTCGCCACGGAGGACGGCCGGGCGCGCTTCAGCGCCGCCTGCCACCGCGACGCCGCCGAGGTCCCGGACGCGCAGTACCCGCTCCTGCTCACCACCGGACGGGTCGTCGCCCAGTACCAGTCGGGCGCGCAGACCAGGCGCGTCGAGGAGCTCAACGAGGCCGCGCCCGGCCCGTTCGTGGAGCTCCACCCGCGCCTCGCGGCCCGTATCGGCGCGGTCGAGGGCGAGCCGCTCGCGGTCACCTCCCGCCGCGGCCGCGCCGTCGCCCCGGCCCGCATCACGGACGCCATCCGCGCGGACACGGTCTTCATGCCGTTCCACTGGCCGGGCGAGGGCCGCGCGAACTCCCTGACCAACCCGGCCCTGGACCCCGTCTCGCGGATGCCGGAGTTCAAGGTCTGCGCGGTCCGCGTCGAGCCGGTCTAGGCCGGCTCGAACGTCGGGAGCAGGGCCTCGACCAGACGTTCGGCGAACGACGCCTCGCCCGCCCGGGCCAGGTCCGGGTACTCCGTCTCGAAGTGCTGCCACTCGGTACCCTCGGGTCCGCCCGTGAACAGGTTCGCGAAGTCCTGGAGCTTCACATCCCGGGTCGCCATCGGCCATTGTCCCGCCAGGCGGAACACGTCCCGCAGCAGCACGTACGGCAGGGGGAAGCGCTCTGCGAGCAGGACCGCGTCGTAGAGGTCCTTGCCCTGCGGATGCACGTCGGTGACGAGCCACAGCAGCTTCCAGGCCAGCGAGAGCGCCGGTGAGGCCGCCAGGACCAGGGCCCCGCAGGCCAGTTCCACCGGTTCGGGCCCGGCGGGCAACGGCTCGTTGAAGACGAAGTCCAGCTGCACCTGCCCGGTCGGCAGCCCCGGCACCTGCCAGGGCAGCACCATCCGCAGCCCGGGCACCCGGTCGTACGTCCAGATGCGTTCGCAGACCGCGCCCGACTCCTTGACCCCGGCCCGACCCGCCGCACCGGCGGCGATCTCCTCCAGCATCCTCGCGGTCCGCCCGTCGCCGATGTCCCAACTCCGCGGTACGACGACGAAGTCCAGGTCACCGGGTTCCCTGGCCGCCTCCCCGAACCAGTCGGCCAGCAGCACACTGCCCCGTAGGACGAGCGAGTCCACCCACGGCGACCGGGAGACGGCCAGCAGCACGGCGTCCATCGCCGCCCGCCGTGCCGCCAGCCACGCGGCCGTCCTCGCCGGGTCGTCGAAGACCGGGTCGCCGCCCCGGTAGGCCCGCGGGAACGACTTCAGCGAGGGGTCGAAGACGGCTCGCTGGCGGACGTCCCAGCCCGCCACCGGCCGCAGAGTCAGCGGAAGGCCGCGCTCACGTCGCGTCTCCTCATCCAACTGCTCACGGGGGAGCTCGGCGCTGCGCCAGTCGAAGTCCCGCCACGTCATCGGACAGCTCCCTGCTCGATCCACCCGTCGTCCACCGACAGGTCACTGTCGTACAGCACGAACTCCCGCTCCTCCGAGCGGATTTCGTGCCCGGCCCCCGCCAGCGCCGCGAGCAGCGCGTCGCACGCGGCCGCCGCCTGCGCGGCCGGGCCGGGGTGGCGCTGCGTCACGAAGCGCTCGTGCCGGGACCCGGGCAGGACGCGGCGGGCGTTCCACGACAGGTGCGCCCCGTGCGGAGTGACCAGGGACTCCAGCGCCGGGCGGTCCCAGTCCGCCGGGAGCCGCAGCTTGAGGTGGTGCTCGAAGTAGCCGCCGCCCGGGCCCGGCAGGTCCGTCGTCCAGGGCACGGTCTCCACCTTGACCCGGACCGGGTCGAAGCCCGCCGCCCGCAGTCGGGCCACCAGTGCCCGGTGCCCCGTACGCCCGGGCAGGGTCAGCATCGGCTGCGACACCATCCGGCCCCGGGCCAGCACGATGTGCGTGACCTTCAACTCCCGCCCGCCGGCCCACGCTTCGAGCCGCGCCAGCTCCGCGGGGTCGGGGCAGCGCACCGTGACGTGGGTTTCGTAGTCGGACATGGCATTGATCTTCTCGGACATGCGTCCGATCCGCATCGGGGTTCTCGCCGGGGGGTAACCATCCGGTCACACTGCGGACTCAGAAAGTGCTCGCACGCCCCTCGTGGCAGCGATGTGTCGTACCCCACACTGAGGTGCGGTGCCCCCGTCCTCGGAGCCCTGGAGGTCGCCCCCGTGCAGACCCAGATCCTGACCGTCAACGCGAGCCCGCCCGCCGACGCCGCCACGGCCGAAGAGCCCGAGGCAGAGGCCGATGCCGTGGACGAGGAGCCCGAGGAGCCCGAGGTCCTGGAGTTGATCGAGCAACAGGTGCCGCCGCAGCGAAAGCGCGGTACCGAGGGGACGGGCGGGGCGGGACCCTCCGCCGACCTGTTCCGGCAGTACCTGCGCGAGATAGGCAGGATCCCGCTCCTCACCGCCGTCGAGGAGGTCGAGCTCGCGCGGCGCGTGGAAGCCGGCCTGTTCGCCGAGGAGAAACTCGGCAGCGGCGCCGCCCTCGACCTCCAGCTCACCCTCGACCTCGACAAACTCGTCGTCATGGGCCGGATGGCCAAGCGCCGCCTCATCGAGTCGAACCTGCGGCTCGTCGTCTCCGTCGCGAAGCGCTACGTCGGCCGCGGACTCACCATGCTGGACCTCGTCCAGGAGGGAAACCTCGGCCTCATCCGGGCCGTTGAGAAGTTCGACTACGCCCGCGGCTACAAGTTCTCCACCTACGCCACCTGGTGGATCCGCCAGGCGATGTCCCGGGCCCTCGCCGACCAGGCCCGGACCATCCGCGTGCCGGTCCATGTCGTCGAACTGATCAACCGCGTCGTCCGCGTCCAGCGCCGCATGCTCCAGGAGCGCGGGTACGAGCCCACCGCCGAGGAAGTCGCGGTCCACCTGGAGCTGACCCCCGAGCGGGTCCTCGAAGTGCTGCGCCTCGCCCAGGAACCGGTCTCCCTCCACGCGCCGGTCGGCGAGGAGGACGACGTGGCGCTCGGGGACCTGATCGAGGACGGGGACGCCGCCTCACCCGTGGAGTCGGCCGCGTTCTTCCTGCTGCGCGAGCACCTGGAAGCCGTCCTGTCCACCCTCGGCGAGCGCGAGCGCAAGGTCGTCCAGCTGCGGTACGGGCTCGCCGACGGGCGGCCGCGCACCCTGGAGGAGATCGGGCGGATCTTCGGCGTGACCCGCGAACGGATCCGCCAGATCGAGTCCAAGACCCTCAACAAGCTGCGCGACCACGCCTTCGCCGACCAGCTACGGGGATACCTCGACTGAGACGGGAAACGGGAAGGGGTGCCCCCGCATGAGGGCACCCCCGCAGTGTTGCGACCCGACCGGTCAGTCGACCTCGGCGACCGCCTGCGCGAACTGCGCCGCGTACAGCCGCGCGTAGGCGCCGTCCGAGTCCAGCAGCCCCTCGTGCGTGCCCTGCTCCACGATCGAACCGTTCTCCATCACCAGGATCAGGTCCGCGTCGCGGATGGTGGACAGCCGGTGCGCGATCACGAAGGACGTACGGCCGTGCGCGAGGCGCGCCATCGCCTTCTGGATCAGCACCTCGGTACGGGTGTCCACCGAGCTCGTCGCCTCGTCGAGCACCAGGATCACCGGGTCCGACAGGAACGCCCGGGCGATGGTGATCAGCTGCTTCTCGCCGGCGCTGACGCCCGCGCCCTCGTCGTCCAGCACGGTGTCGTAGCCGTCCGGCAGGGTGCGGATGAAGCGGTCCGCGTGCGCGGCCCGCGCCGCCCCCTCGATCTCGGCGCGCGTGACCTCGCGCGAGGCACCGTAGGCGATGTTCTCGGCGATCGTGCCGCCGAACAGCCAGGTGTCCTGGAGGACCATGCCGATGCTGCCGCGCAGCTCCTCGCGGGTCATCCTCGCGATGTCCACCCCGTCGAGGGCGATCCGGCCGCCCGTGACCTCGTAGAACCGCATGAGGAGGTTGACCAGCGTGGTCTTGCCGGCGCCCGTGGGGCCGACGATCGCGACCGTCTGGCCGGGCTTGACGGTGAGCGAGAGGTCCTCGATCAGCCGCTTGTCCGGCTCGTAGCGGAACGCCACCTTCTCGAAGGTGACCTGCCCGAGCAGCTCCTCCGGACGCTCCGGAACCTCGGCGTCCGGCTCCTGCTCCTCCGCGTCCAGCAGCTCGTAGACCCGCTCGGCCGAGGCGACGCCCGACTGCACCAGGTTCGCCATCGAGGCGACCTGCGTCAGCGGCATCGAGAACTGGCGCGAGTACTGGATGAAGGCCTGCACGTCACCGATCGACAGGGTGCCCGAGGCGACCCGGAGCCCGCCGACGACCGCGATCAGCACGTAGTTGATGTTCGAGATGAACAGCATCACCGGCTGCATGATGCCGCTGACCAGCTGCGCCTTGAAGGAGGCCCGGAACAGCGCCTCGTTCTGCTCGGCGAAGAGGGCCGCGGACTCCTTCTGCCGCCCGAACACCTTGACCAGCGTGTGGCCCGAGTACATCTCCTCCACGTGCGCGTTGAGCGCGCCCGTGGACTTCCACTGCGCCACGAACTGCGGCTGAGACTTCTTGCCGATCTTCGCCGCGACGTAGATCGAGACCGGTACGGACACCAGCGCGACCAGCGCCAGCAGCGGCGAGATCCAGAACATCATCGCCAGCACGCCGACGATCGTCAGCAGCGAGTTGAGCAGCTGCCCCATCGTCTGCTGGAGCGTCTGCCCGATGTTGTCGATGTCGTTCGTGGCCCGGCTGAGCACCTCGCCGCGCTTCTGCCCGTCGAAGTACGACAGCGGCAGCCGCGACAGCTTCGCCTGGAGCTCCTCGCGCATCCGGTACACGGTGCCGTTCATGACGTGGTTCGACAGCCGCGTCGCGACCAGCATCAGCAGGCCCGCCAAGGTGAAGACGACGAGCGCCCAGATCGCCACGACCCCGACGGCGCCGAAGTCGATGCCCTTGCCGGGGGTGAAGTCGGTGCCGGACAGCATGTCCGCCATCCCGCCCTCACCGCGGTCGCGCAGCCCCTGGAGCGCCTGCTCCTTCGTGGTCCCCGCCTGCATCTGGCGGCCCACGATCCCCGCGAAGACGAGGTCGGTGGCCTTGCCGAGGATCTTCGGCCCGATCACCGTGAAGGCGACGCTGCCGACGACGGCGGCCACCATGCCCCAGATCTTGACCCGGTCCTGGGCGATCTGGCCCAGCAGCCGCTTCCCCGAGCCCTTGAAGTCCAGGGACCGCTGGCCCGGCCCCATCATCATCCGTCCTCCGGGCCCGCTCATGCGGCCTCCGCCTCCGTCAGCTGGGAGAGCACGATCTCCCGGTAGGTCTCATTGCCGGCCATCAGCTCGTGATGGCGCCCCTCGCCCACGACCTGGCCCTCGTCGAGGACGATGATCCGGTCGGCGTCGCGGATGGTCGACACCCGCTGGGCCACGATGACCACCGTCGCGTCCTCGGTCTCGCGGGCCAGCGCCGAGCGCAGCGCCGCGTCCGTCGCGTAGTCCAGGGCCGAGAAGGAGTCGTCGAAGAGGTAGATCTCCGGGCGCTGCACGAGCGTGCGGGCGATGGCCAGACGCTGGCGCTGGCCGCCGGAGACATTGGTTCCGCCCTGGGAGACGGGCGCGTCGAGCCCGCCCTCCAGCTCGGAGACGAAGCCCTTGGCCTGGGCCACCTCCAAGGCGTGCCACAGCTCCTCGTCGGTGGCCCCGGGGCGCCCGTAGCGCAGGTTGGAGGCGACGGTTCCGGAGAAGAGGTACGGCTTCTGCGGGACCATGCCGACCGTCCGCGCGAGCAGCTCCGGGTCGAGGCCGCGTACGTCCACCCCGTCGACCAGCACTTCGCCGCCGGTCGCGTCGAACAGCCGGGGGACCAGGCCCAGCAGCGTGGACTTGCCGCTGCCGGTGGAGCCGATCACCGCGGTCGTCTCGCCGGGACGGGCCACCAGGTCCACCCCGCGCAGCACCGGGGCCTCGGCGCCCGGATAGCGGAAGTCGGCGCCGCGCAGCTCCAACTGCCCGCGCCGGGAGAGCTCGCGCACCGGATCGGTGGGCGGGACCACGCTCGACTCGGTGTCCAGGACCTCCTGGACGCGCTCGGCGCAGACCTCGGCGCGCGGCACCATCATGAACATGAAGGTGGCCATCATCACGGACATGACGATCTGCAGCAGGTAGGCGAGGAAGGCCGTCAGCTGGCCGATCTCCATGCCGCCGCTGTCGACGCGCATCGCGCCGAACCAGATGACGGCGACGCTGGAGATGTTCACGACCACGATGACGGTGGGGAACATCAGGGCGAGGAGCTTGCCGGCCGCCAGCGAGACGCCGGTGAGGTCCGCGTTCGCGTCGCGGAACCGATCCTTCTCGTATCCGTCGCGGATGAAGGCGCGGATCACGCGGTTGCCGGTGATCTGCTCGCGCAGCACCCGGTTCACGGTGTCCAGGCGCTCCTGCATCTGCCGGAACAGCGGCCGCGTACGGAAGACGATCGCGCCGACCGACACACCGAGGACGGGGACGACGGCGAGGAGCACGCTCGACAGCTTCACGTCGAGCGAGAGCGCCATGAAGATGCCGCCGACGCACATGATCGGCGCCGAGACCATCAGGGTGAAGGTCATCAGCACCAGCATCTGGATCTGCTGGACGTCGTTCGTCGTACGGGTGATCAGCGACGGGGCGCCGAAGTGGCCGAGCTCGCGCGCCGAGAAGCTCTGCACGCGGTCGAAGACGGCGGCCCGGATGTCCCGGCCGACGGCGGCCGAGGTGCGGGCGCCGAAGTAGACGGCGCCGACGTTGCAGACGAGCTGGACGAGCGAGACGCCGAGCATCAGGGTGCCGAAGCGCAGGATGTAGCCGGTGTCGCCGTTGACGACACCGTTGTCAATGATGTCCGCGTTCAGCGTGGGCAGGTAGAGGGTCGCGCTGGTCTGCAGCAGCTGAAGCAGGACCAGCACGGCGATGGGTTTCCGGTACGGGCCCAGATGGGTCCGCAGAAGTCGTATGAGCACGCGTAGGCTCCGGTCGGCAAGATCGAGGGGTTCAACCCATCTTCAGCCAACAGGAGCCCCGAACCCCAGCGGTTTTCGCAAAGGCCGGTCAAAAGGAGTAGGCGCCCCGCCCGGTCCCTAGGCCGCCTCCGCCGGCCCTGGTGCCGGGGCCGAGAACACGCCCTGGTGAGCCTTCGCGGTCACAGCACTAGAACGCGCCCGGGTGGATCTGCTCCCGCGTCGCGATGTACTGCTGGCGCACGCCCTGCCACGCCGGGAACTCCTCGTCCGGCTCGAAGACCTGCGCCGCCGGGGCCGGCCACACCGGCGGGGTGTGCGGGGCGAGCGTGCCCCGGGCCACGCCCAGCGCCCACGCCGCCTGGCGCGCCGCGCCCAGCGCCGCGTAGTCGGCCGGCGCCGGTACGACGACCTGCGTGCCGAACAGCCCCGGCGCGAAGGCCTGTACGGCGGGCAGTTCGGCCGCCGCGCCCAGCAGGAACACCCGCCGGATCTCCACCCCGCGGCTGCGCAGTACGTCGAGCGCGTCCACCAGCCCGCACAGCATGCCCTCGAAGGACGCCCGGGCCAGGTGCTCCGGCTTCATCGAGTCCCGCCGCAGCCCGGACAGGGTTCCGGCGGTGTGCGGCAGGTTCGGCGTCCGCTCGCCCTCCAGGTACGGCAGGAGTACGAGTCCGTGCGCGCCCGGCGTCGACTTCAGCGCGAGCGCGCTCAGCCCCTCCAGGTCGGTCCCCAGCAGCTCGGCGGTGCCGCGCAGGGCCCGTACCGCGTTGGAGGTGTTCACCACCGGCAGGTGCATGCCGCCGGCGTCGGCGAGGGAGGTGATCAGACCGCCGGGCTCCGACAGCGCCTCGTGGTGCACGGCCATCACCGACCCGGAGGCCCCCAGCGAGACCACCGCGTCGCCGCGGCCCAGCCCGAGCCCGAGGGCCGCGGCCATGGTCTCGCCGGTGCCCGCGGAGATCAGCAGCCCCTCGGGCGTGGTCCCGGCGGCGTCGGCCGGGCCGAGCACCTCGGGCAGCAGCGCCTGGTGCCCGAGCGCCAGCTCGACCAGGTCGGGGCGCCAGGTGCCGGTGGCGGTCGACCAGTACCCGGTCCCGGAGGCGCCGCCCCGGTCGGTGGTGCGCCGGGCCGGCCGGCCCAGCAGCTGCCACACCAGCCAGTCGTGCGGGGACATCACCACGGCCACCCGCCGGGCCGACTCCGGCTCGGCGCGGGCCAGCCAGGCCAGCTTCGCGACGGGCTGCGCGGAGTGCGGGACGGAGCCCACGGCCTCGGCCCAGGCCTGCCGGCCGCCGAGCCGCTCGATGAGGTCGGCGGCGGCGACCTGCCCGCGCTTGTCGTTGCCGACCAGGGCCGGGCGGACGAGCCCGCCCTGCGCGTCCAGCGGGATCACGCCGTGCTGCTGCGCGGAGACCCCGATGGCCTGGACCCCTTCGAGGAGCCCGCCGCCGGCGGCCTCGCCGAGCGAGAGCAGCCACGCCTGTGGATCGGTTTCGTGGGGAACGGCCTCGCCGGCGGGCTGCGGATGGGGTGCGTACCCCTGGCGCAGCACGGCGCCCGTCTCGGCGTCACAGACGACTATGCGAGTGAAGGCGGAAGAGCTGTCCAGCCCGGCGACTATCCCCATGCGGAGAATTCTGCCGCACGCCCGGCGAACTTCCGCCGCCCAGAGGCGGCGGAAGTGCTCGTAGGTCTCGTGGGCGCCCGCCGGTGCCCGTATGAGGTTGCCGGGCCCGTCAGGTGTTGCTCGTACCCCAGTCGTCCTCGCCCGCGCCGCCCCCGACCCGCTCGCGCAGTCCCCGTACGCGCCCGGCGAGGGAAGCCGGCACCGCGTCGCCGACCCGGTCGCTCACGGCGGCGAAGGCCTTGCCCGCGAACTCCCGCCCGCTCTGCCCGGCCGTCTCGGCGGCGTTGCGCACCGCGGGGTTCTGCGCGAGCTCCCGGGCGGACTTCTTCAGCTGCTCGTACCGCTCGCGCCCGGCCCGGGTCCCGAGCACGTACCCGAGGGCCAGTCCGACCGCGAACGTGACCTTGTACCGCATGCCTGTCACCTCTCGTCGTGTGGTGCCCGGCCTGCTGTCGATACCGATTGGCGGAGCACCCCCCTGCTTGCGCTAATCTATGACTCGCAACGGGCACTCGCCCCCCGGCACAGGCCGGAGGTGGGCTGTTCGGCGCACCGCAGCAATCCCCTGTAGCTCAATTGGCAGAGCAGCCGACTGTTAATCGGCAGGTTACTGGTTCGAGTCCAGTCGGGGGAGCTCGGTCCCCTGTAGCTCAATTGGCAGAGCAGCCGACTGTTAATCGGCAGGTTACTGGTTCGAGTCCAGTCGGGGGAGCAAGAAAGAACGAGGACCCCAGGTGGGTCCTTTTCTTTTTTGCCCTGCTCCTGGAACCGGGCAGCACTCAGAGCGGTCTCTCTGAGAAGGCGAAGCCGATCATGCGAGGCATCCGGAGCAGGAGATCGTATGAGCGGCTATGCTGCGGCAGACGGCGCGCACACATGTACGCGCCACGCCGTGAAGGGGCGGTAGCTCAGCCGGTTAGAGCAGCGGACTCATAATCCGTCGGCCGTGGGTTCGAGTCCCACCCGCCCCACTGCGGTTCAGGTCAGCAGAAACGTTGCGCCTGGCTGATTCGGTGCCTCGCCCGGCCTTGTCGGGCGGGGCACCGTTTCGTTTTCGGGCTGCTTCGGGCGGCGCCGTGTGAACTACCCGACAGTCGTGGGGGCCAGGCCGAGGGCCTTGAGGGCGGCCGCGCCCGTCTCGGTGTGTTCGGCGCCGGACAGCAGGAGCGTGCGCGCCGACTGGTAGGGGCAGCCGGCCGCGGCGAAGGACTCCGCCGTGGTCAGCAGGCGCGGCAGGTCGTCGTCGAGCAAGGCCAGGGCCCGGTCCAGTTGGGCGGTGGCCACCGGGTTGCCGGCGACCACGGGGCGGGCGGCGTCGATCCGGCGGCGGGCGTCCGGGTGGCCGGCGAGTACCGAGGCCTCCGCGCGGAGCGCCACGTACCAGTGCAGCCAGATCCAGCTGACCCACTTCCACACCCGGTCCGGCTCCGGCGCGAGCCGCTCCAGGGCCGCCGCCGCGTCCCCTTGGTGGAGCAGGACCATGGCGTCGAAGACCGCGCCGTAGCCGTGGCGGTGCTCCGGTGCGGTGCCCGCCTCGTCGACGACCGCGAGCCAGGCCGTACGGGCGGCGCGGTCGCCGCGCAGGCCGTGGACCATCGCGACCGAGGCGGCGGCCGGGCCGAGCGAGAACGAGCGCTGGCGGCCGGTGCGCTCCCACGCGTCGAGGAACCTCACGCTGCCGGTGAGCACCTCTTCGGTGCGGCCCGCGAACGCGTCCGCGACGAGGAGCCAGGACGTGGCGTAGTGGCCCGCCTCGGCCAGCAGCGGCTGGTCGGCGAGCTGGCCGCCCCACCGGCGGGCCTGCGGCAACTCGCCGATGCCGACGGCGGTTCCGGCGGCCATGGCGAGGGCGTCGGTCAGCTCGTGCGTACTGGCCGGGGTGGGCGGCGCCGAAGCCAGTACGTCGATCCGCCGCCGGGCCGCTTCAGCCGCGGCGAAGGCCTCGCCGACCCAGCTCCGCGCACCGGAGAGCGCGTCGAGGGCGGCCGACTCCGCCACCGGGTCGCCCGCGCGGCGGGCCAGCCCGACCGCGCGCTCGGCGGACGCCACCGTCTGCTCCGCCGTGTTGTTCGAGTCCCCCTGGACCGCGCCGAACGCGTCCGCGACCACCGCCGCCTCCGCCAGCGCGACGGCCGCCTCGGCAGCCGGGTCGCCGCCGGACAGCTTCCGCGCCGCCGCGAGCAGGGCGGTCACCTCGGCCGCGGGGGGAACCACCGCGAACGCGCTGGAGAAGCGGTACGCGACGGTGGCGGCTGCCGCCAGGTCGCGGCAGGCGCCCGCGGTGTCCCCGGCCCGCCGGGCGGCCTCCCCGGCGGCACGGTGCAGGCGGTACATGTCGTCCCCGAGCCTCCGACACCCGGCCACCCCAGCGGCCCGCCGCAACGCCCCGGCGGCAGCCAGGTAACCCCCGGCCCCGGCCTCCGCGGCGTCGGCCCCGGCCCCGGTTCCGGCCCCGGCCCCGGCCTCCGCGGCGTCGGCCCCGGACACGGATGCGGCCTCGGTCCCGGCCACCCCGGCCCCAGACCCGGTTCCGGATGCGGCCTCGGCCCCGGCTCCCGCCCTGACCTCGGCCTTGGCGCCCGCGGAGGCCAGGGTGGCGGTCCGTTCGTAGAGTTGTTGGGACTCGCCCAGGAGGTTGCGGGTGAAGGCCAGTGCGGCTGTGGACGAGGCGAGGCGGCAGGCGTCCGTGCGCCGCTCCGGGCGGTCGGCGGCCCAGGCGAGGGCGGCGCGGAGGTCCTCCGCCACCGCGTCGAACCGGGCGCGCCAGCCGGGGCCGCCGGCACCCGCCCCGCCGAGAGCGGCCGCACCGGCCGCGCACCAGCCCAGGTGCCGGGACCGGACCTCCGCCGACTCGCCCGCGTCGGCGAGCCGCTCCGTCCCGTACTGGCGGATGGTCTCCAGCGCCCGGTACCGGGTACCGGCCGCGTACGGCTCCACCGCGAGCAGGCTCTGCTCGGCGAGCCTGCCGAGCCCGTCGGCCACCGCCGCCGGATCCAGCGGCCCGAACCCGGCGACCTCGGCGGCCGCCCCGGCGGTGAACGGCGCGACGAACACCGACACCCGCCGCAGCAGCGCCCGCTCCTGAGGCTCCAGCAGGTCATGGCTCCAGTCCAGCACCGTCCGCACCGACCGGTGCCGGTCGGTGGCGCGGGATCCGCCGGCCAGGGACCGCAGCGGGTCGCAGAGCGCGGCCTCCAGCCCGTCCGGCCCGAGCGTCGGCCACCGCGCCGCCGCCAGCTCGATCGCCAGCGCCATGCCGTCGAGCCGTTCGCAGATGGCCTCGACCCGGTCGCGCACGGTCGGATCCGGCGCCCGGCCGACCGCCGCCGCCCGGTCCATGAACAGGGCCACGGCGTCCGACTCGCCGCCGCCGGCCCGCGACAGCGGCGGCACCGGGTAGACCCACTCGAACGGCACCATCAGCCGGGCCCGGCTCGTCGCGAGCACCCGCACCCGGGGGCAGGCCGTCAGCAGCCGTTCCAGGAACGGCGCCACCCCGCCCAGCACCTGCTCGCAGTTGTCCAGCACCAGCAGCGCCTGCCGGTCCGCCAGCGCGGCCAGCACCGCGTCGTCGATGCCCCGCCCGGGCTGCTCGCCCACACCCGCGGCCGCCGCGACCGCCGCCCCCACCCGCGCCGGATCGGTGACCGGGACCAGGTCGACGAACCACACCCCGTCGGCGAACTCGCCCGCCGTCTGCGCCGCGACCGCCAGCGCGAGCCGCGTCTTGCCCACCCCGCCCGGACCGACCGCGGTCACCTGACGGTGCGTCTTCAACGCCTCGGCCAGCTCCCCGCGCTCCTGCGCCCGGCCGACGAACGCCGTCAGCGGCTCCGGGAGCACCGGCGCGGAGCGCGACTGCTCGGCGCGTACGAGCTCGGCCGCGCGCCGCGAGAGCGCCCGCCGGTCCGCCGCCTCCAGCTTGCGCAGCAGCGACGAGACGTGCGACTCGACCGTCCGCACGGAGAGGAAGAGCCGTGCGGCGATCTCCGCGTTGCTGAGGAACTCCCCGAGCAGCGCGAGCACTTCGGCCTCCCGGGCCGAGACCACTGAACTGGACACGGGCTCATTATCCGTAGTGCTCTCCGTGGTCACCACGGAGGCGGACCGCCCTCCCGCCGGGAGAACCTGTGACCACAGAGAGGGAGCGGGTCCGAGACGGCGACCCGCGACTCGCGAACACAGGAGTGACCATGACCACCAGCTCTTCCACCCAGGGGATCAAGACCGTGCTGCACCCCGTGTCCGACCTGGCGAAGGCCAAGGCCGTGTACGCCGCCCTGCTCGGCGTCGCGCCGCAGACCGACACGCCGTACTACGTCGGCTTCGAGGCCGGGGGCCAGCACATCGGGCTGGTGCCGAACGGCGGACCGCAGGCCCTGAGCGCGTCGCTGGCCTACTGGCACGTCCCGGACATCGAGGCGAAGGTGGCCGAGCTGACCGCCGCGGGCGCCTCCGTGGGCCAGCCCGCGCAGGACGTCGGCGGCGGCCGGCTGGTGGCCACCGTCACCGACCTCGACGGCAACGTCCTCGGCCTGATCCAGGACCGATGAGCGGCGAGCCGACGGGTGACGCGCCCCGTCCCCGCGAACGGCGCATGCGCGACACCGAGCACCGGCTCACCCATGACGTCGACGTCTGGGTGGCCAGTGCCTCGGCGGACGGCGTGCCGTACCTGGTGCCGCTGTCCTTCGACTGGGACGGCGAGGCGCTGCTGGTGGCCACCCCGGCGGACAGCCCGACCGGCCGGAACCTGGCCGCCACCCGGGCCGCCCGCCTGGCGCTGGGCCACACCCGCGACGTGTCCATGATCGAGGGCGAGGTCGAGGTCCTGGAGATCGACGCGCTGCCGCGGGAGCGGGGCGACCGGTTCGCCGCACGCACCGGCTTCGACCCGCGCGCGTCCGCGACCCCGTACCGCTGGTTCCGCATCACGCCGCGCCGCGTCCAGGCCTGGCGCGAGGTGAACGAGCTTCCCGGCCGCGAACTGGTGCGGGACGGCCGCCGGCTGGTCTGAGGGCCGTACGTCCGTGCCGTCGGCTCGCGGAGGACCCGAACACCGCTGGGGACCGCCGCGACGGCGGAAGCGGTCAGGCCGGCGGGGACGGCCCATCGGGGAGGCGGGCCGTCCCCGCCGGCTGTCAGGGGGTGGTCACATGCGCAGCAGCCGCAGGGTGAGCTCCCGGTACTGGCGCAGTGCCTGCCGTAGGGCTTCGGTCTCCGCCTCCGTGCCGTCGGGCACGTTCTGACGGGCCTTGGCGAGCACGTGCCTGCGTTCCACGAGTGCGGCCGTCAGGTGCGTGGTGGCTTCGGCGAAGGCGGTGTCGGCCTCCTCCACCGCCTGGCGCGGGCTCCGGACGAAGGTGTGGAGGGCGTGCTGGAGGCGCAGGGTCAACTCGTCCCGGTCGCTCTGCGCGAGCAGCGGCACCGGGACGAGGGTGCCCGTGGGGACCTCGGCGTGCGGGGGACCCCCGCGCGGGTCGCGCCGTCCCGGGGCCGGGCTCCCGGCCGGGGACTGCCGGGCGCGGTCCTGGTCGTACGTCATCGCGTGCCGCTTCCCTTCGTGTGGTGGCGCTGCGTGCGGTGCCGGCCGGAGTCGGCCGGGAGTTCCGCGACCAGGGCGTCGAAGAGGCCCCGGGCCTCGACCATGACCATGCGCATCTCCTCGGTGCTGCTTCGGCCGGGTGCCGCCTCGTGCACGTTGCGGTAGCCGTCGACGTGGCTCGCGTGGTGGACGGAGATGGCGGCGAGCTGCTCTTCGAACACCTCGGCGCCGGGGAAGCCCCGGTCCGTGGCCAGCCGGGTCAGCAGGGCGTCGGCCTCGGCGACCGACTCCCGCGGGGAGTCGACGAACCGCTGTTGGATCCCGGCCCATTGGGCCGTGTACTGCTCGCGGCTCGCGGAGGACAGCGGCCGCTGCCTGGCGGAGCCGTGCCGCTTCATGCGCTCGCCGAGTTCCCGGTCCGCCGCCTTGGTGTCGCCTTTGTGCCGGGCCACGAGACGGTCGTACTCGGGGCCGAAGCGCTGTTTGAGCCCCCGCGCGCGCCGCCCCGTGCCGAATACGGCCAACAGGACGGCCGCCAGCGCGATGACGGCCGCAGCGATGATCATGAGCTTGGGCATGGCCGGGACCTCCAGCGGTCACAGGGATGGTGCCTGCGTTCCGCGAGGTCCGGGCGAAGCGGAGGCGGAGGGCCAGGCCGGAGGTTTCCGGGGTGGTGCTGCCCAACGCCATCGCGGCCAGTCAACGCCCGGGGAGGCGACCTGTCAATGGGCACTTGTCGTACGTGAGTTGGTTTGCGCCGCACGGACGGTCACGTGACCAGGCCGGTGAGGGGTTCGGTGCCGTCGATGAAGGCGCGTGCCAGGTCGGACAACCGCCGGTTGTTCGCCCGGGCGTAGCTCCGCAGCGCGGTGAAGGCCTGTTCCATGTCGATGCCCTGCCGTTCGGCGAGCTTGCCCTTCGCCTGTTCGATCAGCACCCGGCTGTTCAACGCGTTCTGCAACTGCTCGTTGAGCATGCCGGCCCGATGGGAGGAGCGCTGCTGCAGGAGGCTGATGGTGGCGACGTCGGCCAGGGCCTGGGCGATGGGTGTGGCGGTCGGGTCGAAGGGCCCCGGCATGGTGCGGAACAGGTTGAGCGCGCCGACGACCTCGTCCCGCAGGCGCATCGGCAGGGCCTGGACCGCCGAGTACCCGGTGCGGTGGGCCTGTGCGACGAACCGCGGCCAGCGGGCGCTCTCCGTGCTCAGGTCGGGGACGGTGACGGGCACGCCGGTGTGGAAGCATTCCAGGCACGGACCTTCGTCGCTCTGGAGCTGGAAGAGTTCGAGCAGGCGGACCTGCTCGTCAGAGGCGGCCATCACGCGCAGTTCACCGTTCTGGTCCGCGAGGAGCACTCCGGCCGCGCTCACGCCGAGCATGCCGACGCAGCGGTCGGTCAGCATGCGCAGGAAGTCGATCAGGTCGAAGTCCGCGACCAGGTTGTCCGCCAGTTCGACGAACGTCTTGGCCAGGAGCTGCTGGTTCATCGTGCACACCCTCCGTTGTCAGGCTTCGTCGGTGAGGCTCGGATCCTCATCGGTGCCCGGGGCGAACCGGAGCCGGTGGGCCACCACGTCGGCGGCCACCTCGGCGAGCCGGCGTCCGTGGGCGTACGCGTAGGAGCGCAGGCGGACGAACGCCTCCTCGATGCCCACGCCCAGCTGGACGGTGAGCATGCCGGTGGCCTGGTCGATCTCGGCCCGACGGCCGCCCAGGTCGTCCGGCGGACCGTCCGCCCGTCCGGCGCGGGTGCCGAGGAGGACGAGCGTCGCGGTGTCGGCGAGCGCCATGGCGTCGGCCAGCTCCTCGAAGTCCAGCTCGACCGGCACTCCGGAGTAGAGGTCCAGGACTCCGGGGCAGATCGCACCGATCTGGAGGGGGAACGCGAACACGGCCACCGCGCCGGCAGCAGTGGCCTCGAACGCGAACACGGGCCAACGGCGCCGCTCCGCGGCAGCCCGGAGATCGGGTGCCAGGACGGCCGACCCGAGGGCGAAGGCATCCACACAGGGGCCTTCGCCCAGGGTGAGTTGGAGCTCTTCGAGCCGCTCACTCACGATGTCGGTGCTGCACAGCGGATGGCAGGCGGTGGTCCGGGACATCGCCGACACGCCGGCCCCGCCGATCGGCAGCACGGCCACCGCGGCGGTGCACACATCCACCACCCCGACCCGTCTACCGCGGAGAGCCGCCTCCTCGGCCACCAGCACCCGGATCCTGGCGATCCGGGCACCCGTCACCACTCGGGCCGCTGGGTACGGGCATCGTGCTCCAGCCCGTCCGCGGGGCCCGTCCGCTTCCCGAGGGGCAGGACGAGCGCCTGCAACAGCACCGTACCGGGCGGCCGGTGGACCTCGCCGATCCCGCGCCACCCCCAGGACCGGAAGGCCGTCAGGGTCCTGACCTCGTCCTCGGGCACCAAGGTGGCGCCGAGCGAGGCGTGGTGGTCGTCCAGCAGCCGCTCCTGCAGCCGTCGGCCGATGGGGAGGACCTGCTGGTGCGGGTGGACGACGACCTCGGTGATGGCGAAGACGTGGCCGGAGGCGGTGAGCTGTTCGACGGCCTGGGGGAGCGGTCCGAGGAACCCGCGCCACCAGGAGCCGTCCCGCCGCAGGGGGAAGCCGAAGGCGCAGCCGGCCACGGTGGCCCTCTCCGCGACGAGCATGGCGAAGCCGGGCCGCCGGACATCGGCGGTGAGGCGGCGCAGGAAGGCCTCCCGGTTGCGGTACTCCGCACCGGCCGCCGAGTGGGAGGACTCCACGTACAGGTCTGCCAGGTCCTCCTTCATTCCCTCGGCCTGCCAGCGGTTGAGCCGCCGCAGGCGGACCGTGGCCATGGCGTCCCCGGGGTGGGGCGCGCGGCGGCCGTCCTGCTGCGGGCCGCGTCGCGGCCAGGTGTCCGTCACAGCACACCGCCCGGGGCGGCGGTGATACCGGTGAGCCGGACCGGCACGGGTGGCCGGTGGTGGTGCGGTCGCGGGCCCCGCGCCGGCGGGGCGTGCGGGGTACGGAGCGTGTGCGATGCGGGAATACGCATGGGGCGCCTCGGTTCGGGACCGGCCGGGAAGCGCCGTCGGGTGCCGGACGTCCCGGCCCTTCGCGGCTCTTCCGGTGCGGGTGTACGTGCGCAGCGGGCGCAGGCCGGTCCGGTACCTGTGTTCCAGGATGGGAGACGGGCCCCGCCCTCGGACGCGTCGGACGCCCGGACGACGGGTCCGGGCCGTGACGCGGACAGCAGTGGCAGGCAACGCGCCGTCGGGGTCTGGAACGTCGACGTTCTGTCCGCAGGATAGCCCCGTGCCGGGGCCAGTGGAGCGGCGCAAGCAGGCCGTTCGTGGCCGGTAGCCGACCGGCGCGTGGGCGCTCCGGTGTGCGCCCCCGGCACGAACTCCCGCGCGCCCCGCCGCGGGCCGCAGGTGCGCGGACGGCCGCACCTGCGGGTTCAGCGTGTTCCGGTTCCCCTCGCGCGCTAGAAGTTCTCCGTCTCGTCCGCCAAGTGCCGCAGTACGTCGGTCAGGTCCCCGCGGCGGGCGAACGCCGTGCGCTGGCGGTGGGCGCCCGAGCCGTCGCGGAGCAGGCCCGCCAGGGTCCCGGCGGCGTGGTCGAGGTCGCCCGCGGAAGCCAGTGCCGGGGCCACCAGGTCCAGTAACGCCTCCGCCAGGTCCGCCGCGGGGAGCTCGGCGCCCGTGTACGGGTCGAGCCCGAAGCCCTCCAGGCCGTCATGGGCCGCACGCCACCGCGCGAGCCGCAGTACGTCCTCCCGCAGGGCGGGCTCGGGACGCTGCTCGGCGATCTCGCGCAGTGCCGTCGCCACCAGGGCGCGGGCCAACTCCGCCTGCAGGATGGCCGTGTCGATGTACGGGGACATGTCCGGCGCCCGCAGCTCCAGCGTCGGCCAGTTCCCGGACGGGCGGAGGTCCCAGTAGACCATCTTCGTGTCCAGGGCCGCCCCGGAGCCGAGCAGGGTCTGCACCGAGCGCCGGAAGTGCGCCGTGGACGTGAAGTGCGGGGGCAGGCCCGCGGAGGGCCAGCCCGACCAGGCCATCGCCCGCCAGCTGGCGTGGCCGGTGTCGCGGCCGTTCCAGAAGGGCGAGTTGGCCGCCAGCGCGATCAGCGTGGGCAGCCATGGTCTGACCCGGTTGGACACCGCGACCGCGGTATCCACGTCCAGCGTGCCGATGTGGATGTGGCGGCCGCAGCTGACGAGGGTGTCGGTGAGCGCGCCGAAGCGGCGGTGCTGCTCGCGCTGGCGAGGCTCGTCGTCGGTCAGGTGCAGCGGCCCCTCCACGGCGTGGACGGGCGAGGGCGCGGCCAGGAGCCGGCAGCCGTGGGCGCGGGCCGCCTGGGCGAGGGTGCGCCGCAGGCCGGCGAGCTCTCTGCGCAGGGTCACCGCGGAGTCGGCCACCGGGGTGGAGATCTCCACCTGGTAGCGAGTGCCCTCGGGGTGCAGTTCGTGGGGGAGTCCGGCGGCCGTGGCGAGGACGTGCGGGGCGGCCGGGACCACTCGGAGGGTGCGGGTGTCGACGAGGAGGAACTCCTCCTCGACCCCGACCGTGAGCGGGACCGTACCGGGCGTCGAACTCGTGCCTGAACTCGTGCTCGTGGTGCTGGTGCCAGGTTTGATCACTACGCCTCCCTGGACATACGAGTCTTTTCATCATGAGCTGAACACCAGGGGAGGAGCGCACGTCGATTCGGTCAAATGTCCGGTGATAGTGGCGGGTTAGCGGCAAGAGCGACCCCGTCCCGGGACGGCAGGTCCGGGTGGGGCGGCTGTTGCGCGCGAGCCCGGACCGGGGAAAAAACCCTGCCCGGCTCCGAGGGACCGCTGGTTATCATCCGCTGTGAACCGTACGAGCGTGCCCACCCGCCCCCCGAGGCGAATACTCGCCGACATCACGCCGCTGAAATCCTCCCCGGACTTCCGTCGGCTGTGGGTCGGCGCCACCATCTCCCGGCTCGGCCAGGCGATGAGCGCCCTCGCCATCTCGCTCCAGGTCTACGCCATCACGGGGTCCAGCTTCTCCGTCGGACTCGTCGGACTCTTCTCGCTCGTCCCGCTCATCGCCCTCGGCCTGTACGGCGGGGCCATCGCCGACACCGTCGACCGGCGCACGCTCGGGCTCTACAGCTCCCTGGGCCTGGCCGCCCTCTCGATCGCGCTGGCCGCCGCCGCGCTGCTCGACTACCACCGGGTCTGGCTCCTGTACACGGTCGTCGCGCTCCAGGCGGCGTGCGGGGCGCTCAACGGCCCGGCCCGGGCCGCGATGATCCCGCGGCTGATAGCGCCCGAGCAGCTTCCCGCCGCCAACGCGCTCAACTCGGCGGCCATGACCTTCGGGATGATGACCGGTCCGGCGCTCGGCGGCCTCATCGTCGGCTGGTGGGGCTACCAAGCGGCGTACCTGATCGACGCGGTGACCTTCTGCGCCTCCCTCTACGCGATGTGGCGGCTGCCGTCGATGCGGCCCGAGCGGGGGGCCGGGTCGCCCGGTGAGCCCGGGGCGCCGGGGAAGCGCGGCCGGGCCTCCGTGCTCGACGGCCTGCGCTTCCTCGGGAGCCGGCCCAACATCCGGATGAACTTCTTCAGCGACCTGGCCGCCATGGTGCTGGCCCAGCCGAAGGCGCTGTTCCCGGCCATCGCGGTGCTCTGGTACGGCGGCGACGCCAAGACCGTCGGCCTGCTGGTGACCGCGCCAGCCGTCGGGGCGCTGCTGGGCGGGCTGCTCTCCGGCTGGCAGGGGCGCGTCCACCGGCACGGGCTGGCGATCCTGCTCTCCGTCGCCGGGTGGGGGCTGGCCATCGCCGCCTTCGGGCTGACCCGCAACCTCTGGCTCGGGCTGTTCTTCCTCGCCCTCGCCGGGTGCGCGGACAGCGTGTCGATGGTGTTCCGCTCCACGATGATGCAGGCCGCGACCCCCGACGACATGCGCGGCCGGCTCCAGGGGGTCTTCATCGTGGTCGTCGCGGGCGGGCCCCGGCTCGGGGACTTCCTCGCCGGGACCGCCGCCGACCTCTTCTCCCCGGCCGTGGCGATCACGGGCGGCGGGGTCGGGTGTGTGCTGGTGCTCGGGCTGCTGGCCGCGCGGTGGCGCGGGTTCGCCCGGTACGACGCGCGGTCGCCACAGCCCTGAGCCCTGAGCCCCGAGCCCTGAGCCCCGAGCCCCGAGCCTGGGCCGGGCTCAGGCGTCGACCGGCTCCCGGGTGCGGTCGCCGCCCGCGTCGCCCGTGTTCGGCGTGCCGGCCGGCTCGAACAGCAGGATCGCCGCCTCCGCGTCGGCCTGCGGGCAGTGCTCCACCCCGCGCGGGACGACGTAGATCTCCCCGGGGGCCAGGACCACGTCCCCGTCGCGGAGGCGGATGGTGAGGCTGCCGGAGACCACGAGGAAGAGCTCGTCGGTGTCCTCGTGGGTGTGCCAGACGAACTCGCCCTGGAGCTTGGCGATCTTGACCTCGTAGTCGTTGACGCGGGCGATGCGTCGGGGCGCCCACTGCTCGTCGAACTCGGACAGCTTCCGCGCGATGTTCACCGGGACGTTCACTGGCTGGTGTGTGGTCATGGGTCCAGGCTTCCCGGTGCGCCGCCGCCGGTCTTGTACGTTCCTGACATGGCCGCGATACGTCCGTCCAGCACCGTCTCCGCCTGGCAGCCACCGGTGCCGGGCATCGCCGAGGTGTTCCACGCCCGCTTCACCGAGCACGCGTACCCCGCCCACGTCCACGACACCTGGGCGCTGATGATCCTGGACGGCGGCCGGGTGGACTTCGGCCTCGACCGGGAGCGGCACGGCCTGGGCGTGTCCGACACCGTGGTGCTGCTGCCGCCCGGGGTGGTCCACGACGGCCGGACCGTCACGGAGGCCGGCTTCCGCAAGCGGGTGCTCTACCTCGACACCTCCGTACTGCCCGAGGCCCTGACCGGGGCGGCCGTGGACACACCGCTGCTGGCCGACGCCGCGCTGCGCGACCGCGTCCACGGGCTGCACCGGGCGCTGGGCCCGCCCGACCTGCCCGCCGGGGCGGTGGACCTGCTGGAGGCGCAGTCGCGGCTCGCCTTCGTACGGGAACGGCTGCGCGGCCGGCTGGCCGGGCGCGGCCCGGGCCACGAGACCCTTTCGTACGGGGGCCCGGACACGCGGACCGCCACCCGACTGCGCGAGCTGCTCGATGCGCGGGTAGTCGGCGGGATCACCCTCCAGGAGGCGTGCGCCGTACTGGGACACGCCCATCCGACCCACCTGATCCGCAGCTTCCGGCAGGCGTTCGGGCTGCCGCCGCACGCGTACCTGACCGGGCGGCGGGTGGCGGTGGCCCGGCGGCTTCTCCTGGCCGGGACGGAGCCGGCGCAGGCGGCGACGGAGGCCGGGTTCTACGACCAGGCCCACCTGACGCGGCACTTCCGGCGGCACGTGGGAACCGGCCCGGGGCACTTCGCCCGGTCCGCCCGTTCCGCCCGTTCCGCCCGGGCCCCCTAGGCCGTGTCGTCAAAGTCCCGTCTGGCCGGCGGGGCCGCCCTTCGGGCGGCCGACGCCACTTTGACGACACTCCCTAGGCCTTCGGCCCCACCACGCCGCGGGCCACCCCCAGGGCCACCAGGTCCTGGGGGCGGATGCGGAGCTGGTCCGCCGTCGCCGGGGCGGCTTCCGCGGGGCGCTTGAGGATCGCCGCCGCCAACTCCGGGGCGATGACCGAGAAGTAGCTGTCCGGGGTGACCCAGGTGTTCCCCGGGGCGGCCAGGGCGAGGGCCCCGCCCGAGCCGCCCTCGCCGATGAGGAGGGTGGTCACGGGGACCGCGGCCGCCGCGACGGCCGCGAAGGTGTCGGCGATGGCGGCGCCCGCGCCCGCGTGTTCGGCGGCCGCGTCGTTGGCCGCGCCCGGGGTGTCGACCAGGGTGAGGACGGGGATGCCGAGCCGGTCCGCGAGGCGGATCACCCGGGCCGCGGTCCGGTAGCCCGCCGGGCGGGTCGCGGTGCCGCACTGGGCGGCGTAGGCCACGGCCCGGCCCTCCCGCAGCCCGAACCCGCACAGCATTCCGGGGTCCGTGCCGCCCGCGCGGTCGCCGGAGAGCGGCAGGCGCAGCTCGAAGTACGCGTCGAGGTACGCCCCGGCATGCGGCCGCCCGGGCTGCCGGGTCTGCCGGACGGCGTCCCAGCCGGTCGCGGGCGGCGCCACATCGGCCAGCGCGGCCGGCGGCTCGACGGGCCCGGCGGCGCGGGGCGCGGCCAGGACGCGGAGCCAGTCCGCCAGGGCCCCGGGCATGTCCGCGGCGGGCACGACGGCGTCCACGTGCCCGGCCGCGTACTGCCCCTCGGCGGTGTAGGCCGCCGGATCCGCGTCGGCCGGCCGCACCCGGGAGCCGGCGAAGCCGACTTGGGCTCCGGGGAGCGCGAGGACGACGTCGGCCCCGGCCCCGAGGGTGGCCCAGCCGCCGCCGGTGGTGGGGTCGCGGAGCACGGCGAGCTGCGGGAGTCCGGCGGCCCGCGTCAGGACGCACTGGCGGGCCACGCGCTGGAGCTGGGTCAGTGCGAGCATGCCCTCCTGCATCCGGGAGCCGCCGGTGGCGATCAGGGAGACGAGGGGGAGGCGCTGCTCGCGGGCGTGCGCGTACGCGGCTTCGAGCCGGTCGCCGGTGCGTTCGCCGAGGGAGCCGCCGAGGAAGCCGAACTCGAAGGAGATCACGGTGGCCCGGCGGCCGCCGAGCAGGGCCGTGCCGGTGACCACGGACTCCCGCTCGCCGGTCCGCGCGGCGGCGCGCTCGCGGGAGTCGTCGTACCCGCTCCAGCCGAGGGGCCCGTCGGGGGCGGATTCCCTGTGCGGCGCGGGGAGTTCGGTGAAACTCCCGGGGTCGGTCACGGAGGCGATGGCCGCGCGGGCCGAGAGGCGGGTCGTCACGCAGTCACCCTAGGCGGTGACGGGGCCGCGGGCCTGTCTCTTGGATCACACCTGGCCCGCAAGTCGACCGGCCTTCGCGGGACTTGCCGCGCGTTCGACGGCGGCGCGCGGCGCTGGGGCGGCCTACGGCAACCTACGGCGCCCTACGGCAACGGGAAGGCGATCTTCACGGCGTAGGCGGCGACCAGCCCGTACCCGAGGCGGAAGGTCCAGGTGCGGGCGGTGGCGGAGATCCGGCCGGCCGCGACGGCGCCGACGGCCACCAGCGCCTGCTGCCAGAGCAGTGAGGCGAGGCCGACGCCGACGAGGAAGGCGGCTCCGGCGCCGCCGCCGCGCAGGCTCGCGCCCTGGGCGGTGGTGAGCGCGGCGAAGTAGAGCGCGGTGGTGGGGTTGACCGCCGTCAGGCCGACGTACTTGGCGAACGTCCGCCACGGCCCGGGGGCCGCGCCGGGCGCCACCGGCGCGCCGGTGGCAGCCGGGTCCGGGGTGCGGGAGGCGAGGAGGCCGTGGGCGGCGATGGCCAGGAGGACCGCCGCCGAGGCGAGGCGTACCCAGGCCTCGACCGGGGAGACGTGCGAGGCGACCCAGGGGCCCAGGGCGGTGGCCAGGGCCGCGTAGCCGAGGTCCACGGTCGCGATGCCCGCCGCCGCGGCCACCGCCGTGCGGCGGCCGCGCATCGCCTCCTGGAGCAGCAGCACGCTCATCGCGCCCATGGGCATCGCCACGCCCAGGCCGGCGGCGGCGCCGGCCAGGGCCGGTGTCAGCAGTTCGTTCATGGGGCGAGGGTCCCCGTCGGGGCCCGGGGAACGGGCGCGATTAACGGCGCCGGCTGCGAGAATCCCGGTATGGACGGCCTCGACAGGGAAATCCTCGGGATCCTGCAGCAGGATGCGCGGATCTCGTACCGGGATCTGGGCGTCCGCGTGGGGCTCAGCGCCAATGCCACCGCGGACCGGGTACGCCGGATGCGGCGCGACGGCGTGATCCGCGGGTTCACCGTCGTGGTGGATCCCGCCGCGGACACCAGGGGCGGGCTGGTCGTCTTCATCGACCTCACCCTCCGCCAGGACACCACCAACGAGGAGTTCGAGCAGCGGGTCGCCAAGCTGCCGGGCATCACCGAGGTGGTGCACGTGACGGGGGAGTACGACTACCTCGTACGGGCCCGGGCGGCCGACCCGGCGGCGCTCGACTCCCTGCTGCGCCGGCTCAAGCGCGAGGCCGGGGTGGCCCAGTCCAGCACGCGGATCGCCCTGCGGGCCGCCACCCGGCCGGGCCAGCCCTGACCCGGGCCGCCGGACCCGCAGACACCCCCTACAGCGCCGACTCCCAGGTCACGGTCGTCCCCCGGGTGCCCGCCTCGGTGCGGCCGTCGTCCGCCACCGTGAGGCGCACCCGGTCCGCCGACGCGTCCACCGCCACGTCGATGGAGGTGACCTCGCTGCGCCGGTGCGCCGCGGCCAGCGCACCGCGCAGCGCCGCCAGCAGGTCTCCCGCCACCGGTTCCGGGAGCAGGGCGTCCACCGCGCCCGCGAAGTGCACCGACGGCTGGAAGCCGAGCAGGACCGCGGCCCCGCCCGTCTCGCGCAGGACCCGGCCCCGGAAGGTGGTCGGGGCGTCGGTCGGCGGCTGCTGGAGGGCGAAGATGGCCGTGCGGACCTCCTGGATCGTGGAGTCCAGCTCGTCCACCGCCCGGCCGAGCTCCTCGCCCACGGTGTCGGTGTCATCGGGCTGCGCGTTCGAGGAGCGGCGCCTGGTGCTCTCCAGCATCATCTCGGTGGCGAACAGCCGCTGCACCACGAGGTCGTGCAGGTCCCGCGCGATCCGGTCGCGGTCCTCGTAGACGGCGAGCTGCTCGCGGTCGTGCTGGGCGTCCGCCAGTACGAGGGCCAGCGCGGCCTGGGAGGCGAACTGTGAGGCCAGCAGCCGGTCGACCGCGTCGTACGCCGGGCCGCCCCGGGCTCTGGGCAGGGCCAGGGTGCCGATCAGCTGGCCGCCGCTCTGCAGCGGCAGCATCATGCTGGGGCCGAAGCGCTCCCGTACGTGCGTGGTCATCCGGGGGTCCGTTGCCGAGTCCTCTATGAAGACCGGCTCGCCGCCGAGGAGTTGCTCCAGCACGGGCGAGCCGGGCGCGATGGCCGTGCCCACCAGGTCCCCCGGGTCCCCGTGCGTGGAGGCGGCCACGATCTCCATCCCGCCCTCCGGGTTCGGCTGGAGGACCACGCCGGCCGCCGCGTCGGCCAGCAGCCGGGCCCGTTCGGCCACGCACATGAGTGCGTCCGCGGCCGGGCGGCCCGCGAGCAGGGCGGTGGTCACCGCGGCGGCGCCCTCGATCCAGCGCTCCCGGCGGCGCGCGGTCTCGTACAGCCGGGCGTTGCCGATCGCTATGCCGGCCTGGGAGGCCAGGACGCGCAGCAGTGCGAGGTCCTCGTCGGTGAAGGGGCCGCCGCCGCGCTTCTCGGTGAGGTAGAGGTTGCCGAAGACCTCGGTGTGCACCCGGATCGGGACGCCTAGGAAGCTGTGCATCGGGGGGTGGCCCGGCGGTAGGCCCGCCGACCGGGGGTCCTTGGCGAGGTCGGCCAGCATCAGCGGGCGCGGGTCGCTGACGAGTGCGCCGAGCAGGCCGGAGCGGCCGTCCGGCAGCCGGGGGATCGCGGCCCGTTCGGCCTCGGTCATACCGGCGGTGAACAGTTCGGTCAGCCGGACGCGCTCGGGGTCCACGACCCCGAGCGCGCCGTAGCGTGCCGCGCAGAGCTCGGTCGCCGAGTCGACGATGTGCTGGAGGGTGGCGTGCAGCTCCAGTTCGGAGCCGACGCTCAGGACCGCCTCCAGCAGGACCGGGAGGCTCGACGACTCGTGCTGCGTCATTCGGCCAGCGGGTTCAGGACCATGGGGGCGATCTTCCCTTCGAGCATCATGCCGAGACCGAGGACGGCGCAGACGTCCGGCCGCTCCGCGATGGCCACGGGCATCCCGGTGGCGTCGCGCAGCATCTGGTCAAGGCCCGGCAGCAGGGCGCTGCCGCCCACCATCATGATTCCCCGGTCCGTCAGGTCGGCGACCAGGTCCGGCGGGCAGTCCCGCAGGACCTTGCCGATCCCGTCGAGCACGGCGGTCAGCGGGGTGTGGATGGCGTCGCGGACGGCTGCGGTGTCCACGTGCACGGAGCGGGCGAGGCCGGTGGCCACGTCGCGGCCGTGGATCAGGGTGGAGGCCGGGCCCTCGGCGGTGATGCCGTTGCCGTGCAGGGCCAGTTGGAGCGGGCGGACGGCCTGGCTGGGCAGCATCAGCTCGTGCGCGTGGCGCAGGTGCTGGACCACCGCGTGGTCGATGGCCTCGCCGCCGACCGGGATCCGCTCGGCGGTGACGATCGAGCCGAGGGAGAGGACGGCGACCTGGGTGGCGGCGGCCCCGCACACCATGATCATCGTCGCGGTCGGCTGCTCCACGGGCAGGCCACAGCCGACGGCCGCCGCGATCAGGGTGTCGACCAGCTCGACGCGGCGGGCGCCGAGCCCGACGAGGGTCTCCACCGCGGCCCGCTGGGCCAGCGGGTCCGCGTCGTGCGGGGTGCAGGCGGCGGCCCGCAGCCGCGGCTTGCGGCGCAGGGCGCGCCGGAGCTTCTCGCCCAGGAGGTGGCGCAGCATGCGCTGGGCCATCTCGATGTCCACGACGGTTCCGCCGGAGACGGGGCGTACGACCCGGATGTAGTCGGGCGTGCGGCCGGTCATCCGCTCGGCGAAGGTGCCGACGGCGATGAGTGCGCCGGTCCGTGTGTTCACCGCGGCGACGCTGGGCTCGTCCACCACCAGGCCCGCGCCCTTGACGTACACGCGGGTCCGGGCCGCTCCGAGGTCGACGGCGACGTGGCAGCGGCGCAACTGCTCAAGACTGACGGTCACGGCAGATCCTCCCGAGAGCGCTGAACCAAGAAGACCGGCGGAGTGCCGGTCACATTTCGTATCTTCTCGGGTCCGATAGGCGGATTGCCCGATTTGATGCTCCGGCCGGGGGGTGTCGTCGGGCTCCGAAGGGGTTCCCGGAGTGCTGCACGGGGGTGGATTTCTGTACCGACAGGCACGACGATGCCCGCACCGCACACGCTACCCATGCGTAACAAGGTAAAGGGGACTCGATGCTGACGGCCCGCCAGAGACTGCTCGCCCTCCTGACGCTCTGCCTGGCGCTGATCGCGCCCTTCCCGGCCCACGCCGCCGAACGGGTCACGCTTCAGGCCGCTGACCAGGCGTCATCGCGCAATCCGGTGGTCTTCGTGCACGGCTACAACGCCGATCCGGGCGTCTGGGGCGCGCTGCGCGAGGACCTGCGCGGCGACGGGTACGCCGACTCCGAGCTCTTCTCGTTCGGGTACGACACCCACCAGTCCGTCAACGAGGTCCTGGCCGGGCAGCTCGGCGCGTACGTCGACCAGGTCCGCCGGCAGACCGGCGCCGCGAAGGTGGACGTGGTCGCGCACTCCTTCGGCTCGCTCGTCAGCCGCTGGTACGTGAAGTTCGGCGGCGGCGACGGGACCGTGGGCCACTGGGTCTCGCTGGCCGGGCCCAACCGAGGCACCTCCACCGCCTGGGCCTGCGCCCTGTGGGACCAGGCGTGCCGGGACATGACGCCCGGGTCGTACGTGGTGAAGAACCTCAACTCCGGCGACGAGACCCCCGGCGCGGTCGCGTACGCGACCTTCTGGTCGAACTGCGACGAGGTCATCAACCCCGACAGCAGCGTCCCGCTGACCGGGGCGGCCAACACGCCGGTCGGCTGCCTCAAGCACAACGACCTGCTGGGCGACGGCGGCACCTCGGCCGGTGTACGGGCCTTCCTGCGCACCTAGTCCTGCGCACCTAGCGCTGGGCGCCGCCGCCGTCGGCGTGCTCGAACGAGACCCGCTGGAGCAGGCCGTACGTGAACTCCGCCACGCACGGCCTGCCCCCCGCCGCGAACCCGAGGCGCCAGCGGGTCGGCGCGGTGCCCTCCATCGGGCGCACCGGGGGGAAGGCCCGCGCCACCTCGTCCACCGTCGCCGACCAGGGCCGCAGGTCCTGCGGGGACTCGAGTACGGGCCCCCGCGCGCCCGGGGCCCGCACCAGCCACTCGTTCCACACCGCCCCGTCGGGCGCGGCCAGCACCTCGAAGCGCAGGTCGGGCCAGAGGGGCACCGGCCACAGCAGGGCCTCGCACTCCAGGTCGCCGATCGTGCGACGTTCGGCGGACTCGGGCGGGCCGAGCACCGACCGGTAGCGGGCCAGCGCCCCGCGGGCCCTCGGGGCGCGGACCATCGCCTGCCAGCGCTTGTTCGCCTCCCGCTGCTCGGCGAGCGTGACGCCGAGCCGGTGGCGGGCCTCCTCGGCGAGGCCGGGCTGGAAGTCGGCCATCCTGCGCAGCAGTACCAGTTGGAAGGCGGCGGGCCCGAAGGGGCCACGGGCGCCCGGGGCCGGGTTCGCTGTCATGGAGCCAACGATTCCACACAGGATCCTTACTTCTCCGGGATACGGATGTTGCCTGCGACCACGTAGCCTGCGGGCCCTATGAACTACTGCCCCGCTTGTCGGAGGCACCTCAACGGCGCGCTGGCGTGCGCCGGGTGCGGTACCCCGGCCGAGTACCTGATACCCGCCGCGCCCGGGGTGCCCGCTGCCCCGGTGGCGGAGCCCGCGGCCCAGCCCACGCTGGCCGACGTGTACGCGGACTCGCTCGTGGTGCTGTCCGTGCCGAACGAGCGCAGGGCTGGCGCGCGCCGCCGCGTCACGCACCGCAGGCGCCGCCGGACCGTGCTGACGATGGGGCTCGGGCTGCTGCTCGCGACCGCGGGCTCGCTGGCGGTGGCCCGGATGGCCGCCGACGGGCAGCGGTCCGACCGCGCGGCCACGGTGGTGCTGACCGACGACGGCCCGAAGCAGCCGGACGCCCTGCCGAGCCGGGAACAGGCCCCCGCCGCGCCGTCGGCGCTGCCTTCGGGCAAGGCCGCCGGGAGCGCGAAGGCCACCGCCGGCGCCACGAAGACGGCCGGGCCGGGGGGCATCGCGGGAGGCAGTCAGGCTCCCGGGCTGGTGCCGTCGGCCTCCGCCTCGGGCAGGCCGGGGCAGGGGCAGGGCACTCCCGGGCCCGGGGGAACCGTAAATCCCACGGCGTCGGGACAGCCCGCGCCGAGCACCTCCGGTACGTCGGGGCCGCCCGGGACGCCGCCTCAGCCGGCGCCGCAGCCCACGCCGAAGCCGAGCAAGACCTGCGTGTTCTGGATCTTCGGCTGCTCCTGAGCGGCCGGATCAGCCCAGCATCCGCCTGAGCAGGTCCCGCAGGACCGCACGCTCGGCCGCGCTCAGACCGGCCAGCGGTTCGCGCGCGAAGTCCAGCGACTCGCGCAGCCGGTCGGCGGTCCGCAGGCCCTCCTCGGTGGGGGCGGCCAGCTTCACCCGGCGGTCGGCCGGGTCCGGGCGGCGCTCGACCAGGCCCCGGCTCTCCAGGCGGTCCACGATGCCGGTGATGTTGGAGGGCTCGCACTTCAGCTTCTGTGCGATCTTGCGCATCGCCGTCGGCTCGTACGACAGCAGGTTCAGCACCCGCGCCTGGGCGCCGGTGAGCTGGTGGCTGGCGGCCGCGTGCTCGTACTCCTCGTGGTAGCGGGCCACGACGTCGCCGATGAGCTCGACGACCTCAAGGGTCAGGGGGTCTGCGCGACGAGTGGGCATGGAACCAGCGTACCCATTTACTTGACAACATGAAATATGCAGGCGCATGGTTGTTTCACCTACTGAAGCATTTCCTCCCTCACCCCAGGAGCGCCGCATGTCCGAGATCCCCGCTGTCAGCCGCGAGTGGCACCTCGTCCGCCGCCCGCAGGGCTGGCCCGTCGCCGAGGACTTCGCCCTGCGCGAGGCGCCGGTCACGGCCCCGGCCGCCGGCCGGATCCTCGTGCGCAACCTCCACATGTCGGTGGACCCGTACATGCGCGGCCGGATGAACGACGTGAAGTCCTACGTCCCGCCCTTCCAGCTCGACAAGCCCATGGACGGCGGCGCGGTCGGCGAGGTCGTGGCCTCCGCCGACGAGCGCTTCGCGGTCGGCGACCACGTCCTGCACGGGCTGGGCTGGCGCGAGTACGCGGACGTCGACGCCAAGCACGCCACCAAGGTGGACGGCTCCCTCGCCCCGCTCTCCACCTACCTCGGCGTGCTCGGCATGCCCGGTCTGACCGCCTACGCCGGCCTCTTCGAGGTCGCCTCCTTCAAGGAGGGCGACTCCGTCTTCGTCTCCGGCGCGGCGGGCGCGGTCGGCAGCCTCGTCGGGCAGTTCGCGAAGATCAAGGGCGCCTCCGCGGTGATCGGCTCCGCCGGCTCCGACGAGAAGGTGACGCTGCTCACGGAGAAGTACGGCTTCGACTCCGCCTTCAACTACAAGAACGGTCCCGTCGGCGAGCAGCTGAAGGGGGCCGCCCCCGAGGGCATCGACGTCTACTTCGACAACGTCGGCGGCGACCACCTGGAGGCCGCCATCTCCTCCCTGAAGGTGCACGGCCGGGCCACCCTGTGCGGGGCCATCGCCCAGTACAACGCCACCGAGCCCACCCCCGGTCCGCGCAACCTCGCCCTGGTCATCGGCAAGCGGCTGCGCCTCCAGGGCGTGCTGGTCGGAGACCACGCCGGGCTGCAGCAGCAGTTCGTCCAGGACGTGGCCGGCTGGCTGCGCTCCGGCGAGCTGCGGTACGACGAAACGGTCTTCGAGGGCATCGAGAACGCGACGTCCGCCTTCCTCGGGATGCTCCGCGGCGAGAACACCGGAAAGATGATCGTTTCCTTCACCGGTTAGGCTCACTGCACACCGTTGCGATCGTGGGCGCGAGTCGCGGCGATTACCAGGAGGATTTCCTTACATGTCCATCCAGCAGTCCGATGTCGCGTACACCGCTGTCGCCACCGCCGAGAACGGCCGTGACGGCCGCGTCGTCACCAACGACGGCCAGCTCGACGTCGTCGTGAACCCGCCGAAGGAGCTCGGCGGCAGCGGCGCCGGCACCAACCCCGAGCAGCTCTTCGCCGCCGGCTACAGCGCCTGCTTCCAGGGCGCCCTGGGCGTCGTCGCGAAGAACGAGAACGCCGACATCTCCGGCTCCACCGTCACCGCCGAGGTCGGCATCGGCAAGAACGACGAGGGCTTCGGCCTGATCGTCAAGATCTCCGCCGTGATCCCGAACGTGGACGCCGCCACCGCCAAGGACCTCATCGAGAAGGCCCACCAGGTCTGCCCGTACTCCAAGGCGACCCGCGGCAACATCACGGTCGAGCTCGCCGTCTGATCTCGCGCCCGCTCCCCGAAGGCCGCACCCGGACACCCGGGTGCGGCCTTCGGCGTTCCCCGACTTAAGCTGGAACCATGCGTGATCTTGCGGGGGGATTCGGCTATCTGCTGGCCGGCCAGCGATGGGTGCTCGGCCACGGCAGGTGGCTCGGTTTCGGGCTGCTGCCGGGGCTGGTGTCGCTGGTGCTGTACGCCGGCGCGCTGATCGGGCTCGGCTACGGCGCCGACGACCTGGCGGCCTGGGTCACCCCCTTCGCCGACGGCTGGTCCTCGCCGTGGCTCGGCCTCTTCCGCGGGTTCCTGACCGCCCTGGTCTTCTGCCTCGGGCTGTTCCTCGCGGTGATCACCTTCACCGCCGTGACCCTGCTGATCGGCCAGCCGTTCTACGAGTCCCTCTCGGAGCAGGTCGACCGCAGCGAGGGCGGCGAGGTGCCCGGGTCCGGGCTCTCGCTCTGGCAGGAGCTGTGGATCGCGGCCCGCGACAGCCTGCGGATCCTGGGGCGGGTGCTGCTGTACGGGATCCTGCTCTTCGCCCTCGGGTTCATCCCGGTGATCGGCCAGACCGTGGTCCCGGTCCTCGGGTTCTGCGTCTCCGGCTACTTCCTGACCCAGGAGCTCACCTCCGTCGCGCTCCAGCGGCGCCGGGTGGACCTGCGCGGGCAGCTCGCGCTGCTGCGGTCGCGGCGGATGCTGGTGCTCGGTTTCGGGGTGCCGCTGGTGCTGGCGTTCCTGGTGCCGCTGGTGGCGGTCTTCCTGATGCCGGGCGCGGTGGCCGGGGCGACGCTGATGGCCCGGGACCTGATGCCCGAGCAGGAGCAGGCCGGGGAGTCGGCCGAGGGGCAGGCGACCGAGGAGCCGGCCGGCCGGCAGGCCGAGCGGCAGACCGGCGCATCGGCCCAGGGGCCGACCGGCGGCGCGGCGGGTTCGGCGGGCTCGGCGGACTCCGGACCGAAGTCCCTGTCGGCCTGGTAGAAGCCTGCCTCGCCGCTAGCATCGGTACCGGGGAATGGTCCCCGGTACTTCGAGGAGTGGCGATGGCAGTCGGCGAAGAGCAGCCCGCGAAGCGCGCCGCACCGGTACGGCGCGACGCGCGGCGCAACCGCGAACTGCTCGTCGAGGCGGCGCGGGAGGCCTTCGCGTCCCAGGGGCTGGAGGCCCCGCTCGACGACATCGCCCGCCGGGCCGGCGTCGGCAACGCCACGCTCTACCGGCACTTCCCCAGCCGCGCCGCGCTCGTCGACGAGGTCTTCCGGGACGCCCTGGCCGGCACGGTGGCCGCGGGGGACCGGGCGCGGGGCGCGGCGGACGCCTGGGAGGGGCTCACCGGCTACCTCGACGCGGTGTTCGCGGTACTGGCCGCCGACCGGGGCACCAACGACCTGATGACGACGGGAGTGGAGGGCGTGCGCT
The DNA here is from genome assembly GCF_055604165.1 of Streptomyces sp. NPDC037242. Taxonomy (NCBI): domain Bacteria; kingdom Bacillati; phylum Actinomycetota; class Actinomycetes; order Kitasatosporales; family Streptomycetaceae; genus Streptomyces; species Streptomyces sp. NPDC037242. The sequence goes on from NZ_JBVJUY010000005.1 coordinate 252,694, forward strand.
CGCTCGACGCCGTCCACGCCCACAACCGCGAGACGATGGACCTGCTGATCGGCCGCGCGCAGCGGGAGGGGTCGGTACGGGCCGACATCGTGACGGAGGACCTGCTGCTGGCCCTGGCCGCGCTCGGCCGCGCCGTCCCGGCCCTGGCGGCCACCGCCCCGGACGGCTGGCGCCGCCCCCTGGCGCTCTTCCTGGACGGCCTGCGCGCAACCGCCCCGGCCGGTCCGCTGCCGGGCCCCGCCCTCACCGGCCCCGAACTCGGAGCCGTGCTCCGGGACCTCGGCCCGCACCGCGCCAAGTAGCCGCGGGCGGCTACCGGTTCAGGCGCCGACCTCTGCCGTCGCGACCGACGGCGTACGGTCGTCCGCCTCGGCCAGCAGGGCCCCGCCCGGGGCCCACACGGCGGCGCCGCCGCAGCCCGTCCACGGCCCGGCCGGGCCGACGTGGTTGGCCAGCGCCACGTACATGCCGTGGTCCCGCGCGATCCCGGGGTGGACGGTGGCCCGCTCGTGGATCCCCCCGCCGGTCCCGTACAGCGAGGAGGCCAGGTGGACCCGGCAGCCGGCCGCCGCGCCCGCGCCGGGCACCTGCGGGAAGTGGTTGTCGTAGCAGATGCCCAAGGAGAAGCGGATCCCGCCGAGTTCGAAGCGCCCGGGGTGCTCGCCCGCCGCGAAGACGCCCTGCTCGTGCTGGTAGAGGTGCTGTTTGGCGTACGTCGTCACGTGCGCGCCGTCGGCGTCGTGGACCAGGGTCGCGAGGAGGGGCCGCCGCGGGTCGGGGGAGCGCAGGGCGACATTGACGGCGGTGGCGATCCCGGCGCCGCGGATCGCGTCGAGCCGCGGGTCCTCGGCGTCGGCCAGCCACAGCCCCGGATCGGCGGCGATGGCGTCCAACTCGTAGCCGGTCAGGGTCAACTCGGGGAACACCACCAGCTCGGCCCCCTGCTCCCGGGCCTGCCGGGCGAGGAGCACGGCCTGCGCGGCGTTGGCCGCCTGGTCGGCGGGGACGCAGTTCATCTGCGCGGCGGCGATCTTCATGCCGCCCAGGATGCCAGCCCGGCAGCGGTCTCCCGCAGCAGGGTGAGGAAGGCCGCCACCGCGGGGGAGGGCGCGAGCCCGCGCGGGGTGGCCGCGTAGACCCGGCGGCGCGGGGAGTCCTCGGGGTGCAGGGGGACCAGCGCCAGATCGGGCCGGGCGGCGCAGGCGGCGAGCGCCGGGACGAGGGTGACGCCCAGCCCGGCGGCGACGAAGCCCTGTTTGGCCGTCCAGTCGGCGACGGCGAAGCCCATGCGCGGGCGGAAGCCGTCCGCGACGGCGCTCTCCAGCAGGGTCTCCTCCGGGCGGGGGCCGGCCGCGATCCACTCCTCGTCCGCGAGTTCGGCCAGCCGTACGTCACTGCGGCCGGCGAGGCGGTGCCCGGGCGGCAGGGCCACGTACATCCGCTCGTCGAGCAGGTGGTGCGGGGTGCAGCCCGCGGGCGGCCGGCCGGAGGTGCTCCCCACGACGGCGAGGTCGAGCTCCCCGGCCGCGAGCAGGGCCAGGTGCCGGGCGGAGGGCCCTTCGGTGCGGCTGAGGGCGACGCCGGGGTGGCGGGCCCGGAAGGCGGCGAGCGTGCGCGGGAGGAGGGCGGCGTCGGCGGTGGAGAAGGCGCCGATCCGCAGCCGGCCGGAGCCGAGGGTGTGCAGGGCGTCGAGCTCGGCGCGGGCGGCGCGCAGCCGTTCGCCGACGGCTTCGGCGTGCGGGAGCAGGACGCGGCCGGCCTCGGTGAGGCGCACCCCGCGCGGGAGGCGGTCGAAGAGGGGGGTGCCCCACTCGTCCTCAAGGGTCTGGATCTGGCGGGACACCGCGGACTGGGTGTAGCCGAGGGAGCGGGCGGCGGCGGTGAAGGAGGCCAGCCGGGCCACGCGCAGGAACACCTCGTAGAGGCTGTGCGAACTGGGCATGGCAGCCATGCTAGACATTCGCTTGTCGCATGGCTGGGGTGAACCTAGCGTCGGGGGCATGAACGCAAAGGTGAAGATCGCATTCCTGGGCCTCGGTCACATGGGGGCCCCGATGGCCCGTCACCTCCTCGCCTCCGGGCACGAGTTGACGGTGTGGAACCGCACTCCCGGCAAGGCGGTCCCGCTCGTCGAGGCGGGCGCCGCGGCTGCGGCCACCCCCGCGGAGGCGGTGCGGGACGCGGACCTCGTGATCACGATGCTGGCCGACCCGGACGCCCTGCGCGAGGTCGCCCGCGAGCTGCTGCCCGCGCTGCGCCCCGGCGCCCACTGGATCGACACCTCGACCGTCGGCCCGGACGCGGTGCGGGAGTTGGCGGCCCGGCTGCCCGACGGGGTGACGCTGACCGACGCCCCGGTGATGGGCAGCGTGGACCGGGCGGCCCGGGGCGAGCTGTCGGTGCTGGCGGGCGGCGCGCCGCTGCCCGGCCCGGTGGCCGCGGTCCTCGCCACCCTCGGCAGGGTCACCGAATGCGGGCCGCCCGGATCCGGGGCCGCCCTCAAGCTGGTCCTGATCAACGCGGCGGTCGGCGGGGTCGCCCTGGTCGCCGAGGCCCTCGCGCTGGGCGGCGCCCTCGGACTGCCGGCCGACCTGGTCCGTGGCGAGCTCGCCGCGGGGCCGCTCGCGGGGGCCGTGGCGAGGGCGTTCGCCGACGCCTCGCACTTCCCGGTGGCGCTGGCCGCGAAGGACGTGGCCCTGGCCACGGGCCATGCCCGGCTGCCGATCCTGGAGGCGGTCCGCGCCACGCTGGAGTCCCGCCCGGAACTCGCCGGGCAGGACCTCTCCCGAATCCGCGGGTGAGCTAGGGGGTGTCTGGCGGGGTTAGGGCCGGCGCGGCGCCCGGCAGTTCGCCGCGGCGCCGGACGAGGGCGAGTTCCACCAGGTTGAGGGCGGTCACCACCGCCGTCAGCAGGACCAGCGCGCCCAGCGAGGGCAGCAGTGCGGCTATCGGCAGCAGGGCCAGGGTGCCCGCCGCGGTGGCCAGCCGGGTCACCGACCACGAGCGGAACAGGTGCCAGCGGGTGTACCCGAAGGTCGCCAGGAACAGGGCGCAGCCGCCGTACAGCAGTGCGGTCACGCCGAGCGGGAGGCGCTCTCCGGGGTGGGCGACGGCCTCCGCCATGCCGACGGCCACCCCGATGATCGAGGCGATCAGCGACAGGTGCCCGTACGAGAGGACCTGCCGGGCCACGTCCGCCCGTACGGCGGCCGTCTCCAGGCCGTGCCGGACCGCGCTCGCGGCCAGGTGGAAGTACACCCACCACAGGCTGCACACCAGGGTGAAGGCCGCCGCCACGGCGACCAGGGAGCCGGCGCCCAGCTCCGCAGAGGCGGCCACCGGGGCGCCGACCGCCACGATCGACTCGCCCAGCGCGATCATCACGAACAGGCCGAACCGCTCGGCGAGGTGCCCGGAGTCGAGGTTCAGCCGCATCATGTTCCGGCGCGTCAGCCGGGGCGCGGCCAGTTCCACGGCGGCCGCCAGCGCCCACAGGTACACCCGGGGCCGGCCGTCGAGGAATCCGCCGGTCAGCAGCAGCGGGCCGCTGACCAGCACCGAGAGCGTCACCGGAGTCGGTGCCAGGCGCCTGCTGCCGCCGTGGGCCAGCGCCGCGAGCACCAGCCGGGCGCAGAAGTAGGCGCAGGCGAAGAGCGGTCCGCGCTCCCCGAAGGCCTCGGGCAGCGCCAGGGCCATCAACAGGCCGCACAGCCCGGCGGCGAAGAGGGCGATCCGGTTCAACGGCCGGTCCGCGTCATGGGTGTTGGCGTGGATGGTGTTGCCGACCCATACCCAGTAGACCGGCACGAAGACGATCAGCGCCCGGCCGGTCCCCGCCCATCCGTGGTCGTGGTGCAGCAGTGCCGAGACCTGGGTCACGGCGAACACCAGCACCAGGTCGAAGAACAGCTCCGACCACGTGACCTTCTTCTCCGTCTCCAACTCCCGCTCTCCCCCCGGTAGAAGCTCCGGGGCAAGGATGCACGGCCGCCTCGCGGCCCTACGCGCCGGGCCCCCGCAGCAGGGTCAGGAAGGAGCGGAACGCGGCGGGCATGTCCACCGATTCCGGGGCGAGCAGCCACTGGTACTGGAGGCCGTCCATCACCGCGGTCAGCAGCGGGGCCGCCTGTTCGGGGGTCAGGCCCGACGGGAGGCGGTCCCCGAACTCGGCGCGCAGGACCGCCGCCATCTCGCCGCGCACCTGGGCGTAGCGCTCGGTGAAGAACTCCCGCGCCGGGTGCCCGTCGGTGACGCTCTCGCCCAGCAGCGCCGAGAAGGTCTGGACGATGCCCGGCCGCATGGCGTTGTACTCCACCAGCGAGGCGAGCAGGTCCAGGCGCCAGGTGTCCGCCGAGGCGCGCGAGCCGCCGCCGGTGTCCCAGCGGTCGCGCTCCTCCAGGACGGCGACCAGCAGCGCCTCCTTGGTGGGGAAGTAGTGCAGCAGCCCCTGCTGGGTCAGGCCCACGCGTTCGGCGACCGCGCCCAGGGACGCGCCCCGGTAGCCGCGCTCCGCGATCACCTCGACCGCGGCGCGGACGATCTCCTCGCGCCGCTCCTCGCTCCTCGCCCTGGCCATCGCCGGCACCCCTTTCCTCCACACCTGCCAGCAGGACCGTACGACATCCTCTGATCACGAATAGATTACGAACCCTACCGTTCTACAGGGAACGGGTCCACGATGGGGGCAACCGCACCCCGCACGCACCGCACCCAAACGAGGAGGCACGGCCGTGACCGATGCCGATCAGGTCCGCAGCGACGCCGTAGAAGCGGCACTGGGCAAGCTCGACCTCGACACCAAGGCCCGCCTGCTGGCCGGCCAGGACATGTGGTCCCTGCCCGCCGTCCCCGGCATCGGGCTGAAGTCCCTGGTCATGTCCGACGGCCCCATCGGGGTGCGCGGCGTGCGCTGGACGGCCGACGACCCGTCCATCGCGCTGCCGTCCCCGACCGCGCTCGCCGCCGCCTGGGACCCCGAACTCGCTCGCCGGGCCGGCCGCCTCCTCGCCCAGGAGGCCCGCCGCAAGGGCGTCCACGTCCTCCTCGCGCCCACCGTCAACCTGCACCGCTCCCCGCTCGGCGGCCGCCACTTCGAGTGCTACTCCGAGGACCCGTACCTGACCGGCGCCATCGGCAGCGGATACGTCAACGGAGTCCAGGAGGGCGGGGTCGCCACCACCGTCAAGCACTTCGTCGGCAACGACGCCGAGACGGAACGGTTCACCGTGGACTCCGTCATCGCCCCGCGCCCGCTGCGCGAGCTGTACCTGGCGCCCTTCGAGGCCATCGTCGCCAACGCCCACCCGTGGGGCATCATGACCGCGTACAACCAGGTCAACGGCACGACGATGACCGAGCACAGCTACCTCGTGAACGAGGTCCTGCGCGCCGAATGGGGCTTCGACGGCTACAACGTCTCCGATTGGATGGCCGCCCGCTCCACGACCGGTGACATCCTCGGCGGCCTCGACGTGGCCATGCCCGGCCCGACCACCGTCTACGGCGCGCCCCTCGCCGAAGCCGTACGCGCCGGCGAGGTCCCCGAGTCCGCCGTTGACGACGCCGTGCGCAACGTCCTGCGCCTCGCCGCCCGCGTCGGCATCCTGGAGGGCGCCCCCGCCGTCGTCGCAGAGCCCCCGGCCCCGATCGACGGCCAGGCGCTGGCCCGCGAGATCGCCGCCCGCGGCTTCGTACTGGTCAGGAACGAGGGCGCGCTGCCCCTGGACCCCGGCGCCGGCCGCACCGTCGCCCTCATCGGCGCCGCCGCCCGCGACGCCCGGGTCCTCGGCGGCGGCTCGGCCACCGTCTTCCCCGAGCGGATCGTCTCCCCGCTCGACGGCCTCACCGCGGCACTCCCCGACGGGGCGCTGACCTTCGCCGTCGGAGCCGACCCCTCCGAGGAACTCAGCCCCGCCGACAAGGGCTTCGAGCTCCGGGCGATCTGCCGCGACGCCTCCGGCGCCGTCCTCGGCGAGGGCAGCCTCCCGACCGGCCAGGTCCAGTGGATCGGCGACGACCTGCCCGAGGGCGCCGCGTACGAGACCATGGCCACCATCGAGGTCACCGGTACGTTCGTCCCGCGCGAGAGCGGCGAACACGCCTTCGGTACCCGCGGACTCGGCGCCTTCGCCCTGGCCGTCGGCGGGCGCCCGCTGTGGGACGGCGTCCAGCCGATGGGCGACGAGGCCGACCCCTTCGAGGCCTTCTTCGGCGCCCCCAGCGAACGCGCCCGGATCGCCCTGGAGGCCGGGGAGCCGGTCGAGGTCTCGCTGACCTTCCAGGTCCCCGACACGAGCGCGCTGCCGCTCAAGGCGATCATGTTCTCCCTGCTCCACCTCGGCCCGCGGCGCGACGCCGACGAGCTCATCGCCGAGGCCGTGGAGGCGGCCCGCGCCGCCGACACCGCCGTCGTGGTCGTCGCGACCACCGAGCGCGTGGAGTCCGAGGGCTTCGACCGCAAGGACCTCGCCCTGCCGGGCCGCCAGGACGACCTGGTCCGCGCCGTCGCCGCCGTCAACCCGAACACCGTGGTCGTCGTCAACGCGGGCTCCCCGGTGGAACTCCCGTGGCGCGAGGACGTGGCCGCCGTCCTGCTGACCTGGTTCCCCGGGCAGGAGGGCGGGGCCGCGCTGGCCGACGTACTCCTCGGTGACGCGGAGCCCGGCGGACGGCTGCCCACCACCTGGCCCGCCGAGTTCGCCGACGCGCCGGTCACCGAGGTGACCCCCGCCGAGGGGCGCCTGGAGTACCGCGAGGGGCTCCTCATCGGCTACCGGGCGTACGAGGCCCAGGGCGCGGCCCCGGCCTACCCGTTCGGGCACGGCCTCGGTTACACGGACTGGGCGTACGAGTCGCTGGAGGCCACCGCCACCACGGCGCGGGTCCGCGTCACCAACACCGGCGCCCGGCCCGGCCGCGAGGTCGTCCAGGTCTACCTGGCCCCCGTGGCCGACGAGGTGGAACGCCCGGCGAGCTGGCTGGCCGCCTTCGCGGGCGCCCTGGCGGGCCCCGGCGAGAGCGTCGAGGTGGAGATCCCGCTGCCCGCCCGGGCCTTCGAGATCTGGGACGAGGCGGCCCGTGGCTGGCAGCGGGTCGGCGGCACTTACCAGGTCCGCGTCGGCCACTCGCACGGCGACACCCGGCTGACCGCGACGCTCGACCTCGCCTGACACACCGTATGGCCGGAAATCACCCCTGAAAGCCGGTCCGGGGGCGGGCCCTGACACCCGCCCCCGGACCTTCCGCGCACCGCAGGGTCAACGCGGCGGCTCGGCGGACGTCACCTGGCGGTGCGCCAGTTCCGCGAGCCGCGCCTGCCCGTCCTTGCCCGGGTGGAACCAGTCCCAGCGGCTCAACTGCTCCGCGCCGAAGGGGTACTGGAACACCGCGCCGCCGTCGTAGCGGCACAGCGCGTCCTTCGCGCAGACCTCGCGCAGCACCTCGTTGTACTCGACCACCCGCGCCCGCACCTGCTCGCGCCGGGCCGTCGCCCCGGACGTCGCCGACTGCGGGTCGGCGAGCATCGACTGGCAGATGCCCAGGCTCCAGATCTTGCGCACCATCGGGTCGTCCTTGCCCTGCTCCCACAGGCGCTGGAGGTCCGGCACGCTCGACACGTACACCTGGGAGGCGGGCGAGGCGGCCCGCAGATCGCCGAGGGCCTTCTCGAAGCCCGACCGGAACGCGGCCACCGACGTCATCGACGAAGCCGTCGGCCGGCAGGCGTCATTCGAGCCCACCATCACCGTGACCAGGTCGGGCTTGTGCTCGGCGGCCGCGGCCAGCTGACCCGGCAGGTCCGCCATCCGGGAGCCGGTGGCCGCGAGGTTCCAACTGCGCGCGGGCACCTCGGCCTCACCCAGCAGCCGGGCGGCCAGCGAGCGCACCTCGGGGTCGTTCCCGGTGGCCCAGGAGACCTCCGGGCAGTCGGCCAGCACCGAACAGGCGTCGAAACCACGTGTGATGGAGTCGCCCACCGCCGCGACGGAGGTGGGCGCGGTGTTCCAGCGCGGCCCGGCCTGCGCCCCGCGCTCACCCTCCGCGGCCGACTCGCCCGACGAACACCCGCTCAGCACACCGGCGAGGACGAGGGCCGCCGCGCCCGCCCCCGCGAGAGTCCGGCGCGCGCGGCGGCGCGGAGCGGTGGTGCGCATCGGGTGGTCCCTCCTCGTCGCCCCGCAATCATTCGGGGGCGTCCTGCTGAGTGAATGCTCTGTGTTTACGGGCCTTGGAGCGACCGTACGTCACACCATGACCCCTGGCGCACGGTAGCTTTTTCCCGTGGCGTTTCGGCCGCAGGTCCCGCAACGCAATCTCAGATCATTTCCGGTAAATTACATCACGTCACATACTGTCCGTTTTCTGGAGTTTATTCCCGACCTCGTCCCACACTGGAGGTCCCGGTGACGACACGTGGAGTTCTGTACGTGCATTCCGCACCGCGCGCGCTCTGCCCGCATGTGGAATGGGCTGTTGCGGGCGTGCTCGGGGTGCGGGTGAACCTCGACTGGATCAGGCAGCCCGCCTCCCCGGGCACCTGGAGAGCCGAGTTCTCCTGGCAGGCCGAAGCGGGCACCGCCTCGAAACTCGCCTCCGCGCTCCGCGGCTGGCACCTGCTCCGCTTCGAGGTGACCGCGGAACCCTGCCCGACCTCCGAGGGCGAGCGCTACAGCTCCACCCCGGAGCTCGGCATCTTCCACGCCGTCACCGGAATGCACGGCGACATCCTGATCCCCGAGGACCGGCTGCGGGCCGCGCTCGCCCGCTCGGCGCGCGGCGAGACGGACCTGGAGGCGGAGATCGCCAAACTGCTCGGCAAGCCCTGGGACGACGAACTGGAGCCCTTCCGCTACGCCGGCGAGGGCGCCCCGGTCCGCTGGCTGCACCAGGTCGTCTGACCCCTCGCCCCCAATGCAGAAGGCCCACCCGGGATCACCCGGGCGGGCCTTCTGCGTGTTCAGGCGAAGCTAGACGGTGCGGAACGCCAGTGTGACGTTGTGGCCGCCGAAACCGAACGAGTTGTTGATCGCGGAGATCGGACCGTCGGCGGGCAGCTTGCGCGGCTCGCCGCGCACGATGTCCGCGTCGATGTCCGCGTCGAGCTCGTCGACGTTGATCGTCGGCGGGGCCAGCCGGTGGTACAGCGCCAGCACGGTGGCGACGGTCTCGATGCCGCCCGCACCGCCCAGCAGGTGGCCGGTCATCGACTTGGTCGCCGAGATCGCGATGTGGTCGAGGTCGTCGCCCAGGACCTTGCGCAGGGCCTTCAGCTCGGCCGTGTCACCCTGCGGGGTGGACGTGGCGTGCGCGTTCAGGTGGACCAGCTCGGAGGTGTCGAGGCCGGTGTTGTCGAGCAGGTTCTGCACGGCGGCCGCGACACCGCGGCCGGTCGGCTCCGGCTGCGCGATGTGGTGGCTGTCCGCGGACAGGCCCTGGCCGAGCACCTCGCAGTAGACCCGGGCGCCGCGCGCGGCGGCGTGCTCCGCGGACTCCAGGACCACGACGCCCGCGCCCTCGCCCAGGACGAAGCCGTCACGGGCCTTGTCGTAGGGGCGGGAGGCCTGCTCCGGGTTCTCGTTGTTCTTCGACATCGCCATCATGTTGGCGAACGCGGCGATCGGCAGCGGGTGGATCGCCGCCTCGGTGCCGCCCGCGACGACCACGTCGGCACGGCCGCTGCGGATCATCTCGACGGCGTAGCCGATGGCCTCGGCGCCGGACGCGCAGGCGCTGACCGGAGTGTGCACGCCCGCACGGGCGTTGACCTCCAGGCCGACGTTGGCCGACGGGCCGTTCGGCATGAGCATGGGGACGGTGTGCGGGGAGACCCGGCGCACACCCTTTTCCTTCAGTACGTCGTACTGGTCGAGCAGGGTCGTCACGCCGCCGATGCCGGAGGCGATGACGGTGCCCAGGCGCTCGGGCGCGATGGCCGCGTCCTCGCCCGCCGGGGCGGTGTAACCGGCGTCGGCCCAGGCCTCACGGGCCGCGATGATGGCGAACTGGGCCGAGCGGTCCAGCTTGCGCGCCAGCGGCCGGGGCAGGACCTCACTGGGGTCCACGGCGACCGGAGCGGCGATACGAACCGGGAGTTCGGCAAAGCGCTCACCCTCGAGGGGCTTTACGCCGGAACGGCCGGCAAGCAGACCTTCCCAGGTCGAAGCGCTGTCGCCACCCAGCGGAGTGGTTGCGCCGATACCGGTGACGACCACGGTGCGATTGGTCGGGCTCACAGGAATTCTTTCTCCACGTCTCAGGGGGTGCTGAATTGTCACGGCGCCACCGCCAGGTGGCGACAAACGCTCGTCAGGCTCAGGCCTGGTGCTTCAGGATGTAGCTCGCGGCGTCGCCGACGGTCTTGAGGTTCTTGACGTCCTCGTCCGGGATCTTGACCTCGAAGCGCTCTTCGGCGGCGACGACGACCTCGACCATGGACAGCGAGTCGACGTCCAGGTCGTCGGTGAAGGACTTGTCGATCTCGACGTCCTCGACCGGGATGCCCGCGATCTCGTTGACGATCTCCGCGAGACCTTCGACGATCTCTTCCTGCGTGGCGGCCATGTGGCGCTCCTTCTCTGGGTACTGGGGGTGGAACAAGGTCCGGGAACGTGCTCCCGGGCCCTAGGGGAGGGTAACGACCGTCGCGGCGTAGACGAGTCCCGCCCCGAAGCCGATGACGAGCGCGGTATCGCCGCTCTTCGCCGCTCCGGTCGCCAGGAGCCGCTCCATTGCGAGCGGGATCGAGGCGGCCGAGGTGTTGCCGGTCGTCTCCACGTCACGGGCGACCGTGACGTGCTCCGGCAGCTTCAGAGTCTTCACCATCGAGTCGATGATCCGCATGTTTGCCTGGTGCGGAATGAAGACGTCCAGGTCGTCCGCGGTGATCCCGGCTGCGTCGAGCGCCTGCTGGGCCACCTTGGCCATCTCGAAGACGGCCCAGCGGAAGACCGCCTGACCCTCCTGCGTGATGGCCGGAAACTTCTCGGCGCCGTCCGTGCTGCGGTACTCGTCCCACGGCACGGTCTGCTTGATGGTTTCGGACTTGTCGCCCTCCGAACCCCACACCGTGGGGCCGATGGCCGGCTCGTCCGAGGGGCCGACGACGACGGCGCCCGCGCCGTCGCCGAACAGGAAGGCCGTCGCGCGGTCCTCCAGGTCGGTCAGGTCCGAGAGCCGCTCCACGCCGATGACGAGGACGTACTCGGCGGAACCCTCCACGACCAGCCCCTTGGCCAGCGTCAGGCCGTAGCCGAAGCCGGCGCAGCCCGCGGAGATGTCGAAGGCCGCGGGCTTGCCCGCCCCGATCCGGTGCGCGATCTCCGTCGCGACGGCCGGAGTCTGCTTGAAGTGCGACACCGTCGAGACGATCACGGCGCCGATCCGCTCGGGAGACACGCCCGCATCGGCCAGAGCCTTGCCCGAGGCCTCCACCGACATCGCGGCGACGGTCTCCTGGGGCGAGGCCCAGTGCCGGGTCGCGATGCCGGAGCGCGAGCGGATCCACTCGTCGGACGAGTCGATCGTCTCGAGGATGACCTCGTTGGGCACCACGCGGGTCGGGCGGTAGCCGCCGACGCCGAGGATGCGGGCGTACGGGGAGCCCTTGGCAGGCTTGATCTTCGACATGCTGTGTGGGCTCCTTCTCTCAGACCGAGTGCTCGGCGACAAGCGCCGCGGCCTTTTCGAGATCGTCCGGGGTCTTGAGGGCCACGCTCGGTACGCCCTTGAGCGCGCGCTTGGCCAGACCCGTCAGGGTGCCACCCGGGGAAAGCTCGATGATCCCGGTGACGCCCAGTTCGGCGAACGTCTCCATGCACAGGTCCCAGCGGACCGGGTTGGCGACCTGGCCAACCAGTCGGGCGACGACATCGGCGCCCGTGGTCACGACCTGACCGTCCTTGTTCGAAACGTACTTCAGCGCCGGGTCGGCCGGGCTGAGGGCCGAGGCGGCCTCCTCCAGCCTGGCTACGGCCGGAGCCATGTGGTGCGTGTGGAAGGCGCCCGCGACCTTGAGGGCGACGACCTTCATGGCACCCTCGGGCTTGTCGGCCTCCAGGGCGGCGATCTGCTCCATGGTGCCGGCCGCGACGATCTGGCCCGCGCCGTTGATGTTGGCCGGGGTCAGCCCCAGCTTCTCCAGGTGCTTGACGACCACGTCCGGGTCGCCGCCCAGGACCGCCGCCATGCCCGTCGCCGTGACCGCGGCGGCGTCGGCCATGCCGAGACCGCGGGTGCGTACGAAGGACAGCGCGTCGGCGTCGGACAGCACACCGGCGTACGCGGCGGCGGTGATCTCGCCGACGCTGTGGCCCGCCACCGCACCGAAGGCCGTACGGGCCCCCAGCTCGGCGGCGGAGAGCAGACCGGCAGCCACCAGCAGGGGCTGGGCCACGGCCGTGTCGCGGATCTCGTCCGCGTCGGCCTTCGTGCCGTAGTGGGCAAGGTCGAGCCCGATGGCGTCCGACCAGCCGGCGACGCGGTCAGCGGCGCCGGGCAGTTCGAGCCAGGGAGTCAGGAAGCCGGGCGTCTGTGCGCCTTGGCCGGGAGCGACGAGTACGAGCACCCTCACACTCTCTCTTGTGTTCGGTCCGCGCCGCCCGTGGGGACAGGGACGAAGAACCTTCGGGGTAATTGTTGATGTCCGACAAAAGTCTAGGACTGAGGATCGCCGTCGGCCAGACGCCCGAGGATCAGGGCGATCCGCAGAGTGAACGCGGAACGGACATCCGAGGGTGACCAGCCGGTGACGTCCGTCACACGTCGCAGCCGGTAGCGCACGGTGTTGGGGTGCACAAACAGCATCCGAGCTGCACCTTCGAGACTGCTCGCCTGCTCCAGGTAGACGCTCAGCGTCTCAAGCAAAGCTGAGCCCGCTTCTTCAAGCGGTCTGTAGATCTCCTCCACCAGTTGCTCGCGCGCCGAAGGGTCCGAGGCGATCGCGCGCTCGGGCAGGAGATCGTCCGCCAGCACCGGACGCGGGGCGTCCTGCCAGGCCGTGCACGCCTTCAGGCCCGCTGCAGCCGCCTGCGCGGACTTCGTGGCGTTCAGCAGGTCCGCGACCACCGGGCCGGCCACCACGGGACCGGCCGCGAACGGCCCGATCAGGGACTTCGCCACCTGGAGCGGATTGTCGCTGCCGCCCGCGATGACGACGAGGCGGTCCCCGAGCACACCTGTCAGGACCTGCAGCTTGTGGTGGCGGGCCGCGCGCCGGATCGCCTCGACCGTCAGCTCGCTGTCCCCCTCGGGGGCCGTGCCGAGCACCACGCACACGTACTCCGGCGAGTTCCAGCCGAGGGCAGCGGCCCGCGAGAGCGCGCCCTCGTCGGCCTCGCCGGACAGCACCGCGTTGACGACCAGCGACTCCAGGCGGGCGTCCCACGCCCCCCGCGCCTCGGCGGCCTGCGCGTACACCTGGGCCGTCGCGAAGGCGATCTCCCGGGCGTACACCAGCAGGGCCTCGCGCAGGATCGACTCGTCGCCCGGGGCCGCGACCTCGTCGATCGCGGTCTCCATGACCTCGATCGTGGTGCGGACCATCTCGACGGTCTGGCGCAGGGTGATCGCCCGGGTCAGCTCCCGCGGAGCCGTCCCGAAGACGTCGGTGGAGATCGCCTGCGGGGTCTCCGGGTGCCGGAACCACTCCGTGAACGCGGCGATGCCCGCCTGCGCGACCAGGCCGATCCAGGACCGGTTCTCCGGGGGCATCGCCCGGTACCACGGCAGGGTCTCGTCCATGCGCGCGATGGCGTTGGCCGCGAGCCGGCCGGCGGACTTCTCCAGCCGTCGCAGTGTCGCGGAGTGCGGATGGGCGGGAGCGGGATGCGCGGGGTGGATCGCGGGGGAATGCTCACGTTCGGGTTGGGGCACGTGACAAGACTGCCCTATCGGCGAGCCCGCGCGGAGTCCGGTCCCACGCCGCGGGCCGTGCCGGGGGCTACGGTGGCCCTCATGATTGATGTACGTCGCGGCGCCGATCGCTACCCGGGCGGGGACCCGGCCGCCGGGATCAGCACCCGGCACGCCCTCTCCTTCGGCGAGCACTACGACCCGGACAACCTGCGCTTCGGCACCCTCCTGGCCTGCAACGAGGAGAGCCTCGCGCCGGACGCCGGCTTCGACGAGCACCCGCACAGCCACACCGAGATCGTGACCTGGGTCGTCGAGGGCGAGCTCACCCACAAGGACAGCACCGGGGCCACCACCCTGGTCCGGCCCGGCGACGTACAGCACCTCGGCGCCGGGAACGGGGCGCGGCACGTGGAGCGCAACGACGGCCCCGAGCCGCTGCGCTTCGTGCAGATGTGGCTCGCGCCGCTGCCCGGCACGGAGTCCGGGCCGCCCTCGTACGCGCTGGTCAGGGGCATCGCCGACAGCACCCCCTACGCGGTGCCGGCCGCCGGGGCCGTGCTGCACGTACGGCGGCCGGGCGCGGGCGAGCGCGTCGCCGTACCGGCGGCGCACCGCGCGTACGTGCACGTCGTACGGGGAGACCTGCGCCTGGACGGCCGGGAGCTCGGCCCCGGGGACTCGGCGAGGATCACCGGCGAGCAGGACCTGGAACTCGTCGCCGGGTCTCCCGGGGAACTGCTGATCTGGGAGCTCCCCTAGGAACTCCCGACGGGCGCTGCCGAGCCGGGCACCCGAGCCGGGCGCTCCCGACCAGGGCTCTAGGGGGTGTCCGGCGGATGTCCGTGGCGTCGCGACGCCGCGGACACCGGCCAGACACCCCCCTAGCGGCCCGCGAGCTCGGCGAGGACGGCGTCGGTGAACGGCGGCCAGGCCTCCACGGCCCAGGGGCCGAAGGCGCGGTCGGTCAGCGCCACGCACGCGGCGCGCGCGTCAGGGTCAACCCACAGGAAGGTCCCGGCCTGCCCGAAGTGCCCGAAGGTGCGCGGCGAGGAGGTGGCGCCCGTCCAGTGCGGGGACTTGCCGTCGCGGATCTCCAGGCCCAGCCCCCAGTCGTTGGGGGACTGGTGCCCGTAGCCCGGCAGGACGCCCTTGAGGCCGCCGTGGACGACGGAGGTGGCCTCCGCGACCGTACGGACGTCCAGCAGCCGCGGCATCTGGAGCTCGGCGGCGAACCGCAGGAGGTCGCAGACGGTGGACACGCCGTCCTTGGCCGGCGAGCCCTCCAGCGTGGAGGAGGCCATGCCGAGCGGTTCGAAGACCGCCTGGTGGAGGTACTCCGCGAACGGGATGCCGGTCGCCTTGGCGATGTGGTCGCCGAGCACCTCGAAGCCGGCGTTCGAGTAGAGCCGGCGCTGCCCGGGCGGGGCCGTCACGCGGTGCTCGTCGAAGGCCAGGCCGCTGGTGTGCGCGAGCAGGTGGCGGACCGTGGAACCCTCGGGTCCGGCCGGTTCGTCCAGCTCGATCGCACCCTCCTCGTACGCGACGAGGGCGGCGTACGCGGCGAGCGGCTTGGTGACCGAGGCCAGCGCGAAGCGGTGGTCCACCGGGCCGTGCGACCCGGCCGGGCTGCCGTCGGCGCGCACGACCGCGGCCGCGGCGGTCGGGACGGGCCAGTTCTCGATGATGCGCAGGCTCTGCAGGCTCTCCGGGCTCTCCATGCCGCCGAGCCTACTTGCTTGGAGTGCACTCCAAGGTTTTAGCGTTGGGGCCATGAGCCTGACGGAGACGCGGTACACGATCAGCGAGGTCGAGGCCCGGACCGGTCTGACCCAGCACACCCTGCGCTGGTACGAGCGGATCGGCCTGATGCCGCACGTGGACCGCTCCCACTCGGGACAGCGCCGCTTCAGCGACAAGGACCTCGACTGGCTGGCCTTCGTCGGCAAGTTGCGTGCCACCGGCATGTCGGTGGCCGACATGGTCCGCTACGCCGAACTCCTGCGCGAGGGCGGGCACACCGTCGACCAGCGGCGCGAACTGCTGGAGCGGACACGGCGCGACGTACGGGCGCGGATCACCGAGCTGACGGACGCGCTCGCCGTACTGGATTTCAAGATCGACATGTATTCGATGGACACGACTGCCGGGAAGGCACAGCAATGACCGAGCGAAGCAGCGGGATCGGGCAGGTCGAACTCGGCGGGGGCGGACCGCTCGTCGGCGTCCAGGGCCTCGGCTGCATGGGCATGAGCGAGTTCTACGGGGACACCGACGAGGCGGCGGCCCGGCAGACCTTGGACGCGGCGCTGGACGCCGGGGTCACCCTCTTCGACACGGCGGACATCTACGGGCGGGGCGCGAACGAGGAGTTCCTCGCGCCGTTCGTGGGCGCGCACCGCGGCGAGATCACCCTCGCCACGAAGTTCGCGATAGAGCGCAACGACGACCCTGCCTACCGCGGCATCCGCAACGACCGCGCGTACATCCGCCGGTCCGTCGAGGAGAGCCTGCGCCGGCTCGGCACCGATGTGATCGACCTCTACTACATGCACCGGCGGGACCCGGGCGTGCCGTTCGCCGAGTCGGTGGGCGCGATGGCCGAGTTGGTGCAGGAGGGGAAGGTGCGCCACCTGGGGCTGAGCGAGGTCACCGGCGCGGAGCTGCGCGAGGCGCACGCGGTGCACCCGATCGCCGCGCTCCAGTCGGAGTGGTCGCTCTTCAGCCGGGACGTCGAGCGCAGCGCGGTGGGCGCGGCGGCCGAGCTGGGCGTGGCCTTCGTGCCCTACTCGCCGCTCGGGCGGGGCTTCTTGACGGGGTCCTTCGCGGACGCGGCCAAGGAGCTGTCGGAGGCGGACTTCCGCAAGTTCCAGCCGCGGTTCACCGGGGACAACGCCAAGGCCAACGCGGCGCTCCTGGCCCCGGTGCGCGAGATCGCCGACGCGCACGGCGCGACCCCGGCGCAGATCGCGCTGGCCTGGGTGCAGCAGCGGGCGGGGGTGCACGGGCTGACGGTGGTCCCGATCCCGGGCACCCGCAGGCCGGAGCGCCTCGCGGAGAACACGGCGGCGACCCGGATCACCCTGACCGGGGCGGAGCTCGCGCTGCTGGAGCCGATCGCGGACCGGGTCGCGGGGGACCGCTACCCGGACATGAGCTTCACATCGGTGGCGCGCGAGGCGTAGGGGGCGTTCGACGCGGCCGGGGCCCTGCGCCCGCGGCTACGCGTCGGCGGCGAGGCGGTCGCGCAGGGCCGAGTACTCGGCGTCGGTCAGCAGACCCGCCGAGTGCAGCTCGCTCAGGTGTTGCAGGCGTTCGTCGCAGGGGCGGGGCCGGGGGACCGCGGCGACCGGGGTGCGCCCGCGCAGGGCGGCCAGGACGGCCGCTGCGAAGGGCAGCGACTCGTGCACGGCCCCGTATCCGACGCCGAAGACGGCCGAGGCCAGGTCGTGGTCGGGGCGCGGGTCGCGGGGATCGTCCCGGGGCAGCAGTCGCAGGTGTCCGCCGGGCCGGTCCGGGGCGCTCCACTCGACGCCGGTCAGGGCGGCCAGCGGGTAATGCCGGTCGCCCGCCTTCCACTTGGTGCTCGTGGCGCCGGTGCGCGACCAGTGGAAGGTGACCGCCGACCCGTCGAAGCCGACCCGGGCGTCGTACGCCTTCAGGTGCAGCGGGGGCCCCGGCACCTCGACCAGGAACCGCTCGGCCGGCTCCGCCGCGTCGGGGCCCAGCCGGGCGCGCAGGGCGTCGGCGAAGGCGGCGGCGTGCGGGGCCCGGTCGCCGGGCAGCACCAGCCGGTAGGGGTCGCAGGACTCCTTCAACTGCCCTGCGGCGACGTCCATCAGCGGATCGGCGCCGGGACGTGGGACGGCGCGCAGCTGCACCGTGTCCCGCTTCCCCGCGCTCACGCTCACCCCGGACAGCGCTTCGAGGGGGATCCTGCGGGTTCCGAGGGCGTGGAAGAGCCTCGGCATCCTCAGCGGTCTCGGCGTTCTGATCCCCCGTGCGAAGCGGATGAGCACCGAGTCCGAGGCGAGATCGAACTCCCAGACGGCATGGTTTCCGGCCAGTACGTCACCCATGCGGCACATGGTAAAGGGACGCGCCCCCGCGCGTCCCCCCGTTGCGGCGCCCGTTTTCCGGGCGTCTACACGCGTCAGTCCTGCTCCGTACCGGAAATTTCGCGCCGGCACGCGTCGTCGCCGGTGGCGCACGTGATGGAACCGAATGCGCCGGTTCCGATCTTGGCGAAGTTGTCCAGTGAGGCGGTCCCTGGCTCGAAATAGCCGGTGTGGCTCTTGGCCCCGGCCGCGGACAGCAGCCGTGCGCCGAAGCCAGCGGACACCGGGTCCGCGCCGTGCCCGAGCCCGCCGACCTCCAGGTGCGGTACGTCGGCGATCCAGTCGCCCTCGTCCCGCGCGGCCCAGACCCGGGCCGAGGTGTCCAGCTCAGCGACGTTCTCGGCGCGCATGCCGGGGCTGCCCGCGACCACCACGTCCGTGACCCGGGCGGGCAGTTCGTGCGCGGCGACCCCGCACACGACCGAGCCGTAGCTGTGGCAGAACAGTGCGATGCCCGCGCTGCCGGGCAGGGCGGTGGTCAGCGACTTCAGCCGCACGGCGCCCTCCACGGCCATCCGGCCGGTGGCCGCGTCCATGCCGAGCCCGGTGGGTGCGTCGTACCCCGCCCAGGCGATCACCGCGGTCCTGCTGTCGGGGGCGGCCGCGCGCTCGGCCGCGTACAGCGACTGCGCCATGCCGGCGGGGGCGGTGAGCCGGCGCTGAGTGCGTTCGAAGGTGACCGCGTCGGTGTCGACTCCGGGCACGATCACCGAGATGCGGCGGGCCTGGTCGAGGTCGCCGAAGACCTCGGCGACGAGGCCGCCGCCGGTGGGGTCGAAGGCGAGGATCTGGCGGCCGTCCTCGGCGAGGGACTCGAAGCGGTGTGCCCGGCGGGTGGCCGTGGTGCGGTCGGCGGGGGTCAGCGCGACGTCGTGGGAGCGCGCCTCCTCGACGACGGCGGCCCGGCGCAGGCCGATCAGGTTGGCCCGGTAGCGGGTGGCCGTCGGGGCGCCGTCGAGGTTGCCGACGACGAGCGGGTAGCCCTCGGCGAGCCGGGCCCGCTGGGCGCCGTCGAGGCCCTTGAAGAAGCGGGCGATCGTCCGTGCGGGGGCGTCGGCGGCGGGCAGCGGCCGGCCCTCGAACCGGGCCCCGGCCCAGGAGGCGAGTGCCGCGGCCCGGGCGGAGACGCCCGCCTCGGGGCGGTGCACGGCGGTCCACCCGGTCGTCGCGAGCATGATGAAGACCACCGCGAGCGCGAGCAGGGCGCGCAGGGCGGCGGTGGGGCGCGCGGCGGTGACGGGGGCGGCGGGGGCGAGGGGGTGGGCTGAGCCGGACAGGTTCACTGGGACCAGCGTAGGAGACCGTCGCGCGACCCGGCACGCGGGGTGACCGGGCTCACGGTCGGGCGGGGACCCCGGGCCGGATACGGGCAGCCCGCGCGGGGACCCGTGAACGGCGCCGTGAACGGTGCCGTAATGGGCGCCGTACTACCGCCAGTCGGCGGCCAGGGCGGGGCCGATCTGGTCGAGGTAGGCCTCGGTCATGCTCCGGATCGCGGAGACGCTGGCGTCCTCGCCCTGGCCCCAGAGCCGTCCGGTGACCCGCATGACGCCCGAGAACGCGGCGACGGCCACGCGCGGACGCGGGTCGGCGTCCACGTCGAGGCCCTCGCGGGCGGCGATCAGCCGGGAGATCCGCTCCTCCAGTTCGGTGGAACGGCGCAGGTGCACGGCGAGCAGGGCGGGGGTGGACTCGATCAGCTGGTAGCTGCGCATGTAGAGGTCGACCGGGACCACCTCGGAGATGGCGTCGTCGACGGTGTCCCAGGCGGCGAGCACGGCGTTGCGCATGGCCTCCAGGGGGCCCTCGTGGCCCGGCCGGGCGCGGAGCGCGGCGAGGAAGTGGGACTCGACCAGCTCCTGGACGGCGAAGGCGACCTCTTCCTTGTTGGCGAAGTAGCGGAAGAAGGTGCGCTGGGAGACGTCGACCGCGTCGGTGATCTCGTCGACGGTGGTCTCCTCGTACCCCTGCCCGATGAAGAGGAGGAGCGCGGCGCGCAGCAGTGCGTCGCGGGTGCGCCGCTTCTTGCGTTCGCGCAGTCCGGCCGCCGGAGCGGCCGGCGCGGGCCGCTGGTCGGTCATCACCGCGGGGTCCTTTCTGACGCTGAGTGAGCGGTCAGGGTACCTGTGACCGACCTGACAGTGACTGTCTCGTTAAGCCGTTTGTGAAGTGTCAGTCGCTGTCACTAGCCTGTTCGCATGACTAGTCAGATCACCGTCGACGACCAGGACGATCAGGTACCCGTCAAGGAACCCGGCTCGGCACCGGCCCGCACGGGGCTGCGCGGCCACCCCTGGTTGACCCTCTTCGCCGTCGCGATCGGCGTCATGATGGTCACCCTGGACGGCACGATCGTCGCCGTCGCCAACCCCGCGATCCAGAAGGACCTCGGCGCCTCGCTCGCCGACGTGCAGTGGATCACCAACGGCTACCTCCTCGCCCTCGCGGTCTCCCTGATCACCGCCGGCAAGCTCGGCGACCGCTTCGGCCACCGCCAGACCTTCCTCATAGGCATCGCCGGATTCGCGGCCTCCTCGGCCGTGATCGGCTTCTCCGACGGCGTCGAGCTCGTCATCGGCTTCCGCGTGGCGCAGGGCCTCTTCGGCGCGCTGCTCATGCCCGCCGCCCTCGGCCTGCTGCGCGCCACCTTCCCCGCCGAGAAGCTCAACATGGCCATCGGCATCTGGGGCATGGTCATCGGCGCCTCGACCGCCGCCGGGCCCATCGTCGGCGGCCTGCTCGTCGAGAACGTCAGCTGGCAGTCGGTCTTCTTCATCAACGTGCCCGTCGGCATCATCGCGCTCGCCTTCGGCCTGTTCATCCTGGTCGACCACCGCGCCGAGAACGCCCCGCGCTCCTTCGACCTCCTCGGCATCGCCCTGCTGTCGGGCGCGATGTTCTCGCTCATCTGGGCCCTGATCAAGGCCTCGGAGTGGGGCTGGGGCGACAGCAAGACCCTGCTCTTCCTCGGCGCCTCGGTCCTGTGCTTCGTGCTCTTCGCCGTCTGGGAGAGCCGGGTCTCCGAGCCGCTGATCCCGCTGGGCATGTTCCGCTCGCTGCCGCTGTCCGCGGGCACCGTACTCATGGTGCTGATGGCCTTCGCCTTCATGGGCGGGCTGTTCTTCGTCACCTTCTACCTGCAGAACGTCCACGGCATGAGCCCGGTCGACAGCGGGCTCCACCTGCTGCCGCTGACCGGCATGATGATCATCGGCTCGCCGCTGGCCGGCGCCGCCATCACCAAGGTCGGCCCGCGCATCCCGCTGGTCGCGGGCATGGTCGCCACCGCCGCCGCCTGCTTCGGGATGGCCCGGCTCACCCCGGACACCGCGACCGTCACCATGTCGCTCTGGTTCGCCCTGCTCGGCCTCGGCCTCGCGCCCGTCATGGTCGGCGCCACCGAGGTCATCGTCGGCAACGCCCCGCTGGAGCTGTCCGGCGTGGCCGGCGGCCTCCAGCAGGCCGCCATGCAGGTCGGCGGCAGCCTCGGCACCGCCGTCCTCGGCGCGGTCATGGCGAGCAAGGTCACCGGCTCGTTCGGCGACAACTGGACGGCGGCCCAGCTGCCCCCGCTCGCCCCGCAGGAACTCGCGCTCGCGGAGAAGGGGGTGCAGGTCGGCATCGCCCCGGTTCCGCCGGGCGCTCCCGAGCAGGTCGCCAAGGCCGTCACCGCCGTCGCGCACGACACTTTCGTGTCAGGGATGAGTACCGCCTTCACCGTCGCGGGCATCGTCGCCGTACTCGCTGCGATCGTGGCCGGCTTCACCAAGCGGGGCGAGAACGCCGCCGCGGGCGCGGGCGCGGCCCACGTCTGAGCCGCCGCCGACACCCCGCGGAGGCGTCAACTCCGTACGCGCCACAGCCCCGCCGGACGGTTCCGGCGGGGCTGTCGCCTATCAGGGTGGAGCTGCCCGCAGCCCCTTCCGCCCGCCCATCGCCGCAGGTCAGCGTGGGGTCAGCGGCTCCCCGGAACAGGTCCGGGGCGCCGGAGTCCACAAGGAGTTGACCCGTCATGCGTACGTGTTCCACCACTCTCGCCGCGACCGTCCTGGCCCTCACCGCCCTGATCCCGAGCACCGCGACCGCCGCCCACGCCGCGGGGCCGCCGCCTCTGGGGGCCTGCGCGACCGGGCAGCTCTGCCTGTGGGCCAAGGCGGAGTTCAAGGGAACCCGCCGGACCCACGAGCTGAGCACCCTCGACATCAACAGCTGCACGGCGCTGCCCCCCGGCACCACCGCCCAGGCCCTCGCCAACCGCACCGGCCGGCCGGTCACCACCTACCAGTCGGCGGAGTGTGCCGAGACCGGGGAGTTCCAGACCTACCCCGGCGACGGCGTCTGGCTGCCCCAGTCCCCGTACCAGGTCCGGGCGTTCAAGGTGTGGGAGCGCTAGCCTCCCGCTGCGCCGGGGCGCCCGGCCGGTCGGTGTCCCCGCCGCCCAGCCGCGCGACCTCGGCGCGCAGCGCCCGTACCTCCTCGGCCAGCTCGGCGATGGCGGCGGTCTGGGCCCGCTCCAGCCGGTCGTCGCGCTCGAAGCGGGAGATGAACCAGGCCGCGATGTTGGCGGTGACCACACCCAGCAGCGCGATCCCCGACAGCATCAGCCCCACCGCCAGGATCCGGCCGAGCCCGGTGGTGGGGGAGTGGTCCCCGTACCCGACCGTGGTCATCGTGGTCACGGACCACCACAGGGCGTCCCCGAGGTTGCGGATATTGCCTCCGGGCGCGTCCCGCTCCACGCTCAGCACCGCCAGCGAGCCGAACATCAGCAGCCCGACCACCGCGCCCGCCACGTACGTGGTCAGCCGGATCTGCGGGGCCATCCGGGCCCGCCGGCCCACCAGCAGCAGGGTGGCCACCAGCCGCAGCAGCCGCAGCGGCTGGACCATCGGCAGCAGTACCGCCAGCAGGTCCAGCCAGTGGGTCCGTACGAAGGCCTTCCGCGCGGGCGACAGCGCCAGGCGCACGAGGTAGTCCGCGGCGAAGGCCGCCCACACCACCCACTCCGCGTGCGTGCACGCCCGGTGCACCCACCGGTCCGCGTCGGGCGCCACGATCGGTACGGCGTACGCGACGGCGAAGCCGACGGCGAGCACCAGCAGCGGTATCTGCGTACGGCGCTCCCACCGCGTCTGCCTGGAGGGTTCCTTCATGCGGAGCATCGTAAGGAACAAGTAAAGGCAACCGATAACGGCGGACGCGGGGGGGGGGGGGGGGGGGGGGGGGGGGGGGGGGGGGGGGGGGGGGGGGGGGGGGGGGGGGGGGGGGGGGGGGGGGGGGGGGGGGGGGGG